>JAGPGQ010000094.1:0-11470 GCA_018055925.1 Micropruina sp.
GGCGATGATCGGGGTGCTGGCCCTGTTCAACGCCGACTTCGAACTCGACGTGACCTGGTCGGTGCTGTCGTCGTGGACGCAGGTGGCCTGCTGGGTGGTGGGCATCGTGACGCCGCTGCTGGTGGGGGCCGGCATCCGCGCCAACGAGCCGCCCGAGCAGGGCTACTGAGCGGGCCCCGCCATGGACTCCACGAACGGGCTCGGCCGTCCGGGCCCGGGCCAGCCCGACTTCGACCGGCCGGACGAGTCCGTCGGCCACGGGCATCCGGAGGTCGGTGGGGTCTCGGGCTGGGCCCCTCCCTCCGGCGACCCGGCCGGCACCGTTGCGGGCCCGGACCGGTCGCCGCGCGGGCGCCGTCCGCGGCTCGTCCTGGTCACCAGCGCGGTGCTGGTCGTGGCCCTGCTGGTCACCGGCACCTGGCTGCTGTTCGCACCCCGCCCTACCGCCAACGCGCCGGCCGCCACCTCGCCAGCGGCCAGCGCACCGGCGAGCGCGGGTCCCTCGGTGCTGCGCACCCAGGCGGCCCCGCGACCCACGACCAGCGCGCCGGTCAGCGGCGGCGGCATCGGGCAGGCTCAACCGTTCGGTCTCGCCGGAGGTGAGGGCCGGGTCACGCTGACCGGGGCCGCGTGGGTCGACAACGGCGTCCTGCCGCCGCACGACGGCACCGCCTACCTGGTGCTGGCCGTCGACTTCGAGGGCGTCTCGGGCGCGGTCAGCACCGGCGGGTTCTTCGTGCAGGTCCGCGACGCCGGCGACACCGACCATCTACAGACCGTGGGGGCGCAGCTGGAGACCCCGCTGGCGATGCGCACCCTGCGTCCGGGCGAACGCAACACCGGGCAGGTCGCCTTCGAGTTGGCCCGCGGAGCGGTCACCTTCCAGGTGCTGGATGAGAAGCTGGAGCCCGTTGCCAGCATCGAGATCCCGGGGTGAGCATGATCGAACCGTTCCGCAGCCGCAGCTTCGTGGTGGTGGAGCCCGCCGAACGTCCCGTGCGCAGCCGCAGCGCCGTCCGGGTGGTGGTCACCGACGGCGAGCGGGTGCTGATGTTCACCGACAGCGACCCGGGCATCCCAGGGTCACGGTGGTGGATCACCCCCGGTGGCGGCATCGATCCCGGCGAGCGGCCGCTCCAGGCGGCGGTCCGGGAGCTGGCCGAGGAGACCGGCCTGCGGGTGGACGCCTCGGCGCTGGTCGGCCCGTTGCTGGACCGGTTCGTGGTACACGGCTACACCGACCAGGTGCTGGGCCAGACCGAGTCGTTCTACGTGCTGCGGGTGCCGGCCCCGTTCGACGTCGACACCTCCGGGTTCACCGAGGACGAGAAGGTCACCATCGGCGAGTGGCGATGGCTGCCGATCGCCGGCCTGGACGCGGTCCCCGAGCCGGTCTGGCCGGTCGACCTGGCCGACGTGCTCGCCCTGGCCGACTCCCCCCAGCTGTGGCCGGTGGCCCGCGGTGTGGTCGAGGAGTCGACGGTGGACGCCGGAGAGCTCGGCCGGCACGCCGTGGAAAACTTGGCGCCCCCGCCCGACCCGGAAGGACCATGACCGAGAACCAGGCCGCCACCGAACCGGTCGATCACCGGTTCCTGGAGCGTTTCCTGTGGCTCTCGCTGGCCACCGCCGTGCTCACCGTCACGCTGAAGGCCGGGGCGGCGCTGCTCACCAACTCGGTCGGCCTGTGGTCGGACGCCCTCGAATCGACCGTCAACCTGCTGGCCGCCGGGGTCGCCCTGTGGGCCCTGCGGCTCTCGGCCAAACCCGCCGACCACAACCACGACTTCGGCCACGGCAAGGCGGAATACCTGTCCGCGGCGGTCGAGGGAACCCTGATCGTGGTGGCCGCGGCGGCGATCATCGTCGGCGCCGTCGGCCGGTTCGTCAATCCCGTCCCGCTGGAGAGCATCGGGCTCGGCATGGTGCTGGCCACGGTGGCCTCGGTGTTCAACCTGGTCACCGGCCTGATCCTGATCCGGGCCGGCAAACGACACCGGTCGATCACCCTGGAGGCCGACGGGCGACACCTGATGACCGACGTGTGGACCTCGGTCGGGGTGCTGGTCGGCATCGGGGTGGTCGCGCTCACCGGGCTCTACTGGCTCGATCCGCTGATCGCGCTGGGGGTCGGCGTGAACATCGTCTTCACCGGCGTCGGCCTGGTCCGCCGGTCGGTGGTCGGGCTGCTCGACGCCACCCTGCCGCCCGACGAGGTGCAGCTGATCGAGCGGGCCCTCGTCCCGCTCACCGACGACCCCCGGGTGCACCTCACCGATCTGCGCACCCGCGAGTCGGGACGGCAGCGGTTCGTCCAGGCCACCCTGACCGTTCCGGGCGAATGGACGGTGCGGCGCGGCCACGACCTCGCCGACCGGGTCGAGGACGAGATCGGCCGGGTGTTGCCGGGGACGGTCACCTTCGTCCATGTGGAGCCGGCCGACTGAGCCTCGGTCCGCCGATGGGCGCCGTGGCGAGCGGCGCCAGCTGGGTGCACTGGGCAGCCGGGGTGCGCGAAGGAGCACCGGGTCGTACGGCGAGCGTGCCCGGCGCAGCCAGGGCGCCCGGCTGGGGCCGCGCAGTAGGCGCAGAGCGGTGGATCGAGGCTGAGCCGTGCCGGCGGTTCGCGCTACCCGCCGGCGTGCCGCACCTCGGTGTCGACCAGCCGCCGCCATGAGCCGACCAGCGCCGGGTCGACGTAGGCCTTGTAGGTGCCTTGCGGCCGGGCTGGCTTGCCGATGTGGAACGCCCGGATGCCGGCCCGCGCCAGCCACGGGACGTGATCGGGGTGCAGCCCGCCGCCGGCCATGATCACCCCGGCCCGCCACGGATCGGAGCCGGCGCGGGTGAGCACGTCGTCCAGGCCGTAGTCGAGGCCGCGGGCCGAACCGGCGGTGAGCACCTGATCGAGCCGCGGCATCCGGCGCAGCAGCGCCCAGCCGCGGTCGGGGTACAACGAGGAGTCGATCGCCCGGTGGAAGGTCCACGGCCAGTCGCCGTCCGCCACCAGTTCGCCGACCACCTGGGCGTCCACCTCGCCCATCCCGTTCAGGAAACCCAGCACCAGCCCGTCGGCACCGGCGTCCAGGTAGCTGCCGATCAGGCCGCGCAACCGGACCACCTCGGCGCCGTCGGTGCCGAAACCGGCCCGCAGCCGCACCATGACGCGCAGCTGGATCGAGGTCGCCGCACGGACCCGTTCGACCAACGCCGGCTCGGGCGACAGGCCCCCGTCGTCCAGGGTGCCGCACAGTTCGACCCGGTCGGCCCCGCCGGCTTCGGCGCGCTCGGCATCGGCCGCATGCAATGCGATCACCTCGAGCAGCCCGCTCATGCCCCCAATCATGGGTGGTCGGACCATCGCACGTCCGGTGGGACACGCGGGCGGGCGTCCCGCAGGTCAGCTCCGATCGGCCGCGGGGGCGTAGGCGGCCGCATGCACATCACCAGGCGGCATGCCCAGACCGGTCAGCGCCATCAGCGCCGCGGCGACGGCGACCGCGACGAACACCGCCGTCGAGGCCGACACGATGGTGGCGTAGTCGTGGGCGCCCCGTCCGGACGCGATCAGGTTCGTGGCGATCGCCCCGAAGACGGCCACCCCGACCGCGCTGCCGGCCGAACGGGCGAACATGTTGAGCCCGGTGACCACGCCGCGTTCGTTCCAGGTCACGGCGGCCTGCGCGGCGATCAGCGAGGGCGCCGCGACCCAGCCCAGGCCGAAGCCGACCACGAACGAGACCCCGGCGACCGCCCACGGGTTCGGCCACGGTCCCACCGCGGCCAGGCCGGCCGTGCCGGCCAGCGCGACCAGGCACCCGGAGAGCACCGTGAACCGGTAGCCGCGCACCAGGTAGAGCCGCCCCGCGAGCGAGGCCGACAGCGGCCAGCCGAGGGTGAGCGCGGCGACGGCCGCCCCGGACACCAGCGGCACGACGCCGAGCGCATGCTCCAGGTAGGTCGGGACGAAGCTGGTCACGCCGATCACCAGCGCACCCACGCCCAACGAGAGCAGGGTCGTGGTCAGGATCAGCGGCCGGCGCAGCAGCGACAGGTCGAGGATCGGCTCCGCCGCCCGTCGCTCGACCAGCGGGAACACCGCCAGGGCGAGCAGGCCGACGCCGAAGCTGGCCAGGCTGGGCCAGGACAGCCAGGCCCAGGCGTTGCCGCCCTCCAGCAGGGCCAGGATCACCGCGGTCAACCCGACGGTGAGCAGCGCGGCGCCCGGGTAGTCGATCCGGTGTGCGCGGGCCTCGACGGTCTCGTCGTAGTGCCGCAGCAGTGCCCAGCCGGCGACCAGGCACAGCGGCACGTTGATCCAGAAGATGCCGCGCCACGAGAGGAACTGCGAGAACACTCCGCCCAGCGCCGGCCCGACGACGGACGACACCGCCCACACGCTGGCCAGATAGCCCTGGACGACGGCCCGCTCGGCCACGTCGTACAGATCGCCCACGATCGTCATGGCCATCGGCGCGACCGCCCCGGCGCCCAGTCCCTGCAGCACCCGGAAACCGATCAGCGCCCCCATGTTCGCCGCCAGCGCGGCCAGCACGGACGCGACCAGGAACAGGCCGACTCCGGTCAGGATGATCGGCTTGCGGCCGATCGTGTCGGCCAGCTTGGAGTAGATCGGGACGGACACCGCCTGGGCCAGCAGGTATACCGAGAACAGCCAGGGGAGCTGCTCGAACGCGCCCAGCTCGGCCACCACGGAGGGCACCGCGGTGGCCAGGACGGTGGCGTCGATCGCGATCAGGCCGGTGGACAGCATCAGCGCCATCAGCACCGCCCCGCGTTCCGACCGGAATCCCACCGTGCTCCGCGTGGCCACCCCGTCCCCCGTATCGCTCACCCTCCTTCCAGCCCGATCCGGCCGTCCGGTATTCCCGGCTCACCCGCTAAAGCCCTGCCTAACTATCTCTGCCCTCCCGTCGACGGGAGGGCAGAGATAGTTAGGCAGGGCCTTTCGGGGTGCAGGGGGCGGGAGCCGGTCAGGACGTGCGGAAGGGGCCGGACGCCTGCGCGTCCGGCCCCTTCGTGCTCGCCTGTGGCGGTGGACTCAGAAGTCCATGCCGCCCATGCCGCCGTCGCCGCCGGCCGGCATGGCCGGAGCCTTCTCCGGCTTGTCGGCGATGACCGCCTCGGTGGTGAGGAACAGGGCCGCGATCGAGGCCGCGTTCTGCAGCGCCGACCGGGTCACCTTGGCCGGATCGATGATCCCGGCCTTCAGCATGTCGACGTACTCGCCGGTGGCCGCGTTCAGGCCCTCGCCGGCCGGCAGGTGGCCGACCTTCTCGGCCACCACGCCGCCCTCGAGGCCGGCGTTGCCGGCGATCTGCTTCAGCGGAGCCGAGCAGGCGCCGATCACGATCTGCGCACCCACCGCCTCGTCGCCGGACAGGTCGCTCAGGTCGACCTGCTTCGCGGCCTGCAGCAGCGCCACGCCGCCGCCGGACACGATGCCCTCCTCGACGGCCGCCTTCGCGTTGCGGACGGCGTCCTCGATGCGGTGCTTGCGCTCCTTCAGCTCCACCTCGGTGGCGGCGCCGACCTTGATCACCGCGACGCCGCCGGCCAGCTTGGCCAGCCGCTCCTGCAGCTTCTCGCGGTCGTAGTCGGAGTCGGAGTTGTCGATCTCCTTGCGGATCTGCGAGACCCGGCCAGCGATCTGCTCGGCGTCGCCGGCACCGTCGATGATGGTGGCCTCGTCCTTGGTCACCAGGACGGACCGGGCCCGGCCCAGCAGCTCCAGGGTGACCGCGTCCAGCTTCAGGCCGACCTCCTCGGAGATCACCTGGCCGCCGGTCAGGATGGCGATGTCGGTCAGCATGGCCTTGCGCCGGTCGCCGAAGCCGGGAGCCTTGACGGCGACCGACTTGAAGGTGCCGCGGATCTTGTTGACGATCAGGCCGGCCAGGGCCTCACCGTCGACGTCCTCGGCGATGACCAGCAGCGGCTTGCCGGACTGCATGACCTTCTCGAGCACCGGCAGCAGGTCCTTCAGCGAGGACACCTTGCTGTTCACGATCAGCACGTAGGGGTCGTCCAGGACGGCCTCCATGCGCTCCGGGTCGGTGACGAAGTAGGGCGAGATGTAGCCCTTGTCGAAGCGCATGCCCTCGGTGAGCTCGAGGTCGAGCCCGAAGGTGTTGCTCTCCTCGACGGTGATCACGCCCTCCTTGCCGACCTTGTCCATCGCCTCGGCGATGATCTCGCCGACGGTGGTGTCGGCCGCCGAGATCGACGCGGTCGCGGCGATCTGCTCCCGGGTCTCGACGTCGATGGCCTGCTCGGCCAGCTGCTCGACGATCGCGGCGACGGCGCGCTCGATGCCCTTCTTCAGGCCCATCGGGTTGGCGCCGGCGGTCACGTTGCGCAGGCCCTCGCGGACCATCGCCTGGGCCAGCACGGTGGCGGTGGTGGTGCCGTCACCGGCGACGTCGTCGGTCTTCTTGGCGACCTCCTTGACCAGCTCGGCGCCGATCTTCTCGTAGGGATCCTCCAGCTCGATCTCCTTGGCGATGGAGACGCCGTCGTTGGTGATGGTGGGGGCTCCCCACTTCTTCTCCAGCACGACGTTGCGGCCCTTGGGCCCGAGCGTCACCTTCACCGCGTCGGCGAGGACGTTCATGCCCCGCTCGAGGCCGCGGCGCGCCTCAACATTGAATTCGATCAGTTTTGCCATGGGTGCAGGCAATCCTTCTGCATTCGGTGGGGCCGTCGGCCCCACGGTGTGAGTCATTGTGTGCGTCAGCCTCAGTGCCCGCGACGGACGGCCATGCTGGCCTCACCGATCTGACTGGGTGGCACTCTCATGGTGAGAGTGCTAACACCATGTTTAGCACTCGACCCCTGCGAGTGCAAACGATCTGACCCCTTCTCGCCTAGCCTGATCCGGTGTTCGCAAGACGTCACGCTGGATCGCCTACCCCCTGGCCTGGCTACTGCTGATGGTCGTCCCGCTGTGGGTCGACGCCCTGCTGGCCGAATCCGGGCCGGCCTCGGAGACCAACCAGTTCAGCATCGCCACCTTCGACGCCCACTACGAGGCCCGCCGCAGCGGCACCGGCCTGGCGATCCACGTCACCGAACGGATCACCGCCAACTTCCCCCGGTACCGCACCAACCGCGGCATCGAGCGCCGGCTGGACACCCGCTACGGCGACACCGACATCCGGATCTCGAACGTCAAGGTGACCGGCTCCGACGGCAAACGGATCCGGTACTCGCCGCGCACGGAGTCCGACGGCGACCTCGTGCTGCGCATCGGCGACCCCTCGACATACGTCTACGGCAAGGTCGACTACGTCATCTCGTACACCATCGGACGCGGCATGGTGCAGGCCGGCGACCGCCAGGAGATCTACCTGGACGTGAACGGAACCGGTTGGCAGCAACGGTTTGACCGGGTCCGGGCGACCCTCACGGTGGCTCCCGACCTGGTCCCCCACCTCCTCGGCGAGCAGGCCTGCTACCGCGGCCCGGCCGGCTCCACGACGCCGTGCGGGATCCGCCGGGACGACGCCAGGTTCACCACCGAGACCGTGACCCTCGCCCCGCGGGAGAGCTTGACGTTCGCCGTCGGCTTCGCCCAGGGGACGGTGGCGGAGACCGTCCCCAGTCCCGGCCGCTCGCTGGGCTGGTGGGGAATCGGGGCGATGCCGGCCGTGGCCGCCGCGATCCTCGCCGTCGCCCTGATCGTCCGCCGGCAACGCTTGCGCCGCCTGCTGCTGCGCGACGACGTCCCGATCCGGTACCAGGCTCCGGCCGGGACGCAGCCGATCCTGGCGGCCGACTTCCTGGGCCTGCCCGAGCGGGGCGCGGCCGCTCAGCTCACCCAGCTGGTGCTCGACGGGCACGCCACGCTGAGCAGCGACGCCCTCCCGATCGGCACGGCCCCGCAGGCGCGCGACCGGCTGTCCGGACGCGAGAAGGACGCGGTGCGGGCCGACCTGCGCGTCCAACTCGTCGATCCGGACGCGATCGATCACCGGGTGGCCGGCATCTGCGGCCACCTGTTCGGCGACGGCCGCTCGGTGCCGCTGGGCGGCGCGTCCTCCTGGGACGTGGCCGAGGCGTCCCGGCTGCGCCACCGGCTCCTGCTGGACAGTGGCCTGCGGCGCCCCAGCTGGCTCGGCAAGGCGCTGTTCGGCGTCGGCTACGTGGCGCTGTTCGGGTTCGGCTGGGTGCAACTCGGCCTGGGGCTCAGCGGACTGGTCTGGCCGTTCCTCGGGTGCGGCGTGCTGGCCGTCATGCTGCTGGTGGCGGCCGTCCACTACTACCCGACCCTGGGCCCGATCACCCCGGCCGGACGGGAGCTGCGCGACCAACTCGCCGGGCTGCACCGGTTCGTCACCATGGCCGAGGCGGACCGGATCGCCTGGATGCAGAACGCCGTGGACGCCCCGCGGATCGCCGGCGACAACCAGGGCAGCCTGATCGACCTGTACGAGCCCCTGCTGCCGTACGCGATCGTGTTCGGCGTCGAGGACACCTGGCGCCAGGCGCTGGGCAACCTCTACGACCGGGCACCCGAACTGCCCGGGCACACCGTGGACGTCCCGGCGCTGGCCCTCGCGCTGACCTGGCCGGGGAGCTCGCCCGGCAGCCACGACCATGTGGTCCAGGCCGACAGCTTCTGGGATTCGCGCCCAGCCTGGGGTGAGGGCTGGGTGTCCAGCCTGGGTCGCGGGATCGGCTCGGCCTTCGACAGCTACGCCACCTCGCGCGACGACGATGCGGGCGGGTCCTGGGGCTCGGGCGGAGGCTCCTCCTGGAGTTCCTCGTCGAGCTCCTCGGGGTCGTCCGGCGGCGGATCCTCCGGTGGCGGCATGGGCGGCGGTGGTGGCGGCGGCTGGTGAGCCGCGACCGCGGCGTCAGACCTTGACCGAGAACCCCAGCCGCTTGGCGGAGCGTTCCCGCTGCCGGGCGGAGCGCTGACGGCGCAGCCGCTTGACCAGCAGCGGATCGTGCGCCAGCGCCTCTTCCGTGTCGATCAGGTCGTTGAGCAGCTGGTAGTAGCGCGGGGCGGACAGGTTGAACCGCTCCCGGATCTCGGACTCCTTGGTGCCGGCGAACGACCACCACTGCTTCTCGAACTCGAGGATCGCCATCGATCGCTCGCTGAGCGTGGGGGCCGGTCGGACGACGGGATCGGACATGGCCGCCATTCTAGGTCGGAATCACAGCGATGTCATTCGCCGGCCGAACCGGTCACGATGAAACCCGGCCCGGAAAGGCGTGCGCCGTCGGCTAAGGTGACCGTGTCTTGCGGCGCCGAGGTGGCTGCCGCGCACCCCTACGAAGGACCCATTCGATGCAGCCACTCCGCGGAACGGTACAACGGTATGCCTGGGGCACCCGCGACGCCATTCCGGCCATCCTGGGACGCCCCGCGGACGACCAGCCGGTGGCTGAGTACTGGCTGGGCGCACACACGTCCTCGCCGTCGCTGGTGGACGGCCGCACGCTGGTCGATCACATCGCCGCCGGCCCCCGGGTGCTGGGCAAGCGCACCCGGGAGGCGTTCGGGGAACAGTTGCCGTACCTGATGAAGCTGCTGTCCGCGCGGCATGCGCTGTCGATCCAGGTGCATCCGTCGCGCGAGCAGGCGATCGAGGGCTTCGCCCGGGAGTCCCGGGCCGGCATTCCGCTGAACGCGCCCGAGCGCACCTACAAGGACACCTGGCCCAAGCCCGAGGTGATGATCGCGCTGGAGGAGTTCCACAGCCTGGCCGGGTTCCGCGATCCGCACGAGACGGCCGAGCTGTTCGCGGCGCTGGGCGTGGCCCGGCAGCTGGGTTCGGTGATCGGCCCGCTGACCGAGCGCAAGGGCTCGGCCGCCCTGGCGGAGGTGTTCCTGGACGTGCTGAGCCTCGGCGAGGAACGCCGCCACCTGGTCAACGAGACGGTGGCCGCCGCCATGCACCACCGCGACGACGAGGGCGAACTGGGCGTGTTCGCCCGCACCGCCCTCGAGTTGGACGCGGTCTTCCCGGCCGACCCGGGCATCCTGGCCGCCCTGCTGTTGAACAAGTTGGTGCTGCAGCCGGGTGAGGCGTTGTTCACTCCCGCCGGCATGATGCACGCGCACCTGCGCGGCACCGGCGTCGAGGTGATGGCGAACTCCGACAACGTGATCCGGGGCGGGCTCACCAGCAAGCACATCGACGTCTCCGAACTGGTCACCGTGGTCGACTTCAACGCGTGGCTGCCCGAGATCCTGCACCCACGGCAGACCCGCACCGGGGTGTTCAAGTACCAGACGCCGTGCAGCGAGTTCGAGGCCTGGCGCATGCAGGTCGACGCCTCGACCGGCCCCGTCCGGGTCCCGGGACGCGGCTCGGCCCGGATCCTGTTGGCCACCGCCGGCACCTGCGTGCTGGACGACGGCCACGTCCGGCTGGAGTTGCCGCACGGACAGGCGGCGTTCCTCTCGGCGGACGAACGCGACGTGTACGCCAGCGGCGACGCCGAGCTGTACGGCACCTCGTCCGGCATCCGCTGAACCGCCGCCGCCGATGCGGCACAATGGTCCCGGCCGGCGTTTGCCCGTCCGGTGCCTCCGTAGCTCAGTTGGTAGAGCGCCCGCCTTGTAAGCGGATGGTCGCGGGTTCGAATCCTGTCGGAGGCTCGTGATTCCTCGAAGCCAGTGGGCCGAGATCCTGGCCCGCGACCCCGGCCACTCCCAGCGCTACATCGACCGGTTCGCGATGCTGGCCGCCCAGGGGCAGGACTTGGTCGGCGAGGCCCGGCTGGTCGACGCCATCGTCGGCCGTGGTGCCGCGATCCTGGACGCCGGCTGCGGCCCGGGCCGGCATTGCGGCTACCTGCATGCCGCCGGGCACCGGGTGGTGGGCGTCGACCTCGACCCGGCCCTGATCGCCGAGGCGGAGCGGGCCGAGCCGGGCCCGACCTACGTCGTCGGCGATCTCACCTCGTACGACCTCCCGCCCGAGGCGCCGCAGCGCTTCGACGCGATCCTGTGCGCCGGCAACGTGCTGGGCTTCCTGCATCCGGAGACCCGGCGTCCGGTGCTAGCGGGTTTCGCCGCCCGGCTGGCCGAGGACGGCCGCGCCGTGGTCGGCTTCGGCGCCGGACGGGGCTACCCGTTCGAGGACTTCTTCACCGACGTGGACGCAGCCGGCCTGGTCCGCGAGCAGACCTTCTCAACCTGGGACCTGCGGCCCTTCGAGACCGACTCGACCTTCGTGGTTGCGGTGCTGCGGCGGGCCTGAGGAACCGCCGGCCCTCGCCCGCTCAGGCGATCTGACCTGTCGGGATGCACTGGTGGTCAGAGGGTCATGGCGCCCACGCCGGGCACGTTCCGTCCTTGCCATCGATGCCGGCGGAGCCGCGGCTCCCCCGGAGCCGCGGCTCCCCCCGGCTCCCTGGTTGGCGATCTCGACATCGCCGCCGGGTGGCCGGAAACCTCGCCGATGTCGTGTCACGACCCGAAATCCGTCAC
>JAGPGQ010000094.1:11570-13565 GCA_018055925.1 Micropruina sp.
GATGCCGGCGGAGCCGCGGCTCCCCCGGAGCCGCGGCTCCCCCCGGCTCCCTGGTTGGCGATCTCGACATCGCCGCCGGGTGGCCGGAAACCTCGCCGATGTCGTGTCACGACCCGAAATCCGTCACGCCTTCTCGCCATCGGGCAGCGATCTCGACATCGCCGCGACAGAAAGTGCCGCCCCGGTCAGCCGCAACGGGGTGACTGAAGTGTGAAGGAGCGGGCGCCAGCCCGATCCGCCCACCAGGACGTCAGCCGCGGCAGCGGGTGACTGAAGTGTCAAGAAGCGGAGCGCCCGCGCTCCGGTTCGCCCACCAGGACGTCAGCCGCGGCGGCCGCTGACTGAAAGTGTCAAGAAGCGGGCGTCAGCCCGGTTCGCCCAGCAGGAAGTCAGCCGCGGCAGCGGCTGACTTCGTAGAGTGCGATCCCCACCGCCACCGAGGCGTTCAGCGACTCCACGTCGGAGCCGATCGGGATCGACACCAGGACGTCACAGTTGTCCCGGACCAGGCGGGCCAGGCCCTGGCCCTCGGAGCCGACGACCAGCAGTACCGGGCCGTCCACGCCGGGGATGCCGGCGACGTCCAGGTCGGCCTCGCCGGCCAGACCGGCGACGACGAAGCCGGCGTCCGCGTACTGCCGGAGCGTCCGGTTCAGGTTGGTGGCGCGCGCTACCGGGATCCGGGCCGCCGCACCCGCGGAGGTCTTCCAGGCGGCCGCGGTCAGCTGGGCCGACCGGCGTTCGGGGATGATCACCCCGGCCGCCCCGAAGGCGGCGGCCGAACGGATGATCGCGCCCAGGTTGCGCGGGTCGGTGATCGAGTCGCAGGCCACCACCAGCGGTGGTGTGGGTGCGTCCAGCGCCTGCGCCAGCAGGTCGTCCGGGTGCGCGTACTCGTAGGGCGGCAACTGCAGCGCCACCCCCTGGTGCACCCCGCCGCCGGTCAGCCGGTCGAGTTCGCCGCGGGTCGCCTGCAGCAACGCGATCCCGTGGTCGGCGGCGAACGCCAGGATGTCGCGCAACCGGTCGTCCCGCTCGACGCCCTCGGCGACGTAGGCGCGCCGGACCGGCAGCCCGGCCTGCAGCGCCTCCAGGACGGGGTTGCGGCCGATCACCCAGTCGTCGCCGGCCCGCGAGGTTTCGCGTCGCGGGCGGGCACCGCCGCGTCCCTGGCCGGGCTGGGTCTTGCCCGGATCGTTGGGTCCGCGCTTGCGATAGGCCTTGTGGTAGGGCCGGTCCTCGGCCTTCGGGGTCGGGCCCTTGCCCTCGAGTCCGCGCCGGACCCGTCCGCCGGAGCCGGCGGTGTTGCCGCTGCCGACCCCCTTGCCGCGCTTGCGGACGGCGCCCTTGCGGGCGGAGTTTCCGGGCATCAGTTCTCCAAGCTCCAGCGCGGGCCGGCCGGGGTGTCCGCCACCTTCAGGCCGAGGGTCTTCAGGGTGTCCCGGACGGCGTCGGCGGCCGGCCAGTCCTTGCGGGCGCGGGCCTGGGCCCGCTGTTCGAGCAGCGCGCTCACCAGGCCGTCGACCACGGGCTTCAGGTCGTCGCCGGCGGAGGCCTGCGTCCACTCCGGTCCGGCCGGGTCGAGCCCGAGCACGCCGAGCATCAACAGCACCGCAAGCCGGGCGCGGATCGCCGCCTCCCGGTCACCGGCGTCCAGGGCCACATTCCCGTCCTTCACGATGCCGAACAGCACCGCGAGGGCGGTGGGCGTGGCCAGGTCGTCGTCCATGGCCGCGACGAACTCCGCCGGGATGGCGTCGAGCGGCGCGTAGGCCGCCCCACCCGCCTCCAGGGTCGCCGACCGCTCCAGGAAGCTGTCGATCCGGGCCAGCTGCGCGGCGGCCTCGGCCAGCGACGCCTCGCTGAGTTCGATGGCCGAGCGGTAGTGCGGCCCGGCCAGCCAGAGCCGGACGGCGCGGCCGCCGTGCTTGGCGACCGCGGCCGCGACGTCGGCGGTGTTGCCCAGCGACTTCGACATCTTCTCGCCGGCCATGG
>JAGPGQ010000095.1 GCA_018055925.1 Micropruina sp.
GGTCGATCATCCAGTCCATCATCCGGGTCTCGATCTCGGTGACGGCGGGGCTGCTGGCCCAGCTCATGCCCTGCACGCCCAGGCCGGCCGTGACCAGTTCGGCGAGGATCGCCGGGTAGGCGGTGTTCGCCGGGAACCAGGCGAAGAAGCCCGGATGCTGCCAGTTGGTGAGGCCCGGCACCACCACCCGGTCGAGGTCGGCCAGCACGGCATCGAAGCCGTCGGGTGCGCCGGGTCGTTCCGGCAGCAGCGCCGCCACCTCGCCGGGCTCGACCGCCGACTGCACCGGTAGGGCGTCCAGCCGTTCGTGATAATCGATGATCCACTCGATCAGGCGATGGCCGTTCGCCCGGAACTCCGCTGCGTCCACCGAGTTACCCTACTGCTGCGTCCCCCCGCCGGGGCACGAGCAGTGGTGCGATCAGCAGCATCGAGGCTATGACGATCAGCATCATGGTGGGTGGATTCGGCGGCCACCCGAGCGCGGTGGACCGGTCGGTAGCGAAATGATGGGCAGGAATGCTCAACGCGACGTACGAACCCGCCGTGCCGATGCCAAAACAGAGGCGTCCCGCGAGTGAATCCACCGCTTTTGCTCGGTAGAGGTGATAGGCGCACCAACCGAACAGCAAAGTACTGAAAACGAACGCCGCGTCGAGCGGGACCACCCGCGGGACGGCGGGTGGCCAAACACCTTGCACGCTCGCCATCAGCGCCCCTACCAGCCAGAAGCAGGCACCGATCATCGCGGCGACCGCCACTCGCGCAACGACCCCCGGCTCGAGCAGTGCCCGCGAGGCGGTCACGTCTCCCATCAACGAGGCGAGCGCCAGCAGCGCTACCGGCAGGTAGACCATCCCCCCGAGAAGGAACGTCGCACCGACCGCCACGAACAATCCGGCGACCACGCACCCGGACGCGAAGAGACGGCGCTCGCGCCGCAGGAAAAGCGGGAACACCAGAGCGATCACCGGGGCGGCTGCAATAACGAGAAACAGAGGCATCATGTGCGCTAGGACGGAATCCTCGTAGTCCACGGCTCCATGCGGAGAAAAGACCGGATAGAACGAATTCCTGGACCCGACCCACATGACGAATATACCGGCAACAGCTGCCGCAAGCACAGCGAGTATGTAAATCACTCTGTAGATGGAAGAGATGGCGCACCTACCTCCCAATCGGACGTTAGGTCAACACATGGGCCCACGACATCACTCGGCGTTCAGCAACTAAAGGGGCTCAGTGCCACAGATCCCGGTAAGGCAGTGGAACCCTGAATTTCCTCTCCTGAGGACCGTCCTCCACGCCTTTGAATCAAACTTGACATACGCCTCATGATGAGGAACCGGGCGCCTGTAACCCGACATTTGGTAGCTCCCATACCTATTCACCGTGAAGTCGAGTGAATACAGGATCGCACCCATTTCTGGGCAGAACGGGTTCGACGAAGAAAGCGTGTAGTAGTAGTTGAAGGAGTCTCCCAATATTGAGCCCGCATGTATCGTCTCGTCCACCGACGCCGTTCGAGTCTGCACTGGTGTCAGACTTGGGTCATAGAGAGTCGTGGGCTGCGCCTCCCAGTACCACAGAGACAGCAAGTTGATCCAATCAGTCTCCGCTCGCGCCCGCGTCTTGAAGCTACCTGAGCTACTGCTATAACCCCTGTTGTTTCCATTGAAGTATCCGTCTTGGAGGAATCCACACCCGATCGAAGGGACGTACTGTGGAGAAATGAAGGTCTGGTACTTGAACCTAGTCTTGTTATAGACTGCCGCAGGACTGGCATCAGACGCCCCACGGAGTATCGAATCGGCTTTCGATGTCGTGGGCAGCACCACTCGAAGCGACGTATTGAAGGACATCGAGTTGGAGACCGTCACCTTCTCCTCGGTCCTTGGGTCGACCACAGTCGACGATGGTAGGGGGATGATCGCTCTGACCGTATAGTAGGTCTCAGGATTGTCAGTGGATTTTAGATTCACCTGCGTACCCTTTGTGGTCATCGCACGCTTGCCATCCACGTCAATTTCATAGAGCGTTGCCCCGAGAACCCGCGGCCACGTCAGCACCGCCCGCCGGTTAACCACAAGAGCCGAGAGGCCAAACTCGAATGAACGCGACTTCCTGGTCACTCGTTCAACAACGTTGCCAGACGATGTGTACACGGCAAGGCCGCCTCGACCATCCTCTGCATAGAACTCCTCCTGCCCTCCGACAGACAGTCGCCATCGCTCGTGCAGCGTCTTGCCGTCCAACTCCACGGTGCTATCGATTTTGCCGCTACTCGGATCCCGTCGCTGAGTGATGCGAACCTTGGGATCATCCTCGTCTGCATGCGCAACTACAGGCAGCCCCATCGCCGCCAATGTCACGACCGTCATCGTTGCAAGTGCTCTTCGTGCAAACCTCAGCGTCGAGTTCCACATCGACATCACCTCATAACGCTCACAGGGAGTGGACCTCACCACCCACCTTCACTCATTGAGCAGATTTAGGTAAGCCTAACCTAAATTCGTCTCGCTCTGCGAGATCGCCGCCTCGTTGCGCAAACTCTGATGTGTCACGGTTCGGGCGCCGCCGAAATCACGAATGGTCGGGCTAACACACACGGACGGACTGCTGCTGAAGCCCGATTCAGAATGGGCATCGAGCCAGTTCCCAACAGAAGCGATCGAAGCAGCAACGGCCATCGCCACCACGCATGCAGGAGGCGGCAGCGCAGGTCCAGGACGGAGGCCCCGATTCACCCATATCCGAGCAGTCTGGCCGGGCCGAGTGCCACAAGCGAAGCACCCTTCGCTTATTGAGAACAGGGTTCGACTCCCCTCGCGCCGGAGCGACGACCACGATCGCTAGGGTGCGGGGATGGCCACACATTCCGGCGGCACCCCCGCGACCGCGGCGCTGACCGCGGCCGGCATCGCCTTCACCCTGCGCAGCTACACCCACCACGACGACAGCCGCGATTTCGGGGCCGAGGTGGTCCGCGAACTCGGCGTGGACGAGTGGCAGGTGTTCAAGACCCTGGTCGTCGACGTCGGCACCGGACGCCCACCGCTGGCGGTCGGCATCGTCCCGGTCGCCTGCCAACTCGACCTGAAGGCGTTCGCGGCGGCGTTGGACGTCAAGAAGGTCAGCCTGGCGAAGCCGTCCGAGGCGTCCCGGAGCTCCGGCTACGTGGTCGGCGGCATCTCTCCGATCGGCCAGAAGACCCCGCTGCGGACTGTGCTGGACGAGTCCGCCCAACTGTTCGACACCGTCCTCGTGTCTGCCGGCAGGCGTGGCCTGCAGGTCGAGCTCGCACCGGCCGACCTGCTGGCGATCACGGACGCCACCTGGGGCGACATCGCACGCTAGTGCCGCAGCACTAGATTCAGGTAAGAGGGCAAGTACACTTCTTACATGGCTGTGACGTATACCACCATCACCTCCAAGGGCCAGATCACCCTGCCCGCGGAGGCCCGCCGAGCGCTCAACCTCCGCGCCGGCCAACGAGTGGGGGTTCGAGTGGAGGGTGACCACTTGGTCATCGATCCGCCGCACGCCATCGACGAGGTCCGAGCACGACTGCGTGCAGAGGCCGAAGAGCGCGGCACCTGGGGAGTCACCCCCCGTGGCGGCGACGGCTGGGCAGCTCAGGCAGTGGCACGCGATGCCGAGTCTTGATACCAACTGCCTCCTTCGATGGTTGCTCGATGACGTCCCGGCCGAGACCCAACGCGTAAGCAGACGGCTCACCCAGCATCCCCAGTTGACGATCTCCGACGTTGCGTTGATCGAGGTGGTGTTCGTCCTTGAACGCGTCATGAAGGTGTCCCGCGACAGCATCGTCGCGGCGATCAGCGCGTTGGCGGCCGAAAGCGCATTCGCCTTCGACCGATCCTTTTGGCGCTCCGTCGCGGACCAGTACCTGGCACATCCCAAACTGTCCGTGGCCGATGTCTACCTCGCACTGGAGGCAGCCCGGCGTGGCGTGGTGCCGCTGCTCACCCTCGACCGAAAGCTCGCCTCCCAGATGCGCGAGGCCGAACTCGCCTAGGGCCGCCCGGCACCGCTCAGCGGCCGAGATACCGGGCCAGCCGGTCGATGCCCTCGCCGATCTCGCCGGGAGTGCCGCAGAACGAGAGCCGCATGAAGCGATGGCCGTCCACCGGGTCGAAGTCGATGCCGGGGGTGAGCGCCACCCCGGTCGCGGCCAGCACCTGCGCGCACCACGCCTGGGAGTCGTCGGTCAGGTGACCGATGTCGCACCAGGCGTAGAACGCGCCGTCGGGCGGGGCGAAGCTGGTGATGCCCAGTTCCGGCAACCGGGCGAGCAGGATGTCCCGGTTGGCCGCGTACCGGTGCACGTGCGCGTCCAGTTCGGCCCGGGCGTCCGCCTCGAAGGCCGCCACCCCGGCCGCCTGCGAGATCGCGGGCGGGCAGATCGCCAAGTTGCCCTGCAACAGCTCGACCGGACGGCGCAACGCCTCCGGCAGCAGCAGCCAGCCGACCCGCCACCCGGTCATCGACTGGTACTTGCTGAGCGAACCGACCACCACCGCGTCCCGGCCGTACTCCCGGGCCGAGCGGGTGGGCCGGCCGAAGCTGATCCCGTGGTAGATCTCGTCGCTGATCAGCAGCACGTCGTTGGCGGCGCACCAGCCTCCGATGGCCTCGAGCTCGGCCGGATCGATGATGGTGCCGGTCGGGTTGGCCGGACTGGCGATCACCAGCCCGGCGGGCTTCTCGGGTAGGCCCTCCAGCATCGCGACGCTGGGCTGGTACCGGGTCTCCGGACCGCAGTCGAGTTCCAGCAGCCGGCAGCCGAGCGCCTCGATATCGTTGCGGTAGGCGGGGTAGCCGGGACGCGTCATCGCCACCAGATCGCCCGGATCGAAGGCCGCCAGCAGGGTCAGCAGGAACCCGCCGGACGAGCCGGTGGTGACCACGATCTCGTCCAGGCTCACCGCGACGCCGTAGCGTTCCCGGTAGTGGGCGGCGACAGCGGTCCGGAACGCCAAGGTGCCGACGGCCTCGGTGTAGCCGAGCACGTCGGCCCGCAGGGCGCGTTCGGCGGCGGCCAGCACCGGCCCGGGCGCGGGTGTGGACGGCTGCCCGACGCACAGTAGCACGACGTCGTCGTGGGTCCGGCGACGGTCCGCGACCGCCTTGAGCACCTCCATCACGTGGAAGGGCTGCACCCCGCCACGCCGGGACGCCGGGCGGCTCACGCCGGCCTCCGATCCTTCAGCCGGGCCAGCCCGCGGGCGACCAGCGCCCCCAGTCCGACGCCGGTCGCGGCACCCAGCATCCAGCCGGTGCCCATGCCCACCCGCACGGCGTGCTCGGCCACCTTCCGGCGGACGACGGCGACCGGTTCGTCCAGTTCCGGGTCGGGGTCGGGCACGTCGTCGGCGAGCGGGGAACGGTAGGGCTTGGGCTCCTCGTAGGTCGACATCCAGGCGGCGATCAGCAGGATCAGGGTCGCGAACAGGTTGAAGAACAGCATCAGCACGATCAGCTGGCCGAAGACCGCCGCCGCCGCGCCGAAGGAGAACAGCCGCCACAGCAGAGCGGCCAGCACCTGCAGCAGCGACAGCACGATCGACCCGGCGGCCGCGGCGGTCGCCCAGATCCGGGGCGGCACCAGGTACTCGGCCGAAACCCGGAAGACGAACGCGAACAGCAGGAAGCCGACCACCAGCGAGACCGCGATCGGCGCGAAGTTGATCAGGAGCCGGCCGCCCAATCCTTCCGGGATCTGCAGCCACTCGACGACCGCGCCGGAGAGCGCGGTGGCGGTCGCGTTCAGGGTGAACATCACCAGCACGGTGATCAGCACGGTCATCATGATGCCGAGGTTGACCGCGAACTCGACGAAGTAGTTGGGGTTGCGGTCGGTGACGTCGAAGTCGACCCGCATCTGGGCGCGGATCGCGCTCTTCAGGTTCGCCACCCAGTTGGCGCCCGACCAGGCGAAGATGCCCACGGCGGTCACGATGATCGTGGGCCACGAGTTCAGCGACTGCTCGATCAGGTCGACGATGCTCTGACCGATGTTGTTCTCCTCATCGGTCGGCGGGAACTGCTCGATGACCAGGTCGTGGATGACGTCGAGCAGGTCGGGCCGGAAGACGGTCAGCAGCATGCCGAGCGCTGAGAACGCGAACATCAGCACGGGCACCAGCGACAGCACCGAGAAGTAGGTGATCGCGGCCGCGCCCTGGTTGCCGAGCCGGGTGTTGAACCGTTCGACCATCCGGAACAGGTGCGCGATCCAGGGGATCGCCTGAAGCTTCTCGATCCACTGCGGCATCGCCCGCCCCCTTCCGTGCCGATCCCGGTCAGCCTAACGGGACGGTCCGGAATGGACGGGTAGCCGCCGGGGCGGGTCATCGGTCCGGTCACGTAGGCGCGGAGGCGTGCGGCGTCCGTCCAGCAGCCCGGCCTCAGCCTCGATCCACCGATCTGCGCCTACTGCGCGGCCCCAGCTGGGCGCACTGGCTGCGCCGGCCACGCTCGCCGTACGACCCGGTACGCCTTCGCGCACCCGGCTTCCCAGTGCACCCCTCTGGCGCCGCTCGCTACGGCGCCCATCGGCGGATCGAGGCTAAGCGGTCCCGGCGCCGGAACCCCGAGCGCTCGCCGAACAACGTCGGGCTCGCCGAACGTGCGCGAGCGAGCAAAAGCGAGCGCGGCGGGATCCGGCGGATCCGTTCAGTCGTCGTAGCTCTCCATCGGCGGGCAGGCGCAGACCAGGTTGCGGTCGCCGAAGACGCCGTCGATGCGGGCGCTGGCCGGCCAGTACTTGTCGGTGGCGCCGGTGCCGACGCTGCCCAGCCGCACCCCGCCCGGGTAGGCGGCGAGCGTGCGCGGGTAGGGGTGCGTCCATTCGTCGGCGGCCACCCGGTACTGGGTGTGCGGGGCGTTGCGCAGCGGGTTGTCGTCCGCCGGCCACTCCCCCGCCGCCACCGCGTCCGCCTCGGCCCGGATCGCGATCATCGCGTCGCAGAACCGGTCGAGTTCGGCCTTCGACTCGGACTCGGTCGGCTCGATCATCAGGGTGCCGGCCACCGGGAAGCTCATCGTCGGCGCATGGAACCCGTAGTCGATGAGCCGTTTCGCGACATCGTCCACGGTCACCCCGGTCGCCTTGGTGAGCGGACGGAGATCCGCGATGCACTCGTGGGCGACCAGCCCGCCGGCCCCGGTGTACAGGATCGGGTAGTGCCCGCCGATCCGCTTGGCGACATAGTTCGCCGCCAGGACGGCCGCCTGGCCGGACTCGCGCAGCCCCTCGGCGCCCAGCATCACGATGAACGCGTAGCTGATCGGCAGCACCCCGGCCGACCCGAACGGGGCCGCGCTGACCGGGCCGTACGACGACGCCGGGCCGGCCTCGGCCAGCAGCGGGTGGGACGGCAGGTACGGCGCCAGGTGCTCCCGCACCGCCACCGGGCCCACGCCCGGGCCGCCGCCCCCGTGCGGGA
The DNA here is from genome assembly GCA_018055925.1 of Micropruina sp. GTDB lineage: Bacteria > Actinomycetota > Actinomycetes > Propionibacteriales > Propionibacteriaceae > Micropruina. Next base: position 7,473 of record JAGPGQ010000095.1, read on the forward strand.
TCGCGAACGTCTTGTGCAGGTTCAGGTGGCTGACGTCCGAACCGAACCGTCCGGGCTTGGCCAGCCCGAGCAGCGCGTTCAGGTTGGCCCCGTCGACGTACACCTGCCCGCCGGCGTCGTGCACCAGGGCGCACAGTTCGGCGATGGTGTCCTCGTAGACGCCGTGGGTGGACGGGTAGGTGATCATGATCGCGGCCAGGGTGTCGGCGTGCGCCGTGACCTTGGCACGCAGGTCGTCCAGGTCGACCGAGCCGTCGGCGGCGGTCTTGACCACCACCACCTTCATGCCGGCCATCACCGCCGAGGCGGCGTTGGTGCCGTGCGCCGACGCCGGGATCAGGCAGACGGTGCGCTGCTGGTCGCCGTTGGCCAGATGGTACGAACGGATCGCCATCAGCCCGGCGAACTCACCCTGGCTACCGGCGTTGGGTTGCACCGACACCCGGTCGTAGCCGGTGATCTCGGCCAGCGCGTCGCACAGCCGGGTGACCAGCTGCAGGTAGCCCTGGGCGTCGGCGACCGGCGCGAACGGGTGCAGGTTCGCGAAGCCGGGAAGGCTGATCGCCTCCATGGCGGTGGTCGGGTTCAGCTTCATGGTGCACGAGCCGAGCGGGATCATGCCGCGGTCGAGGGCGAAGTCGCGGTCGGCCAGCGACCGCAGGTAGCGCAGCATCCCGGTCTCGCTGTGCCGGCTGTTGAACACCGGGTGGCTCAGGTAGTCGACTCCGCGGTCGTGGCCGGCCAGGTCGCCGCGGGTCGCGTCGGTGGGCGGCTCGGCGCCGAACGCCCGCGCGACGACCGCCAGGTCGGCCTCGGTGGCGTCCTCCCCGACGCTGACCCCGACCCGGTCGTCGTCCACCAGCCGCAGATGGACGCCGCCCTCGGCGGCCGCCTCGACGATCGCGGCGGCGCGTCCGGGAACCGTCACGGTGAGCGTGTCGAAGAACGACTCGGACGCCGGCTCGCCGGTCGAGGCGAGTGCCGCGGCCAGGCGTCGGGCCTTGTGGTGGACCTGTTCTGCGATGGCCCGCAGGCCGTTGGGCCCGTGGTAGACGGCGTACATCGACGCCGCCACGGCCAGCAGCACCTGGGCGGTGCAGATGTTGGACGTGGCCCGGTCGCGGCGGATGTGCTGCTCCCGGGTCTGCAGCGCCAACCGGAGCGCCGGGGTGCCGTCGGCGTCCTTCGACAGCCCCACCAGCCGGCCCGGGAGTTGCCGCTCCAGCCCGTCCCGGACCGCCAGGTAGGCGGCGTGCGGGCCGCCGTAGAACAGGGGCACGCCGAACCGCTGCGTGCTGCCCACCGCGATGTCGGCGCCCCACTGCCCCGGTGCGGTCAGCAGCGTGAGGGCGAGCAGGTCGGCGGCCGCGATCACCGAGGCGTTGTTGTCGTGGGCGGTGGCCGCGATGGCGCGCAACTCGTCGGCGGTGCGCAGTCCCCCGTCCGCGCCGGGCAGCTGGACGACGATCGCGAACGCCTCGTGGGTCTGCAAGGCCTCCACCAAGTCGCCGTCGACCACCACGACGTCGATGCCGGTGGCCAGCGCCCGGGCGCGCACCACCGCCAGCGTCTGCGGCAGCACCTGGGCGTCCACCAGGAACACCGACCCCTTGCGGGTGACCCGCCGGGCCAGTGCCATCGCCTCGGCCACCGCGGTGCCCTCGTCCAGCAGGCTGGCACCCGCGGTGGGCAGCCCGGTCAGGTCGGCGATCATCGTCTGGAAGTTGAGCAGCGCCTCCAGGCGCCCCTGGCTGATCTCGGGCTGATAAGGGGTGTAGGCGGTGTACCAGGCCGGGTTCTCGAGCACGTTGCGCCGGATCACCGGCGGCGTGATCGTGCCGTGGTACCCGAGTCCGATCATCGCCCGGCGGGGCCGGTTGTCCGCCGCCAGCTCGGCGAGCTCGGCCGCCGCCTCCGCCTCGGACAGCGCCGGGGGCAGTTCCAGGGGCTCGGCGAGCAGGATTCCGGCCGGTACGGCGGCCGCGGTCAGCGCGTCCAGCGAGTCGAAGCCGACGGTTGCCAGCAACTGCGTCCGGTCGTCCCCGATTGCTCCGATGTGCCGGGTGGTGAAGGCAGCCATTCGCTCTCCTGTTGTCGCGTCGCACGGCGGTACCGGACCACGCTATCGGAGTCGTGCACGCCTTCCCGACCCTCCCAGGTACCTCCCGCTCGGCGAGTTCAGCGGGCGCTGGGTGTGGGTGGACGAGGGCTGTGTCGGTCAGCCGACGGCGCGGGCCCGGCGGCGCTGGGAGAGTTCGTCCTCGCTCGGGGCCGGCTCGTCCTGGGCGCGCTCACCCGGAAGAGTGGAGAGGCTGCCCTCGATATCGCGCCAGACCCCACCCAGCGCGATGCCGAACATGCCCTGGCCGCCGCGCAGCAGGTCGATCACCTCGTCGTCGGAGGTGCATTCGTAGACGGAGACGCCGTCGCTCATCAGGGTGACCTCGGTCAGGTCCTGGACGCCGCGGGCGCGCAGGTGATCGACGGCGGTGCGGATCTGCTGCAGCGAGATGCCGGCGTCGATCAGCCGCTTGATCACCTTCAGCAGCAGGATGTCTCGGAAGCTGTACAGCCGCTGAGTTCCGGAGCCCCCCGCCGGACGGACCCCCGGAACGACCAGTCCCGTGCGCGCCCAGTAGTCGAGCTGGCGGTAGGTGATGTCGGCCACGCTGCAGGCCACCGGGCCACGGAAGCCGAAGTCCTCGGGCAGCGGCGCGAAGTCGCCGTCGAACAGCAGATCCTGGGTGTCCACCGGGTGCTCCGCCGAGGATTCCAGACCGTTCACGTCAACCGCCTTCACTGCTAGGTCGGCCCCGGCGGCAGTCGCCGGCGCCCGTCCCGTACGACGCTAGGCGCGGATGCCCACAACGGTCAACGACACGCCGCGGCTCGTCCGGCCAGCCTACCAACCCTCCACCTGAACCTCAGGGTTGCGACGGACGGGCCCCACGTCGTCCCGGACAGCCCCCGCGAGGTGGTCCGGTTCGGCCCGTTCAAGGGTGAATGGTGGGACGCCTCCCGCCCGTCCCGCCTGAACGGGAATCGGAACCGTCCCCTGAACCGGAATAGGAACCGTCCCCTGAACGGGAAAGGAACCGTCCCCGGTCGGTCGGTCCCCGGTCGGTCAGGTGGGTTCGGGGCCGGAGAAGTCGTCGGGGTTGACCGAGTCGAGGAACTGCCGGAACTGCTCCACCTCGTCCTCGCCCTCGGGCTCCTCCTCGGCCGATTCGGGCAGGATGCCGACCGCGTCCAACACCGCCTCGGGCACCTTGATCGGGACGCCGGCGCGCAGGGCCAGCGCGATGGCGTCCGAGGGTCGGGCGGTCACCGGCTTGCCGTCGATGATCAGTTCGGCGTAGAAGATGCCCTCCTGGTGGCCGACGATGTGGATCGCGGAGATCTCGCCGCCGAGCGCGTCGATCAGCATGATCATCACCTCGTGGCTGGACGGATGATCCGCGTCGAACGACTGCAGCGCGCCGAGGATCCCGGACGCCGCCGCCGCGGTCACCCAGATCGCCAGCTGCCGCTCCCCCTCGACCTCTTCCAGGATCAGCACCGGCTGGGCCTGCTCACCGTCGACCCTCACCTCGACAACCCGGAGTTCGCGCACGGCACACTCCTACTGCGGCATCGTCGAACGCATGATCGCGGCGTGGGCGTGCATCACCAGCTGCATCACCTCGTGCGCCAGCTGCTGCGGGGACTGGCTGCGCCGCAGGTGCGGGGCGATGGCCTGTTCGATCAGGCCGACCTCGCGTTCGGCGGCCTGCTTCACCACCCGCAGGTGCCGGGCGTCCATGCCGTAGGCCGCCAGCTTGCGGGCCGCCACGGCCACGGTCAGCGCGTCGCGTCCGTAGTACACGGTGCCGCGCCGCGGATTCACCAGGGCGTGCCGCTCGAGCTCGCTCAGGCTGGCCTCGGACAGGCCGCTCAACTCGAGCAGTTCGCGCCGGGTCACCCGGATCGGACGCTTGGGGCCACGCGGCTGGGTGCCGTTCCCGGCCAGCGGCGTGGTCGCCGCCTCGACCGCGGCGGCGGCACCGCTGATCGGCTCCAGCCGCGGCGGTTCCTCGCCGCGATCCATCGCCTCGAGATGTTCCCGGATCACCTTCAGCGGCAGGTAGTGCGACTTCTGCACGGTGAGGATGTAGCGCAGCCGGGCGATGTCGGATTCGGCGTAGCGCCGATAACCGGACGGGGCCCGCTCCGGTGAGATCAGGCCCTCGCTCTCCAGGAAGCGGATCTTCGAGATCGAGACGTCGGGAAAGTCCGCCTTCAAGACGGCGAGGACCTGCCCGATGCTGCGTAGACCGTATGCCATCGAGTCGTCATCCCGGATGGTTGAAGAACAGCATGCGGTACTTGCCGATCTGCACCTCGTCGCCCCGGCGCAGCGCGACCGGCCCGTCGATCAACGCCTTGTTCACGTAGGTGCCGTTCAGGCTGTTCTCATCCTCGACCCAGATGTGGCCCTCGCGCCGGCTGAGCCGGGCGTGGTTGCGGGAGACCGTGATGTCGTCCAGGAAGATGTCGCAGCGCGGGTGCCGGCCGGCCGTCGTGGTGTCGGAGTTGATCAGGAAGCGGGCCCCCGCCGCGGGCCCCTGGCGCACGATCAGCAGCGCGGAGTCGGCCGGCAGCATCGCAATCGCCCGCTGGTCCTCGGCGCTCAGGTCCTCGGTCGCCGGCTCCTCGACCGCCGAGGCGTCGTACACCGGCCCGACCCGCGTGGTGTCCCCGCTGGATACCGCACCGGCCAGCGACATCCCGCACTTGGCGCAGAAGTTGCTGTCGTCCGCGTTCTCGTGTCCGCAGCTGGGGCACTTGATCATCGTCCGGACCTTTCTGCGTGAACTCCGTGGTGGCTAGGTGAGTAGCCCAGACCCTCAGGCTAAGCCAGAGGGTGACGGTCGGGCTACTCCTGGGTCAGTTCGGCGTACGCGTCGGCGTCGAGCGCATCGTCGAGTTCGGTCGGATCGCTGAGCTCGATCTCGAACATCCAGCCGTCGCCGTAGGGATCGGAGTTGATCACCTCCGGGGTGTCGACCAGCAGGTCGTTGACCGAGGTGATCACGCCCGAGGCCGGCGAGAACACGTCCGAGACGCTCTTGGTGGACTCGACCTCGGCGCAGGCGTCGTCGACGGCGACCTCTTCGCCGACCTGGGGCAGCGACACGTAGACCACGTCGCCGAGTGCGTCCGCCGCGTAGGCGGTGATGCCGATCCGGACGGTCGAGCCGTTGCCGGTGCGCACCCACTCATGCTTGTCGGTGTACTTAAGATCCTCGGGATACACAGCATCTCCTTGGCGAGACGAACGGCAGCGGACGAACAATCCTGCGAACACCCTACTCATTTCGCACCCCGCCGACGACAGGATGACCAAGCTCGCTCGGTACCCCGCCGCCGCGGACGCCGGCCGCGCCGACGGCGCCGGCGAACTCAGGCGGGTTTGGCGAATCGGTTCGCGGACGGCTGCGTGACCGCGGTCACGGTGATCACGTCGTGACTGGTGACGCTCACCGTGCCGCCGATCTTGGGATCCTGCACCTCGCTGACCAGTCCGCCGCTGAACCGGACCGCCTCGGTCAGGGCGTGGGCGTCGCCGATCACGTCGAGGGTGAGCGGCGTGGTGACCGGACGCCCGTCGACCAGGACCCCACCGGAGCCGCCGGTGCCGAACCAGGTGGACGCCACCACCCGGATGCTGCCGTTGATCGCGATCACCTCGGCGCCTGCGTCCCGCAGCTCCTCGATCGTGTTCAACAACAGTTCCCCGGTGAGCCGCTGCTGCGGCGCGTGAATCACGATCCGGACGCCGGGCCCCTCCGCGGGGGCCGTCCCGCCGAGGATCGACAGCACGTCGAGCCGGCGCTGCGCCTCGTCCCGGGCGACCCGCTCCCGGTCGACGCCGCCCTGCAACTGCCGCTGGGTCTGTTCCAGCTCGGCGATCTCGCCCTCCAGCCGGCGGCTCTCGGCGTTCACGTCGTCCAGCAGCCGCACCAGGTCGGCGTGCCGCAGCGACGAGTAGTCGGTCTGCTGCGCCTGGGTGCGCACCTGCATCGCCACCGCCAGCCCGCAGACC
>JAGPGQ010000319.1 GCA_018055925.1 Micropruina sp.
ACCTGCTGGTCGAGCTCGGCCATCCGTGACACCTGCGACTTGCTGAGCAAGGTGATGGCCCCGGGTGGCGACGAGCTTGTCCAGGCGCCGGGTCGAGACCCCGACCAGGTAACAGGTCGCCACCACCACCGAGATCAGCGCCGACTCGGCCCGCTTGCGGCGCTCCAGCAGCCAATCGGGAAAGTACGAGTCCTGCCGCAGCTTCGGGATCGCGACATCGATCGTCGGGAGATCCTTGGGGACGGTTCCCATTCCCGTTCAGGGGACGGTTCCTATTCCCGTTCAGCCGCCGCTGAGCCACGTTTCCCTGGCTTAAGGTCCTTGCTTGGTTGAACCCTGGGAAGGGCGTCAACGGGCTGGAAACGTCGCCAGAGCCCGCGGTTTTATCCCTGAGGTGTTGTCACAGGTGTTGTCCGAAAAACGAGGTGTTGTCCGTTTCTGACAACACCACACCAGGGCGGGTTCTGGACGAAGAAAGTGTCAGTGTCGGTCCGTAGTGTCATCTGTATGAAGAGCGCGGCAGGGTCGGTGTCGGTGGTGGATTTCACCACCGGCATGGCCGGGCTGCTCGACACCGTCGACACCACGGTGGGGTTGTTGACCGATCGGGCCCAACTCGGCCTGGTTGCCGACCTGTTACGCATCCAGTCCCGACTGGCCGGGGTACTGCACCACATCATCGGCGGAGTCGACCGGGCCGAAGCAGCACAAACCGCCTATGGGGTGCCGCTGACCAGCTGGCTCGCCGGCGAACTGCGCTACACCCGACCACAGGCCGCCGCCCTGGTGCACCACGCCCACGACCTGGAACGGTTCGGGCAGGTGAGGGACGCGCTACGCGACGGCCGGGCCAACGGCGTCCAGGCCCGGGCCGTCACCGACGTGTTACGGAAACTCCCCGATGACCTGCCGGCCGGCGCCGAGCGTGAGGCAGAGACAACGATGGTGGGGTTCTGTGCTGAGTTCGACTCCCAGCATCTGAAGGGTCTTGCCCAGCATCTGCTGGAGGTGGTGGCGCCCGAGATCGCCGACGAAGCCGAAGCGGTCCGGATGGAACGCGAACGCAAGGCCGTGTTGCGCAACCGGCACCTCACCTTCGCTGAGGACGGGCATGGATCGATGATCATCAAGGGCAAACTCCCCACCGGGGATGCCGCGTTGTTGAAGGCGCAGATTGATGCGTTGGCGCACCAGCTGCACCGCACCACCCTGGAAGAACGCGACCCCTTGCAGGAAGAGGTCACGTGGCCGATGCGCCGTGCCGATGCCCTGGTGGAGTTGGCCCGGCGAGTCGCGGTGCAGCAGGCCGCACCCAAGCATGGTGGCGACCGTCCCCACGTCACCGTCACGATCCGTTACGAAGACCTACTCAAGGACTGCAGGAACGCACAACTCGCCAACGGCCACACGCTGACCGCCGGCGAACTGCGCCAGTACCTGTGTGATGCCGACATTCTGCCGGTGGTGCTGGGCGGACCGTCCGGGGTGCTCGACGTCGGCCAGAAACACCGGCTCGTCACCCCAACGATTCGGCAAGCCTTGCATGCCCGGGACCAGGGCTGTGTGTTCCCCGGCTGCAACCGGCCAGCAGCAGACTGTGACGCCCACCACATCGTCCCGTGGCAGCAAGGCGGACCCACTTCGCTGGCGAACCTGTGCCTGTTGTGCAAACATCACCACAACCTTCTCGAACCCGATACTCGGCGGCCGTCGGATCTGCAATGGCAGATCCGAATCAGTCCCGACGGTATCGCTGAGGTGATTCCGCCCCGGTATGTGGATCAGCATCGGCGACCCCGCCGGCACCAACGATTCCGACGAACAGACTGTTGACGACCGATCGCTGTTTGCGGGCGGCAGATTCTCTTGAATCGGTTCCTTGCGCGCCCGCATCCAGTGCCCCACCTGCACGTCATCCCGGGCCCCGACCCGGGATCTCACCACCGATGCCGCACCTCGAGATCCCGGCGTTCGCCGGGATGACGAAATGCGTTCGCCGGGATGACGAAATGCACAATCCGTAGAGTCCCTACGTACTGGATCGTCGACAACGGCTCCTTGCCCGCCCGCATCGGAATCCCCTGCACGTCATCCCGGGCCCCGACCCGGGATCTCACCACCAATGCCGCACTCCGAGATCCCGGCGTCCGCCGGGATGACAAATGCGTTCGCTGGGATGACAAATGCACAATCCGTAGAGTTCCTACGTCCAGGACTGAACCCACAAGAACCGTCCTCAGGGTTCCCTTACGGCTCCGCGCATCCTTCGGCTCGATGCGTCCCCTCACACCACCCCTGGGCAGCCCAGCCAATCGTCATCCCGGCGGACGCCGGGATCCTCGGCTTGCGTATGCCCGGCGAGATCCCGGGGCAAGCCCGGGATGACGGTGGGCGCGTCCGAGCCGCCACCGACACCGCCGCAACAGCTGGCAGGATCTGTCGGCATGACGACGGAAGGCCTCGCCCCGCTCCATGCGCTCTTGCCTATCCCGAGGGAACTGACCGCTCGCGGCGGCACCCTCGTCCTGCCCGGAAACCCCACGCTGTTCCACGATCCGGCGCTCGCCGGCGCCGCTCGGCTGCTGGCGCAGACCCTCGGTCCGGCCACCGGCTGGGGTCTTCCGCCGGCGCCCCGGGACCGGGCCGACATCGTGCTGCGCCATCGTGCCGAGGTGCCCGGCGGCCCGGCCACCGTCCAGCCGCACGAGGGCTACCGGCTCGACACCACCGGTGGCCGGGTGCTGATCGAGGCGGCCGGAGAGCCGGGGGCGGGGTACGCCGTCCAGACCCTGCGGCAGCTGCTCGGCGCGCCGGCCTTCCGGCGCGCCGCGGCGTCCGGACACCCTTGGCAGCTGCCGGCCGTGGTCGTCGCCGACGCTCCCCGCTGCGGCTACCGGGGCGTGCTGATCGACGTGGCCCGGCACTTCCTGCCCACGTCCGACCTGCTGGTCATGATCGACGCGCTCGCCGCCCACAAGCTGAACGTGCTGCACCTGCACCTGACCGACGACCAGGGCTGGCGGATCGAGATCGAGCGCTATCCGCGGCTGACCGAGCGCGGGGCCTGGCGCTCCCGCAGCGCGCTCGGCGACCCGCGCGCCGGGCGCTTCGACGAGACCCCGCACGGCGGCTGCTACACCCGGGACGACCTGCGCGAGATCGTGGCCTTCGCCGCCCAGCGCGGAATCACGATCATTCCCGAGATCGACGTGCCCGGGCACAGCCGGGCGGCGATCGCCGCCTACCCCCGGCTCGCCGGCCTGGACGACGCCGCCGCGCCGGACGTGTGGGACGGCTGGGGGGTCAGCGACCTGGTGCTCGACCCGAGCGACTACACCCTCGGCTTCTACCGCGACGTGCTGGACGAGGTCCTCGACCTGTTCCCGGGCCCGTGGATCGGCCTCGGCGGGGACGAGGTCCCGCTCACCCAGTGGCGGTCCGCCGCCCACACCCGCCGGCGGGCCGACGAGCTGGGACTGGACGGGGTCGCCGGGCTGCACGGCTGGTTCCTGGACGCCCTGGCCGATCACCTGCGGGCGCGCGGGCGACGGCCGGCCTTCTGGGACGAGGCCGCGGAGGGCGTCCGGGACCGCCGAGCGCTGATGCACAGCTGGCGGGAGGTCCACCGCGGCCTGGACGCGCTGGCCGACGGGTTCGACGTCGTGATGTGCCCGGAGCGGCAGCTCTACTTCGACTACGCCCAGTCCGATGCCGCGGACGAGCCGATCCCGG
>JAGPGQ010000320.1 GCA_018055925.1 Micropruina sp.
CTTCGATGATGGCCGAGTCCGCCGGCCGGCTGCTGCGCGGCCGGGTCGAGTCGGGCCCCCTGCGCGCCCTGCTCACCGAGGTCAGCTGGGCGAAGGTGAGCAACGTCCCGCCCGCCGCCTACGCCGAACTCGCCACCGCACAGGGCCGGGAGGTGTCCGGGGTCGACCCCGACGGGGTGGGCCGGGTCTACGCCCGCTACGAGCAGGTGAAGCGCGACCGCGGCGCGATCGACTTCGACGACGTGCTGCTCTGTGCCGTCGCGCTGCTGTCCGACCACGACGACGTCCGCACCCAGGTGCGGCGGGCCTACCGGCATCTGCTGGTCGACGAGTACCAGGACGTCAGTCCCCTGCAACAGAAGCTCCTTGAGCTGTGGCTCGCCGACCGGCCGGACCTGTGCGTGGTGGGCGACCCGGCCCAGACCATCCACTCCTTCGCCGGTGCCCGCTCCGAGTACCTCACCCGGTTCGCGGTGCGCCACCGCGACGCCGAGGTGATCCGGCTGGTGCGCGACTACCGCTCCACCGTGCCGGTGGTCGAGCTGGCCAACCGGGTGCTGCACGCGCGCGGCCCGGCCGACGGCGTCCGGCTGATCGCCCAGGGCGGCGACGGCCCGCCGCCGGAGTACACCCAGGCGGCGTCCGAGGCGGACGAGGCGGCCGCGGTCGCCGGCTGGTTGGCCCGGCTGATCGCCGACGGGGTGCCCGCGGCGGAGCTCGCCGTGCTCTACCGGATCCACGCCCAGTCGCCCGCCTACGAGGCGGCGCTGGCCAAGGCGGGGGTGCCGTTCACCCTGCGGGCATCCGAGGGCTTCTTCCAGCGCGGCGAGGTGCGCGCGGCCCTGGTGGCCCTCCGCGGCCAGGTGTCCGCACCCGTCGACGACGTCCTGGAGGCGGTGCGCGGCGTGCTCGCCGGGCAGGGCTGGACGGCCGACCCGCCGTCCGGCCAGGGGCAGGCGCGGGAGCGCTGGGAGTCGCTGGCCGCGCTGTTCCTGCTGGCCAGCGACCACCTGTCGGACCATCGCGACGCCACCCTGGCGGACCTGCTGGCCGAACTGGACGAACGCGCCCGCGCCGAACACGCGCCGCCCGGCGCGGGGGTCACCCTGGCGACGCTGCACGCGGCCAAGGGCCTGGAATGGACGGGGGTGGCGCTGGTCGGGGTCCAGGAGGGCACCCTGCCGTTCAGCCTCGCCCAATCGCCCGAGCAACTCGCCGAGGAGCGCCGGCTGTTCTACGTGGGCATCACCCGGGCCCGGCGGTACCTCTGGGTCTCCTGGGCCACGTCCCGCAGCGGCGGCGGGGTGCGCCGCCACGCGTCCCGCTTCCTGGACGGGATCCGTCCCGACACCGGGCCGGCCCGTCCGGCGCGCGCCGGGAAGACGGCCAAGAGCCGGCACAGCGTGGGTTGCCGGGTGTGCGGGCGGCCTCTGCGGGCGGGTGCCGAACTGAAGCTCGGCCGGCACACCGATTGCCCGTCCAGCTACGACGAACGCACCTGGGAGCTGCTGTGCGAGTGGCGCCGCCAGGAGGCCGCGGCGGCGGGGCTGCCGGCCTTCTGCGTCTTCACCGACGCCACCCTGATGGCGATCGCCGAGGCGACCCCGTCCGACGAGGGCGACCTGCTCCGGATCTCCGGGGTGGGCCGGACGAAGGCCGACCGGTACGGCGAGGCCGTGCTGCGGATCGTCTCCGGTTCAGTCGTCCCAGCCGGGCAGGAACTCGGCCAGCACGCCCCGGAACCCGGCGGTGACGTCCAGCTGGGCCAGGACGGCGATCCCGCCTAGCCACACCCGGTGGATCAGGGCGTAGACGGGCGGGATGGTCAGCCGCAGGCTCATCCCGTCCCGGTTGGACGCGCCGTGCACGTGCGCGAACTGGGCCCGCATCCATTCCCGGTCGAAATGGAACCGGTCGGTGCGGGCCGGCTCCACGAACGGCTCCAGATAGCCGAGCAGCTCCCGGGCATCGACCTCCCGGGCGATGAACCCCTCCGCGGCCAGCCCGGCCGCCATGGCCTCCGCGTCGTCGTCCAGGGCCAGCCGGATCAGCCGGCCCATGGCGGCGGGCAACCCATCGGGCAGCCGGGCGACCAGCCCGAAGTCGACCACGCCCAGCCGGCCGTCCGGGCAGATCAGGTAGTTGCCCGGATGCGGGTCGGCGTGCAGCAGCCCGGCGCGTCTCGGGCCGGCGAACAGGAACCTGGCGTAGGACAGCCCGATCCGGTTGCGCTCGGCGGCCGGTTCGCCGGCGGACAGTGTCAGCTTGCTGCCGTCCACCCAGTCGCTGATCAGCACCCGGCCGGTGGCGTGGTGCACCCGCGGCACCAGGAACTCTGGGTCGCCGGCGAACGCCGCCGCCGCGCGGGACTGGTTGTCGGCCTCCCGCAGATAGTCGACCTCCTCGGAGATCCGGGCGGCCATCTCGCGCGCGATGGTGACCACGTCGATCCCGCCGGCCAGCGGCGCGATCACCGAGGCCAGCCGTTCGACCTGACGCAGGTCCGAGCGCAGTGCCCGGTCGGCGCCCGGGTACTGGATCTTGACCGCGACCGGTTCGCCGCCGGCCAGCACGCCGCGGTGCACCTGCCCGATGGACGCCGCCGCGGCCGGTCGCAGGTCGAGCCGGGCGAACCGGTCGCGCCAGCCGGGACCCAGTTCGCTGCGCAGCACCGCCTGCACCCGGGACGACGGCAGCGGGGGAGCGCCGTCCTGCAGCTTCGCCAGGTGCTGCCGGTAGGGCCTGGCCAGTTCCTCGGGCAGGAACGCCTCGAACAGGCTGAGCATCTGGCCGAACTTCATCGCCCCGCCCTTGAGCTCACCCAGGACGCTGAACAGCTGCTCCGCGGCGGCCTCCCGCAGGTCGGCGTCCACCACCCCGGGATCGGCACCCAGCATCCGGCGGCCCAGGCCGACCGCCTGCCGCTGCGCCGCCCCCAGCGGCAGGGAGAGCATCCGGGAGGCCCGGGCCAGCGAGGAGGTCGGCAGCGGACGGTCCTCCTCGGGCGGATTCGGGCTGCTCATCCAGCCATTGTGCCAAGCCGGCCGGGACCGTCCGGGAACAGCACGATGGCGCCGCACCGAAGTGCGGCGCCATCGGCGACGTAGGCGTCAGGCCTTGGGCAGGAAGCGGGTCAGGTTGGTGCTGCAGACCGGGCACTGTGCCTTGGCCAGCCGAGTGCCCTTCTCGTTCACGGTCACCGCACCGCTGGTCTCGCGGTGATCCTTGCACTTGACGCAGTAGAACGAACCGTTGTAGGTCTCGTCGGCCACGTTCATTTCCTCTCGTAGACTTCTGTGAACGCGCCCGGACCGAGTGCCGTGGTCGCACGGTGGGGGCAGGCGCGCCGGTTCAGCATAGCGGCCCCGGCGCGGACGGCCGCGCAACCGCGGCGGCGACACGGGCCCCCTTTCCCGCGGCACGGAGCCCCGCGGCACGGAACGAGGCCCCCGAATGATCGGTCCGCTTGCCTTCCCCTGCAAACGGTGACCATCGGAGACCTCGTCGCCTAGACCGTATCGGCGTCACCGCCGGACGGTCAACACCGCGACCGTCCAGGCGAAGCGCACCTGTCGGTGCCGGTGGCTAGTGCCCCGGCCACCAACCTTCGCCCGCTGCGCGACGCCCGGACGGCGCCTCGCTGCGTTCTCCTCGGTCACCAGACGACCCGGTATGACTCCCTCGTCGGCCTTGCGAGGCATCCGACCGGACGCCGCTCGTCAGGGCGAACG
>JAGPGQ010000321.1 GCA_018055925.1 Micropruina sp.
GGCGTCCCGGGCCATCTGGATGATCTCCCGGCTGGTGGTGCCCCGGACGATCGAGTCGTCGATCAGCAGCACGTTCTTGCCCTTGAACTCGCTGGACATCGCATTCAGCTTCTGCCGCACGCTCTTCTTGCGCACCGCCTGGCCCGGCATGATGAACGTCCGGCCCACGTAGCGGTTCTTGTAGAAGCCCTCGCGGTACTCGACGCCGAGCTTGCGGGCCACCTGCATCGCGGCCGGCCGGGACGAGTCGGGGATCGGCATGACCACGTCGATCGCTCCCGGCGGGGTGTACTTGGCGATGGTGTCGGCCAGCCGTTCGCCGAGCCGCAACCGGGCCTCGTAGACGGCGATGCCGTTCATCACCGAATCCGGACGGGCCAGGTACACGTACTCGAACGAGCACGGCACCAGCGTCGACCGGGCGGCGCATTGGTGGGTGTGCAGTTCGCCGTCGGTGTCGATGAACACCGCCTCGCCGGGCAGCACGTCGCGGACGACCTCGAACCCGCCGTTCTCCAGCACCAGCGACTCCGACGACACCACCCACTCGTAGCGCGCGGTCGCGCCGAACGGGGCCGGCGCGGGTCGCCGTCCCAGGATCAACGGACGGATGCCGAACGGGTCCCGGAACGCCAGCAGCCCGTAGCCGGCGATGAGGGCGATCGCGGCGTACGACCCCTCGACCCGCTCGTGGACCCGGGTGACGGCCCGGAACACCTGCTCGGGACTGAGGTCCATGCCGTTCATCGAGTTCTGCAGCTCGTTCGCCAGCACGTTGACCAGCAGCTCGGTGTCGGAGCTGGTGTTCAGGTGGCGTCGGTCCTTGTGGAACAGCTCGCCGGTCAGCTCGCGGGTGTTGGTCAGGTTGCCGTTGTGCACCAGGACGATGCCGTAGGGCGCGTTCACGTAGAACGGCTGTGCTTCCTCCTCGCTGGAGGCCAACCCCTTCGTGGCGTACCGGACGTGACCCAGGCCGAGATTGCCCAGCAGCGAACGCATGTCACGGGTGCGGAACGCCTCCCGGACCTGGCCCTTGGCCCGGTGCAGATGGAAGATGCCGTTCGGCTCGGCGGTGGCTATGCCGGTGGAGTCCTGGCCGCGGTGCTGCAGCAGCAACAGCGCGTCGTAGATCTCCTGGTTGACAGGACCCCAGCCGATCATCCCGACGATTCCGCACATGAGGTGCTTGCTCACTCCATTTCGCGGTAGCCCGCCTCTGGTGATGCTTGCCCCGCCGGATCGGATGGCTGGCCCGCACACGGGCCGCAGACATGGCGCGAGCGGCGACCGTGGCAGCCTACCAGCGCGCTCCACGGACCGGGATCCGCTCGTCCATCGCCCCGGGGGCACGCCGAACACCCCTAGTGACCGCGGGCGGCGGGCCCTCGATGGTCGCCGAGGCACCGGCCGACCCGGCCTGGGCCCCACCGAGAAACGCCGCTGCGTAGGATGATCGGACTGCCCGGCCGGACCAGGAGGTAGCCATGGCACAGCCCGGGACGGAGTTCGTCCTGAAGCGGATCTACGAGCCCGCGGCGGACGAGGACGGCTACCGCGTGCTGGTCGACCGGCTGTGGCCACGGGGGATCAGCAAGCAGCGCGCCCGGCTCGATGAGTGGGCCAAGGAGCTCGCGCCCAGCACCGAGCTGCGCCGCTGGTTCGGTCACCTGCCGGAGCGGTTCGAGGAGTTCACCCGCCGCTACACCGCCGAACTGCGGGCCAACCCGGATCTCTCCGCGCGGGTCGCGGACTGGCGAACGCAGCCGCGGGTGACGCTGCTCTACGGCGCGAAGGACGAGCGGCACAACGAGGCCGTCGTGCTGCTCGACCTGCTCGCCGGTTGACCGATGTCCCGTCCACACCCGCACGAGCTGGCGTCCCCTTTCGGCGGCACCGGCTAGGGTCGAGCATCGTGACCGCACTCACCCTGTTGCCCGCCGTCGACGTCCAGAACGGTCAGGCCGTCCAGCTCACCCAGGGCGTTGCCGGCTCCGAGAAGGTCTTCGGCGACCCGCTCGCCGCCGCCCTGCGCTGGCAGTCGGCGGGTGCGGAGTGGTTGCACCTGGTCGACCTGGACGCCGCCTTCGGACGGGGCTCGAACGCCGAGGTGATCGCCTCGATCACGGCGCGGCTGAGCCTCAACGTGGAACTGTCCGGCGGCATCCGCGACGACGCCAGCCTCGAACGCGCCCTCGCGACGGGTTGCCGGCGGGTGAACATCGGCACCGCCGCGCTGGAGAACCCGGAATGGTGCGAGCGGGTCATCGGCGAGCACGGTGACCGGATCGGCATCGCGATCGACGTCAAGGGCAGCCGGCTGGCGGCCCGCGGCTGGGTGCGTGAGGGCGGCGACTGGGCCGAGGCGATCGAACGGCTGTCGGCCGCCGGCTGCTCGCTGTTCGTGGTGACCGACGTCAAGTCCGACGGCATGCTGACCGGACCCAACCTCGACCTGCTGCGCGACGTCGCGGCACGCACCGACGCCGAGGTGATCGCCTCGGGCGGCATCGCCCGGCTGGACGACCTGCGGGCGCTGCGCGACCTGGTTCCGCTGGGGGTCACCGGCGCGATCATCGGCACCGCCCTGTACGTCGGCAACTTCACCCTCGAAGAGGCGCTGGACGTCGCCGGCCGGTGACTCCAGGTGCGCCGAGGCCGGGCGGAGGCCCCGCTCGACGCCCGGGGCACTAGGATTGGTAAGCCAAGGAGGCAACGATGCCGACACCGGCCAAGAGCCACGGTTGCACCTGGCACTGGCTCACGCAGCACGACCTGCCCGAGATCATGGGGCTGGTCGCGGCCGAGGAACATCTCGGTGAACACACCCACCACCACGACCTGCGCGGGCTGAGTTCGGCGGCCGCCGACGAGCACGTCCGCGACACCGAGACCGGCGTCGTGCTGCGCAAACCCAGCGGCACCCTGATCGCCTACGCCTGGATCAGGCTCCCGGAGGCGGGCGGTCGGTTCGAGCTGTACGGCGGATGCCACCCGGCCTGGCGCGACGAGGGCATCCAGGAGACGCTGCTGAGCTGGCAGTTCGAGCGGGCCGGCGAATGGCATGCGGTGAACGGGGTCACCGAGCCGATGGAACTGGCCGTGCTGCTCTCCCACTCCAACCACTTCCTGGACGAGATGCTGCGCGCCCGCGGCTTCCGTCCCCAGCGCCGCTACCACGCGCTACGCCGCCAGCTGGGGGAGCGGCTCGACGCCGCCCCACCGGACGGGATCACGCTGGTGTCGTACGGCCCGGCCTGGAGCGAGCCGATCCGGGTGCTCTACAACGAGGGCGTGGCCCGGGCGGCCGACCGGGTCGAGTCCGAGGCCTGGGCCTGGAACCTGAACGCGGCCGGGATCCAGCACGACCTCTCCTGGGTCGCGCTGTACGACGGGCATCCGGTCGGCTGGGCGCTGAACGCGATCACGGACGCCGGGGAGCGGGCCGGCTGGACCGAATACCTCGGCGCGACCAGCGAATGGCGCAACCGCGGGCTCTACCGCGTCCTGCTGGCACGCAGCTTCGAGTCCTTCGGCGCACTGGGGCTGGGACTGGCCGGCATCGCCGTCGAAACCGACTCCGATCAGGGCGCCCGTCCCTATGTGGAACTCGGGTACCAGCCGGTGGACGCGATGGCCTGGTACGTCTACCGGCCGGTCACCGATACACTCGGGCCCGCGAAAACCGACGAGCAGCAGATGGGGCG
>JAGPGQ010000096.1:0-6149 GCA_018055925.1 Micropruina sp.
CCGGGGTGCCGTGGGACGTCACCCCCGGGGTGCCCGCCTATGCGGCCGCGGCCGCCCTGATCGGACGGGAGCTGACGGTGCCGTTGCTGGCGCAGTCGGTGGTGCTCACCCGCACCCGGGCACGCTCAACCGCGATGCCGGAGTCGGAGTCGCTGGCCGCGTTCGCGGCCACCCGGGCGACGCTGGTGCTGCACCTGGCCATCCGGCGGACCCGGGAACTGATGGCCGACCTGGTGACCGACTACGGGCCGGAGTGTCCCGTGGTGGTGGTGTACCGGGCCAGCCAGCCTGGGCAGCGGATCCTGCACGGCACGGTGGCCACGATCGCCGACGCGGTCGAGGCGGCCGGGCTGCGGCAGGCGGCGGTGATCCTGGTCGGCTGGGCCCTGGAACCCCGTGGCGGTGGTGAGTCGTACCTCTACGATCCGGCCCGCGACCGGGCGGTCGAACGCTCGTCCTGAGCATCCGCTCCACGTCACCCCGGGCTTCCACGGGATCCCGGATCAAGTCCGGGATGACGGACAACGAACATGGCCCGACGACGGAAACACCCCCACCACGTCCCGGCGGACGCCGGGATCCCGGATCAAGTCCGGGTTGACGGACAACGGACATGGCGGGACGACGAACAGCCCCACCACGTCATCCCGGCGGACGCCGGGATCTCGGAGCGTGCCCCGCGATGACGGAGGGAGCGGGGGGACCTCCGACCGGCGGTCAGGGTTTCGTGAAGGCCCACTGGGTGACCGTGCGGGCCGGCGTCCAACCCGTGTAGCGGCCGATCGGGGCGGCGGTTTCGACGCCGATCCGGACGAGTTCGCCGCCGTGGGACGCAGACGCGGCGGCCAGTCGTTGCTCGGTCTCCACCGTGACCCCGTGGACGACCAGCCGTCCCCCGACGGCCAGGGCATCGAGACAGTGCTCCAACAGACCGGGCATCGAGGCTCCCCCGCCGACGAAGATCGCCTGCGGGGTGGACAGCCCATGCAGTGCCGCGGGGGCACGTCCGGCGACCACGGCCAGGCCGGGGACGCCGAGCGCGGCGGCGTTGCGGGCGATCCGTTCGGCCCGGACGGGGTCGGCCTCGATCGCGGTCGCCGTGCAGGCCGGGTCGGCGCGCAGCCATTCGATCGCGATCGACCCGGCACCGGCGCCGACATCCCACAGGTGCTCGCCCGGGACGGGTGCCAGGCGGGCCAGGGCCGAGGCGCGCAGGTCGCGTTTGGTCAGTTGCCCGTCGTGTTCGAAGGCGTCGTCCGGCAGCCCAGCCAGCCAACCGAGCAGCGCCGGGCCCTCCAGGTCGAGGGCGACGATCGCCAACGGTGGGACGTCCGCGGGCGGGTCCGCCGTCCAACCGGAGGCGGTCGATTCGAGCCGCGACTCGGTCGGTGCGGCCAGGTCCCCCAGCACGGCCAGCCGGCTCGCGCCGTAGCCGGCACCCACCAGTAGGGCCGCCACGACACCGGGCGTGCCGGCGTCCGAGCAGAGCACCAGCACCCGGCGTCCGGGGGCGAGCTGGCGGCGCAGCAGCGCCGGGTCCCGGCCGACCAGGTTGACCACCGTGCAGGTCTCGGCCGGCCAGTCCATCCGGGCCCGGGCCAGCGCCACCGACGAGACGGCCGGTTCGATCCGGACCGTTCCGGGCGGGCAGAGTTCCAGCAGCACAGTGCCGATGCCGGCGACCAGCGGATCGCCCGAGGCCAGCGCCACCACGGGTCCGTCCAGGCCGGCCAGCAGCCCGGGCAGGTTCGCCCGCAGCGGGGACGGCCAGGCCTGGCGTTGTTGTCCGGGCACCGGCGGCAGCATCGCCAGGTGGCGGCGGCCGCCGAGCACGACCGGCGCGTCGAGGATCAGCCGGCGCAGCCGCTCGGGGACTCCGGGCCAGCCGTCCGCACCGATCCCGACCACGGTGATCGCGGCGTTCGAGACGGGGATTCGGCTGCTGGACATCGCTCGCCACGCTATCGTGAGCGCTGGCGCGAGGTGCCTCGAGCGGCCCACTCATCGGAACCGGTGGGGACGGTCGGCGAGGAGAATCTGGGAAGCCGGTGAGACTCCGGCACAGGCCCGCTGCGGTGAATCGGGCCCGGCCCCACAAGGGACGGGACCCGGTGAGTCCGAAGACCGGCCCCGTGCCCGACCCTTCGATGGCGAGACGAGCGGGAGCCTCACGATGCCACTGCACTACCCCTTCACGGCCGTCCTCGGCTGCGAGCCGGACGACCTCGACGACATGGGCATGGCGCTGGTGCTCACCACCATCTTTCCCGAGATCGGCGGGGTGCTGATCCGGGGCGAGAAGGGCACGGCGAAGTCGACCGCGGTACGCGCCCTGGCCGCGGTGCTGCCGCCGATCGCGGTGTACGAGGGAGACCGGTTCAACATCGATCCGGCGGACGCCGCCGCGACCTCGCTCGATGGACCGTTCGGCGAATCGGCGGTGCGCACCCGTCCGGTGCGGCTGGTCGAACTGCCGGTGGGCGCCACCGAGGACCGGGTGCTGGGATCGCTGCACCTGGAGCGGGCGCTGTCGCACGGCAAGGTCGAATACGAGCCGGGCCTGCTGGCCCGGGCGCACCGGGGCGTGCTGTACGTCGACGAGGTGAACCTGCTGCACGACCACCTGGTCGATGTGCTGCTGGACGCCGCGGCGATGGGCCGGGCCACCGTCGAACGGGACGGTGTCTCGGTCGAGCATGCCGCCCGGTTCGTGCTGATCGGCACCATGAACCCGGAGGAGGGCGAGCTGCGGCCCCAGTTGCTGGACCGGTTCGGGCTGACCGTCGAGGTGGCGGCCCCGCGGGATCCGCGGTTGCGGGCCGAGGTGGTCCGCCGGCGGATCGCCTACGACGCCGACCCGGCCGGTTTCGCGGCGCGTTTCGGCGCGGACGATGCCGCGCTCACCGCGCGGATCGAGTCGGCGCGGGCCCGGATCGGCACGGTCCGGCTGGGCGAACCGGCGCTGCTGAAGATCGCGGAGATCTGCGCCGCCTTCGAGGTGGACGGGCTACGCGCCGACATCGTGACCGCCCGCACCGCGGTCGCGCACGCCGCCTGGCAGAACCGCGACCGGGTGACCAAGGCGGATATTCGCCGGGCGGCGCTGCTCGCGCTGCCGCACCGGCGGCGGCGCAATCCGTTCGACGCCCCCGGCCTGGACGAGGACCTGCTGGACGCGCTGCTCGGCGACGACGAGTTGCCGCCGGAGGATCCCGGGCCGGAGCCGCCGCAGCCGCCGGACGGCCCGGGCGACGACGCCCCCGGCGACCCCTCGTCGGACGCGGGCCCGCCGCCGCAGGCGCCGGACGAGCCGGAGACCGAGCCGGGCGAGCCGCGTCCGGACGCCGGCCCCCCGCTGGGGGCCGCTGAGGAATCCCGGGTGAGCGCGGCCACCCCGTACCGGCCGCGGCTGCTGAGCGTCCGGGGGCTGGGCAGTGGACGCAGCGGGCGGCGCAGCCGGGCGATCGCCAGCCACGGCCGCCGGGTCGGCGCCCGCCGGCCCGAGGGCGGGACGGGTTCGCTGCACCTGGTCGA
Source organism: Micropruina sp. (assembly GCA_018055925.1). Taxonomy (GTDB): domain Bacteria; phylum Actinomycetota; class Actinomycetes; order Propionibacteriales; family Propionibacteriaceae; genus Micropruina. Next base: position 3,535 of record JAGPGQ010000096.1, read on the forward strand.
GACGCTGCGCGCCGCCGCCGGGAAGCAGCCGGGCCGGCCGCGGGACGGCGACCGGGTGGCGTTGCGCGCCGAAGATCTGCGGACCGCCGTCCGGGAGGGCCGGGAGGCCAACGTGGTGCTGTTCTGCGTGGACGCGTCCGGATCGATGGCCGCCCGCAAGCGCATGGTGCAGGTCAAGACGGCGATCCTGTCGCTGCTCCTGGACGCCTACCGGCGGCGCGACAAGGTGGGCCTGATCACGTTCCGGGGACGCGGCGCGGAGCTCGTCCTGCCGCCGACGAACTCGGTCGACATCGCCGCCACCCGGCTCGACGAACTGCCCGCCGGCGGCCGGACGCCGCTGGCCGAGGGACTGCTGGAGGCGGCCCGGGTGCTGCTGCGGGAGCGCACCCGGGATCCGCGGCTGCGGCCCCTGCTGGTGGTGGTGACCGACGGCCGGGCCACCGGCGGGCCGGACGCGGTCGCCCGCTCGCAACAGGTCGCCGATCACGTCGCCGGCCTCGGCGTCACCACGGTCGTGGTGGACGGCGAGACCGGTCCGCTGCGGCTGGGGCTGGCCGTCCGGCTGGCGGAACGGCTGCGGGCCGAACATCTCGGGGTCGCCGAGGTGAGCGCCCAGGCGCTGGCCGGCGCCGTCCGGGAACACACCGGAACCGCCGGCCGGTCGAATCCGGGTGCCGCCGAACCCGATCGGCCACACCGCCGGACGGGCGTGTCGAGACCCGGTGCCGGGGCGTCCAACCATCCGCAACCCGCCGGCGGGAAGGGGGCCGCCTGATGCCGAAGGGCCGACCGGTCTCCGTCCCGGACGACGGACTGACCACCCGGCAGCGCCGCAACCGCCCGCTGACCATCGTCCATACCGGCGATGGCAAGGGGAAATCCACCGCCGCCTTCGGCCTGGCGCTGCGCGGCTGGAATCAGGGCTGGCGGATCGGGATCTTCCAGTTCGTGAAGTCGGCCAAGTGGCGGATCGGCGAGCAGACCGTGCTGGAACGCCTCGGGGCGCTGCACGACGACACCGGCGAGGGTGGCCCGGTGGAGTGGTTCAAGATGGGGTCGGGCTGGTCGTGGAGCCGCAAGCACGGCGACGCCGAGGACCACGCGGCGGCGGCCGCGGAGGGCTGGGCGGAGATCAAGCGCCGACTGGCCACCGAAACCCACGACCTGTTGATCCTGGACGAGTTCACCTACCCGCTGAACTGGGGCTGGGTCGACGTCGACGACGTGGTGGACACGCTGGCCGGACGCCCCGGCTTCCAGCACGTGGTGATCACCGGACGGCGGGCCGACCCGAGGCTGGTCGAGGCGGCCGACCTGGTGACCGAGATGACCAAGATCAAGCATCCGATGGATGCCGGGCAGAAGGGCCAGAAGGGCATCGAGTGGTAGCCCTGCCCCGGTTGCTGATCGCGGCCCCCTCGACCGGGGCGGGCAAGACCACGATCGCGACCGGCCTGATGGCGGCGCTGCGGGCGCGGGGCCTCGCGGTGAGCGGCCACAAGGTCGGGCCCGACTACATCGACCCCGGCTATCACGCCCTGGCCACCGGCCGGCCGGGCCGCAACCTCGACCCGCACCTGGTGGGTGAGCACCGGATCGTTCCGCTGCTGCTGCACGGTGCCCGCGATGCCGACGTGGCGGTGATCGAGGGGGTGATGGGCCTGCACGACGGCCGGATCGGCGGCGACGGGTTCGCCTCGTCCGGGCACGTCGCCCGGCTCACCTCGACCCCGGTGGTGCTGGTGCTGGACGTCGCCCGCGCGTCCCGGTCGGTGGCCGCGGTCGCCGCTGGCGTGGCAGGTTTCGACCCGGGAGTGCGGGTGGCCGGGGTCGTCCTGAACCGCGCCGGCTCGGACCGCAATGTCACCGAGATCCGGCGGGCCCTGGAGGGGACCGGGCTGCCGGTGCTGGGCGTGCTGCCCCGCGATGAGCGGCTGGCCGCGCCGTCGCGGCACCTGGGACTGGTGCCGGCCGCGGAACGGACGGAGTCCGCGCGCACCATCGACCTGCTCGGCGAACAGGTGGCCGCCCGGCTCGATCTGGACGCGCTGCTGGCCGTGGCGGCTGCGGCCCCTGGGTTGGATGGTGTGCCGTGGGATCCGGTGGACGAGGTTCGCGCGGCTGGCATGGGTGGCGCGGCTGGCGCGGGTGGCGCGACTGGCGCGAACGGGGTAGCCGGCCCGGCCGGCGCGGGCCGTCCGGTGGTGGCGATGGCGGGTGGACGGGCGTTCACCTTCCGCTACGCCGAGACCGAGGAGCTGCTGCGGGCCGCGGGCTGCGAGGTGGTGACCTTCGACCCGTTGACCGATGCCGCACTGCCGCCGGGGACGCGCGGCGTCTACCTGGGTGGCGGTTTCCCCGAGGTGTACGCCGCGGAGCTGGCGCGGAACCGTCCCCTGCTGGCCAAGTTGCGCGATGCCGTGGGCGATGGCGTTCCGATGGTCGCCGAGTGCGCCGGCCTGCTGTACCTGGCCGACAGCCTCGACGGGGTGCCGATGGCCGGGGCGCTGCCGTCGAATCACGGGGTGCGGGCGGCGATGAGCCCGTCCCTGACACTGCGCTACCCCGAGGCCGCGGCCACGGCCGACTCGCTGCTGGGGCGCGCGGGTGAG
>JAGPGQ010000096.1:6249-13322 GCA_018055925.1 Micropruina sp.
ACCACGGCGATGCCGAGACCGGCCCGGGGCTGCTCGATCTCGCGGTCAATGTGTATCCGGGGGCTCGCCCGACCTGGCTCGATGAAGCCCTGCATGCGGCGGTCGACGCCGCGGCGGCCTATCCCGATGCCGCGCCCGCCCGGGAGGCCCTGGCCGTCCGGCACGGGCTCGGGAAGGATCGGGTGTTACCGACCGCCGGCGCCGCCGAGACATTCATCCTGCTCGCGCAGCTGCCCTGGCGGAATCCGGTCGTGGTGCAACCGCAGTTCACCGAGCCGCAGGCCGCCCTGGAACGCGCCGGCTACCGGGTAGGCGACGCGTTCTGCCCCGCCGACCGGGGTTTCGTGCTGGAGCCGGACGCCATACCCGAGGACGCCGACCTGGTGGTCGTCGGCAATCCGACCAATCCGACCGGAGTGTTGCATTCGGCATCCGCCCTCGTGGGACTGTGCCGGCCGGGACGGCTCGTGGTGGTCGACGAGGCGTTCATGGACGCCGTGCCGGGCGAACCGGAGTCGTTGGCCGCCGGTCGGGTCGACGGTCTGGTGGTGGTGCGCAGCCTGACCAAGCAATGGTCGATACCAGGCATCCGCGCCGGTTACGTCACCGGTGACCCAGCCGTGGTCGACCGGTTGCGAGCCCTGCAGCCGCCGTGGTCGGTGTCCGGGGCGGCGATCGCCGCGATCCTCGCCTGCTCGACCGTCGAGGCGGCCGCCGAATCCCAGAGGCGCGCACGGAACCTGGCGGAGTGGCGCCGAGGGCTGACGGCCGAGCTCACCACGCGCGGCATCGAGTTCGTGCCGTCGGCGGCACCGTTCGTGCTGGCCCGGCCCGGTGTGGGCGTCCATGCCCGGCTGCGGGCCGCGGGCATCGCGGTGCGGCGAGCCGACACCTTCCCGGGACTGGACGGCTCCTGGGTGCGGATCGCCGTCCGTCCCCCAGCCGTGACGGATCGGCTGCTGAACGCTCTCGACCGGTTAGCGATCGGTCGGTCCGGGTGACCATCACGACCTAAGCCCAACTATTGAGCGTCGAGACCGCGTACTGCTCGCCAGACCACTGCGGTGTCGGGCGTCATCCCGACTCGACCGCCTCGCGCGCGAAGGCGGCATGGTCGGCGGGGTCGGTCCCCAGGCCAGCCGATTGTACAGTCGCGAACTCACCATCGCGTCATAGGTGGCCGCGCCGGTCGTAGACCGATTCGGGAGCGTCCCAGGCCGACTCGATGACCGCTTCCGTACCCCATCGCTGCTCCCTTCCCTGCACCGCGCGCCAGCCTATGCGGCGGACGCGTGTCGCTGTTTCACCGACGGCGGACCACTGATGCTTCGTCATCGCAACTGCCAGTCCATTCCGTCGGCCAACTCACGCTCGATCCGCTCGATGGTCGGCAGGCTGGCCTGCAATTGCTCAGGCAACGCCTCCGCGAGTTGAAACTCAGAAATCCCCAAGGGGCGAGCGCTGTCGAGAAATGCATACTCGGCCACCACCTCGTTCTTGATCCTGCAGAGAAGCAGGCCAATCGTCGGACCTGGATCGCGCCACCGAGGTGTGTCACGATCCAGGCCACACTGAGTGCCCAAGATAGCTGGCGTCTCGCTTCCTCCGGCAGCAAGGCCGATTCTTGCCGACGTCCCTGAAATGCAGAATATAGGACAGAAAGGCCTTGTGGACCGTAGTGGCGAAGCCACTGAAAGTCAGAGGATACCGGGCGTTGGTCCGCTATTCTCGCCCGCGAGGCTTGATTAGCAGATCCAGCTAAAGCAAAGAAAGGGTTTCCTCCTGACTCAGCCTGCGGACAGCACCCAGCATTGCGCCCAAGGAGCTTGCAACCACGACTGAAATATAGACAGGTAACAGCCACCACTGCCCCCATTCGATGGTGAAAGCCGTCGGGGCACGAACGTAGAGGGACGCCAGCACCGCCAGGACGGCAGCCGACGCGAGCGCAAGGCTCGAACCCGTAACGATTGCGGCGACCCTAGCCAGAACTGCACGCCCAAATCCAGACTGCGCGCCCACCGCGCGGAGCGTCGACAGAGCGGGCCTCATAGTCACCGCCAGTTCCGAAAGCACCGTACGCGTGATCAACAATGATGCGGCCCCCAGGAGCACTAAAGCTGCCAAGGCACTGATGGGAGCAACGAACCAATCCACACCGTAATGCGCCTCAACTTGTATGTTTGCGTAACCGCGTTGTCGAAGCCAATCACGTGCAAGAGCATCCTGAGAGGGGGTCAGCCCCCCGTAGACCCGCCACGCGAATACCGGTTGCAAGTGTCCTGCACTCGCAGGTTGCCCCAAAGACTTCTGCAAGACGAATCCGGGCACGTCCGGCGCATCAATACTCGAGTCAATTTGGCGGGCAGGTAAACTGAGTTCGCCGCCATCCGCGACACGGGTTGCCTCAATACGATCGCCCACGGGGCTTGTAGTCAAGACTCCTCCGCGCACCAAGAAAGCTTCCTCATCCGCAGAGAGTCCATGAATAATATTGACAACGTCCCCAGGGCTTTCAAACGCCCACAAAACCCCGCCATAGCGCGTGTTCGCGAGAGCTGCTTCCACGACGACGGTTGAATGCGAAACACCGACATCGTGCTCGAATTGCTGGATGACCCACGAAGGATAGTTCACACCGTTTTCATCATTGAGTGAAATTCGAGCTAAGCCAGCCGGCATGTTGGCCTGCATTAGAAGCCGTTGCGAAGCAGAATTTGTGATCAGAAGCATCAAGAAGTACGACCATAGGCCGAATATGAGCGTCAACACGATACCGCCAGCGGCCACCTTGCGCGACATATCTGATAAAAGCCGACTGGCCACCAGAGCTGCCCCGACTGGTTTCGAATCCCACCCTCGGGCCATACGCTTGGCAACCGCAGGAAAGCAAAGGCATGCACCGATCACAGCAACGATGCCGGATGGGAGTAGTAACCATAGAGACTCGCCGCCGCCGAATACCATGCCGAGGGCCAAAACCACTACGACAGCGCCGATCCGACTCAATCCACTACGCGCGACTCCTTTCTCACCAGTTCGCTTGTTCCGCCAACTCCACGCCAATCCGGAGGCGACTGCAAGGGCGCTTGTGAGGATTATGCCCGCTGCGGGCACAACTTGTAGAGCGTGTGGCGACAGGGGTGCTCCACCATTGACAATGCTAAGTCCCGGTCGACTCGCATACGCAATAAGATTCCCGCATATCGAGCCCACCAGAGCGGCCAAACTTGCGAGGCTAACAGCAGCAATAGCAACCACTCTAAAGAATCGCGAAACTCTGACTCCTGCCCCGACCAGAGCCGGACATACTCGCATTGCCCAAACCCCTAACGCGGCCCCGAGCGCGGCACACCCACCAAAAACCAATGCCAGCATCGGGGCAAACTCGCCAACGATGTCTGTGGGCCTGACGCGAGAGCCCTGTACGTCCGACCGGAAACTGACGGTCTGCTCGTGACCGGACGACTGCGCGGACGCGGCGCGCAGTGCGGACGCGATGGCTGTCGCGTCGCCGCTTAGGTAGTAGGTAAGGTTCGCCCCCGGGGCCAAACGCTGTTCATTGTGACCAAGTCTCCAGAGCGCCCATGTCCCAGCAGCACAGACGATCAAGTCTCTCCGCGGTTGAAATTCGTCTCGGATACGCCCATCTGATGAGAGTGGCCACACGCCCAAGGATGGAGTCAATGCTTTTGGATCCGACGCTACACAATGTCCTGGTCGAGTGGGCCAGGCACCAGCAATTAAGGTCATGCGGCCCTCCGTCACCGGTGAAGGAGCCGCTACTTCCTCGTAGTCCATCTCAACAGCGCCCAAGACGATGTTCGACTTTAGGACGGGCCACCACTCCAGTCCAGGTTGGGACAGCCAGTCGGGATGTCTGTCAGGATTACGCCCTGCACTCACCGTCACAGCGGTTTGCACTGCGGCGACCGTTCCGCCAAATTCGGCTGTCCTCTTTTGGTCCACTGTTAGATCCAAAGACCCAACCGTAGTCACTACAAGCAGTGAAACGAGACTTGCTATAGTGGCCACTAGGACCATGCGCCTAACGACGCCTGCGCGCAGCAGCAATCTGACTAGACCTATTTCTGGCCTCATTCAGTCAGGCTACCATCACGCATGCGACAAGTCCGATCAGCGTGTTCTAATGCGATCGGGTCGTGTGTCGCTACCACGACGGCACGGTTGCCGTCCTTTGCCAAATTTCTAAGCAGGGAAAAGAGGCTCACTGACGCCACGGAGTCAAGGGCTCCCGTAGGCTCGTCACATAATAGTAGTGCACGTTCTCCGGCCAAGGCACGCGCAATACCCACTCGTTGCCGTTGCCCACCCGACATTTGCTTCGGATATCTGTCGTACAAATCTTCAATACCCACAAGTCCAAGCAATTCCGACGCAATTCGAGCAGGCGAACCAACACCTTGGAATCTCAAGATTAGTTCCACATTCTCGCCCGCCGTGAGCTGACCGATCAGATTGTTCTCTTGAAACACCATCCCTACGTTCCTGAGGCGCACATCCGACCGCTCGTCTTCAGTTAGGCCATTGATCGTCCTGCCGACGATTGATACAGTCCCCCGGTCGGGTACATCCAGGCCGCTCAGCAGGTTCAGGAGAGTAGTTTTGCCGCATCCACTTGGTCCCACTAGTGCGATCAACTCACCCTTAGAAATAGATAGAGAAACGCCTCGCACAGCTGGCACTTTCCAGTTTCCCGCCAGATAGGTCTTCTCCAAGTGGTCGCAGCTTGCAACTAGCACGACTTGCCAAGGAAGAATGAACTTGCCTTGTTCTGATCCCACCAGTAGAAACTAGGTGCGTTCTCGCCAGGGTTGGCTGGGAACGTATGTCCTTGCCCGTCCGGGTTGTGCGCGAAGCAGACCGAGTAGAGAGTTCCGTTCTTGTATGACTCCAAGTTGTCATCAGCCACAGGCGACATGTTGCGCCAGCTACTCATCTTAGTCCAGAACTTGCCGAGCTGGCCCGAGTAGTTCTCTTTCGCGTACAGATACAAGGAGCCAGCTTCTGCACTGGGAGAGACGATGCCGAACGCCATGACAACTAGCGCCAGGGCTCCAATAACGCGTTTCTGTACTCGGGACATGACTTTCTCCTTGTTCCCGTAAGGTCCGTGTGGCATAAGGTATCGCTCCTTGCCTCCCTGGTCAAGGGCGTGGGGTGACTGGCCCTCGCAACCACCACAGCAGGGACCTCCACATCCAGCGGCGGCTGATCTCGCAACTCATCAATCAGCTCATACGCGCGGGCGACCAGAACACCCAACTCGGCAGCCGAATGCGCCGAGCCGACATGCTCCACGATCTCATCCGTGGTGCCCGGCTGGGACTCCGCAATCTGCACAGACGTGGCGCCAGAACCAGTCTGGGTACGCCGTACGAACACGATCCGACCCTAGATCCAACACCCCTTAGTGCGCTAAACCACCATCCAAGCCCCGACGAAACCCCTAGTCATAGCCACACCAGCCCCCAAAACCCGGAATCAGTGAGCCAACTCAGGTCATCCGGTAGTGCCGACGACCGTCGTACTCGACGAACTCCAGCGGAGGATTCGATCGCTCAAAATCGTTGTAGATCTTGCTGGCCATGGCGCCAGCGACGCCGGCGACCTGCCCGGGGGCCAAGCCGATGGCTGCGAAGCCTTGCCCGGTGAGCAACTGGTCGTGACGTTCGGTGGCCACGAAGTCAAGTAGTCGCAGCGTAAGTTCCGCTGTGCCGCCGGCATAGTCACCCAAGTCCTCTTCATTCCACTCGATGCGGGGCAGCGCAGCCGTCCAGCGCGGGTCCTTCGGTTTCTCGCCCCGAAAAGCCGCACGAACATCGATGAGACGACGGCCGTCCCCCAAGCGCCAGAAGGTCCAGCCGTTCGTCACGCTGCCTTTGACGTGGCGGCCGGCTCCTGACGGGGAAGCAAATGACTGTCCATCCACCTCGAGCATGCCGTCCTCACGCACCAGCGCTTCCCTTGAGGACCATCGTCCACTGCGTGCTGTCAGCAACGTGCCGGGCTCAAGCAGTCCCGCAGCCACCAGGTCTTTGACTTCGACCCAATCATGACTCTTGTCCTGAGGATCAACCACCCGTCCCGCGTGCCCTTCCGGCACGGGCCACAGTCAGGAGCACGTCGATGAGTTGCCCGCTGCGGGCATCGATAGTGTCCTCGTTCCATTCTCCTTCACCAGTTCCATCGAGCAAGCGGCTGTTCAGCAACAACGTGTCGTGCTTGCGCAGCCCTTGTCGCTTCTGTGTCCACCCTGCGTTGGAGACTTTCGAGTTCAGCGAACCGGTCAACAGCGTCAAGTTCCCGAGACAATGGACATGACTACCCCGCTGAATCTCCGCTTCAAGATCGACAACTGGCCAGTGGCTCTGCCACTTCTGCGGCAGAATGTGCTCGATCGGATAGCCGCGTCGCGGGACCTGCGGCTGGTTCGTGTCGCGTCGAAACTCATTCTCAACCGCCTCGAGGATGAGCCGTAGCCGCGACACCTTGAATCGGCGGTAGGCCGCCTCGTTGATCAGTGCAGTACGGATCTCCTCGTCACCCGGCCAATAGGTGCTCGACACGTTGAGTCGAGAGAGATGGCCGCTGATCCGATCCACCAGTTCGGACGCCGGAACATCGCGGTACAGCCTGATGATCTCAGCCACCACGCGTCCCAGGTCTGCAGTCGTCAGCCGCAGGAGCATGCGTCGCATGACCCAGCTCTCGGCGTGCTCGATGGCACCATCGATGACATCGCGCGGGAGGCGCCGGTCGGGCTCGTGCAGCCAGATGAGCAGGGGCTTCAACAACTCCAGATCGCTCGCCTTCATGCGATACATGGACATTTCCAGAACCGTCAACTGTCGGTCCTTATCGGCCGCAGCCACGGTCCAGGACTCGTACAGGTCTGCCTGATACTTGATCACTGGAAGCAGTTTGCTCATGGCCTGTCGAGCGTCATGCTCGACGTAGCCCTTGAACCGGGTGAACGTCTGGAGGGGACTGATCTCCTCACCGATTCGCGAAGCCAGCCACTGATTTAGGAAGAGGGAGCTACGGCTCAC
>JAGPGQ010000322.1 GCA_018055925.1 Micropruina sp.
CGCCGGTCACGATCGCCCGCTTGCCTGCCAGTCTCATGGTCTGTCCTTCCGTTCCGCCGAGGCCGGCACGGCCCGGACGAGTGCGATGTCCTGAACTCCGGTGGTGACCCGTTGGTGGCCGGCGAGGGCGGCGTCCAGGTCGTCGTCGCCGGTGTCGATCAGCAGCGGTCCGTCCAACCCCAGCAGTTTGCCCGTGGTGGCGCCGACCAGCAGCGGCGGATCGGCGAGCGCCTGCAACACCGCGGCCGAGAACTGCTGGTTGCCCCGGCCCAGCAGGAAGCCTTGCCCGCCGATGCTGGTGACGACCGCGTGACACGGGGATTCGTGGGTGAAGCCGAGCAGCTCGGTGGCACTCGCGTCGGCCAGCAGCAGGTGGCGGTCGCGGATGACGTCGACTCCCAGCGGGGTCTTCACCACGCCCAGCTCGGACGCCAGCGCCGCCATCGTGCCGCCCGGGCCGAGGAAGTAGGTGTGACCCGGGAGCAGCCGGGTGGCGAGTCCCGCTGCGACGCCGCGCACGGCGTCCGCCTCGGACGCGCCGGTGGGGGCCTTGCGGCTCTGGGTCCGCCCCCGGACGACCGGGGTCGGGGCGGTGCCGAACAGGGTCGCCTCGACGATGCCGGCGCGGATCTGCTGTTCGCTGATGTCGACCACGTCGCGGTCTTCGATGGTCACCTCGCCGCCCTGGACGACGGCCGCCGCGATCGCGCCTGCCGCCGCCGGGCTGACCGCGAACACCCCGGAGTACATCTTCACGCCGCAGGGAATCCCGAGGATCGGGCTCGCGAGCACCCGCCGGTCGAGCTCATCGAGACCGCCGGTAGTTACCGCGGTCCGTTGGTCGAGCCGGTCGAGACCGCTGGCAGCGGCATGGGTTCCGACGAGCTCAACCGGCGGTGGGTCGGTCTCGGCGAGTTCGACCGGCAGGGGTTGCGAGAATCCCCGCAGGACGTCTCGGGCGGTGCCGTCGCCGCCGGCGAACAGGATCAGCGCAACCCCTTGTCGGACCAGTGCTGCGACCGCGGACGCGGTGTCGTCCGCGGTGCTCGGCGAACCTGGCCGGTAGCAGACTTCCACCCGCAGCCCCGCGACGGCGGCGCAGGCGTCCGCGCCCATCGCGCCGGCGGCGGTCAGCACCACCGTGCCCTCGGGCAGCCGGCGCAGCGCCCGCACCGTCCGCTCGACCGCGTGCTCGGCGCCGCCGCGGCTGCGGGCCAGCTCCTGGACCTCGGCCCCGTCGCTGCCCTTCAGCCCGGCGGCGCCCCCGATGCCGGCGATCGGGTTGATCACCAACCCGATCGCTCCACCGCTCAGGGTCACAGCCCGTACTTGCGGCGGTAGCCGCGGTAGGTGATCGCCCACCGCGCCGGGTCGTCCAGGTCGTCGTGACCGGCGTGGTGGATCGGCGTGTTGTACGGCGCCCCGGCGACCAGCTCCGGATCCTCCCGGGCTTCCTGCGCCACCGCCGCCAGGGTGTCGCAGTACTCGTCCAGCTCGGCCTGCGAGTACGCCTCGGTGGGCTCCAGGGTGAACGGCTGCGGCACCACGAAGGGGTGATGGCTCGACCAGTAATGCATGCCGAAGTCGGCCATCCGGATGCCGATCTGGAAGGTGTCGACCCCGGTCTGTTCGTACAGCTCCTGCCACGAGTAGCGGACCTGCTCGATCCGCCGCTTGCCCGCCGCGTACGGCGCGGACGCCCCCGGGATCGCCAGCACCTTCGACAGCACGTAGTTGTTGTTCAGCACGGCGATCTCGGCGACGTCGCGCAGCCCCTCGGCGCCCAGCGCCCGGATCCAGGCGTAGGCCCGGACCAACACCGGCACCGTGCCGTGGTGCGGACCGATCTTGCCGATCGACTGGGGCCGGTCGGAATCCAGCACGAACCGGACGCCGTCGCGGGCCTCCGCGTCGTCCACCCGCTCGATCACCGGGTAGGGCAGGAAAGGCACCAGCTTCTCGCTCACCGCGGACGCCCCGCCGCCCGGCCCGCCGCAGCCGTGCGGCGTCGAGAACGTCTTGTGCAGGTTGAAGTGGCACAGGTCGAAGCCGGCGTCCCGGGCCCGGGTGATGCCGAGGATGCCGTTGGCGTTGGCCTGGTCGTAGCAGGCCAGGGCGCCGACGGAGTGCACGGCGTCCACGAACGCGCGGATCCGCGGGTTGTAGATGCCGGTGTCCTCGGGATTGGTGATCAGCAGCGCCGCCGTCTGCGGGCCGATCGCCGCCTTCAGGGCGTCCAGGTCGGGGTAGCCGTCGGCGTCCGGGTACAACGTGATCACGTCGTAGCCGGCCGTCTTCGCCGCCGCCGCGTTGGACGGGTGGCTGAAGATCGTGGTCACCACCTCGCGGCGTTGGGCGTCCTCGCCGTTGGCCTCATGGAACGCCCGGATCATCGCCACGTTCGCCCAGATCGCGCCGGACCCGCCGGAGGTCTGCATCGACACCCGCGACATGCCGGAGATCTCGGCGAGCATCCGCTCCAGCTCCCAGATGATCTGCAGCACGCCTTGGGTGCTGTCCGGATCCTGCGCCGGGTGCAGGTCGCGCAGCAGCGGGGTGTTGATCAGCTGGTCGTTCACCTTGGGGGAGTACTTCATCGTGCAGGTGCCCTGCCCGATGTCGATGTTGAAGTCGGCGCCCAGGTTCTCCTGCGACAGCCGGACGAAGTGCCGCAGCACCCGCATCTGGGCCATCTCGGGCAGCTCCAGCGGCGACGTCCGGGCAAGGCCGGCGGGCACCACCTGATCCAGGCCGCCGGTGGTGGCGACGACGTCCGGTTCGGGGCGCGACACCAGCACCCCGCGCTCGCCCTCGGCGGACAGCTCGAAGATCAGGGGCTCGTCCCAGCGGGCCTGGTGGAAACGGCGCAGCGGGGGCTTGGGGGCCAAGGGCAGGCTCATCGGCGGTTCTCCTGGTTCAGTGCGGCCTCGATCACGGTGGACAGCCGATCGATGTCGGCCCGGCTATGCATTTCGGTGACGCAGACGACCAACTCGGAGTCTCCGCGGACGATCCCCGGCTCGACTCCGCGCGCTCGACAGCGAGCGACCAGCTCGGCCGCCGGAATCGGGGTCACGATCACGAACTCGCGCAGGTGGAAGGCGTCGTCGGCCAGCTCGACGCCGTCGATCGCGGCCAGCCTCTGCTGGGCGTAGCGGGTGCGCAGCGCCAGGGTCTCGCCCAGGTCGCGCATGCCCTGCGGGCCCATCAGGGCCAGGTAGACGCCGGCGGCGATGCCCCACAGGGCGGCGGCGGTGCCGACCCACTCCTTGCCCTCCTCGCGGACGGCGAACGACGTCCGCTCGTAGGCCACGTCGCCGAAGCCGATCTCGCCGGGGACGTCGGTGGTGGTCAGGCCGAACAGCCGCGACGGCAGCTCCATCACCAGCCGCGGGTCGTCGGCGCAGGCCAGGTAGCCGGCGTGCGCGCCGCCGAACCACTGGCCCAGCCCGAGCGACTGGATGTCGCCGCAGGTCAGGTCGGCGCCCTGGGTGGCCGGCGGCTCCAGGACGCCGTAGACGACCGGATCGGTGCCGACCACCAGCAGCGCGCCCGCGCCGTGGGCCAGCTCGGCCAGCGCGCGCAGGGCCGACTCGACCGCCCCGGTGGCGCTCGGCGTCTCCACCCAGATCGCCGCCACGTCGTCGTCCAGGGCCTCGGC
>JAGPGQ010000323.1 GCA_018055925.1 Micropruina sp.
GCTAGTGTCCTGCGCCTTAAGTTCGTTTGATAAGTGGTAGAATTGGGGGTATGGCACGAACCGGGCGCCCCAAGGCCGAGTTGATCCTCACAGTGGAGGAGCGGGAGCAATTGACGAAGTGGGTGCGGCGGCGGAAGTCGTCGCAGGCGCTCGCGTTGCGCTCACGGATCGTGCTGGCCTGCGGTGACGGGCTGACCAGCAAGGACGTCGCGACGCTGGTGGGCTGTTCGGCACCGACGGTGACGAAGTGGCGGTCCCGGTTCGTGGAGCATCGTCTGGACGGGCTCGTCGATGATCCCAGGCCCGGCCGGCCGGCGACGGTGACCGCGGAGCAGGTCGAGGATGTCGTGGTCTCGACGCTGGAATCGACGCCGGCGAACGCGACGCATTGGTCGCGGGCGAAGATGGCCGAACGGACCGGGCTGTCCAAGTCCACGATCGGGCGGGTGTGGAAGGCGTTCGGTTTGAAACCGCACCGCACGGATGGGTTCAAGCTCTCCAATGACCCGTTGTTCGTGGAGAAGGTCTACGACATCGTCGGTCTCTACCTGGACCCGCCGGAGTCCGCGGTCGTCCTGTCGGTCGACGAGAAGTCTCAGGTCCAAGCGTTGTCCCGCTCCCAGCCGGCGTTCCCGATGATGCCGGGCATGCCAGAGAAACGCACCCACGACTACTTCCGACACGGTACGACGAGCCTGTTCGCGGCGATGAATGTCACGAATGGCACCGTGATCGCGTCCACGCACCGTCGGCATCGGTCCACGGAGTTCAAGAAGTTCCTGGCCAAGATCGACACAGAAGTGCCCGACGACCTCGAGATCCACGTGGTCTGCGACAACTACGGCACGCACAAGCACCCGACCGTGAACTCCTGGCTCCAGAAGCATCCCCGGTTCCACATGCACTTCACACCCACCTACTCGTCCTGGATCAATCAAGTCGAGCGGCTCTTCGCGGAAGTCACCCGCGACCTCCTGCAACGCTCCGATCACCGCAGCGTGCAAGCGCTCGAGAAAGACCTCCGCGACTGGGTCAAAGCCTGGAACGAGAACCCGAAGCCGTTCATCTGGACCAAGACCGCCGACCAGATCCTCGAATCCCTCGGACGACTATTAAAACGAACTAACGGTGCAGGACACTAGTCGTCGACGAAGCTCAGACCCAAGTCGGGGTCGATGTCCGTGTAGTACCCGGCTGCGGCCATGACGTCGCCCGCGATCGAGGGCGACAGGTGAAGGACGTAGGTCACCGGATGCTGCCGCGCACCTGCTGCATGAGTTCGCTGACGGTCAGCGGCGTCACGGCGCCACTGGCGAGTTCCGCGTCTCGGCGCTCCAGTTCGCTCACCTGCTCTCCGGTGAGTTCGAAATCGTCCTCGATGGTCTGTTCGAGGTAGTGGAGCAGATCGCGACGCTCAGCGTCGCTGAGAAGATCGACCGTTGTCTTGAGCGTCTGGGTCACCATGATGTGAGTCTACCGACGCGCTCCGACGATGGCTCAGTACGTTAGGCAGCGGCTCGGCCGGCGACCTCGTTGAGGGCGTCGATGACGTCGGTGCGGCGGGGGGCTCCGACGATGCGGTGGCGGACCACGCCGTCGGCGTCCAGGAGGAGCACCGTGGGGGTGCGCAGGATGCCGAACTCCTCGACCAGGTCGAGGCGGGACTCGGCGTCGATGTCGATGTGGGCCACCGTCGGATCGGTCTCGGTGAGATCGGTGAGCAGCCGGTGGGTGGCCCGGCAGGGGGCGCACACCGCCGAGGAGAACTGGACGAACGTCGCGTCGGAGCCCAGGTCGTCGCCGAGGCGGTCGGCGTCCAGGCGCGGCTTGGACTCGGCGGTGACGGCGCGGGCGCGGCCGTCGGTGAGCCGGCGGTAGCCGCCGAAGACGAGGACGAGCAGCACCGCACCGCCGAGGATCCACCAACCCATGGCGGCCTCAGCTCGCCGTACCCGCGGCGCGCGCGCCGAGGATCCGCTTGCCGATCAGGTAGACCTCGCAGCCGAGGCAGAAGTCGAACACCGCGTTCAACAGCGCCGCGACCAGGGCGAACGCCACCGCGACGTAGAACAGCGCCGGCACCGAGAACAGCACGCCGGCCCAGCCTGCGAGCGCGAAGATCAGGCCCACGGTCTGGGCGAACCGTGGTGGGCGGGCGTCCTCGAACTCGGCGGGCGGGCCGAGGCGCGGCCGGACGAACCGCCGGAAGACGATGCCCCACGGCTGGGCGCGGAGTCCGATCAGCGAGCCGGCCGCGAAGGCCAGGGTCTGGACGAGCAGCAGCGCGAGGGCGAAGTTGGATTCCGGGCCGAGCACGACCACGGCCGCGAGCAGGATGGCGGTGATGGCGCCGCCGAAGCGCGGGCCGCGCGGGTCGACCTGGGTGACCCCGCAGGCGGCATCGGGCTGGGTAGTGCGGGACGTGACGGGGGTGCCAGACGGTGTGGTTGGCATGGTGTGTTCCTTCGAGAGTGCTGCTGGTTCGAGATTCGTGCGGTTCGGACGTTCGTATGGTTCGGAGTTCGTGGAGGTGCTCGGCAAGCGGTTCGGTGATGTGGACGGTGGTGTCAGCCGGTCGGGAGACCGGCGCCCACCCAGGCGCCCATGCCGCCGTCGACGCTCTTCACGTCGGCGTAGCCCTGGGCCTTGAGCAGCAACAGCGCGTACAGCGAGCGGGTGCCCGCCGCACAGATGGTGACGATCGGGGTGGACCGGTCCTCGGGGAGCCCGTCCAGGCTGCCGGCGGACAGCTCCGGCAGCGGCAACTTGAGGCTGGCCGGGATCTGCACGCGCGCGACCTCCTCGGGGTTGCGCACGTCGACCAGGGTGACGCCGGCGTCCAGGAGCCGGCTCGCCTCGGCGACGTCGATCACGTCCGGGCCCTGCTTGGCCAGGGCGAACGCGTTCTCCAGATGCACGGCGAACGGGTTCGCAGGCGTGGCGGGCGCGGCGTCCGGCTCCGGCGGGAACAGGTCGGGCAGGTGGCGCCGGAAGGACGAGAGGTACTTCCACGCGTTGTCGGGGAAGATGACCACGGCGGCGACGCCCGGCTCGTCGGGAACCGCCTGCAGTGCGCCGGCGAGCGCGAGGCCGCAACTCGGCCCGGCGATGATGCTCTCCTCGACGTGCAGCCGGCGGCACAGGCCGTAGGCGTCGTCGTCGCCGATCTCGACGATCGCGTCGTACTCGTCGGGGACGAAGAAGTCGGTCAAGGCGAGCGCCTGCCGGCTGCGCACACCGGGGATGTCGTGGCCGGCCGTCGGGTGGACGCCGATCACCTGGACGCCGGGGTTCTGCTCCTTGAGGTAGCGGCCCGTGCCGGTGATGGTTCCGCAGGTGCCCAGGGCGGCGACGAAGTGGGTGATCGCGCCACCCGTCTGCCGCCAGACCTCCGGACCGGTCGTCCGGTAGTGCGCGGCCGGGTTGGCCGGATTGGCGTACTGGTTCAGCTCCTTCCAACCGGGACGCTGACCCAGTTCCTCCGCCTTGGCCATGGCGCCCTCGGGCTGGCCGGGCATCGGGCACAGGTCGTCGTCGAGCTCGAACAGGTCGGTGCCAAACAGCCGTAGCGACGTGCGCTTCTCGAGCGGCACGGCCTTCGACAGCACCGCCGAGAACCCGTACTGGCGGGCGTTCGAGAC
>JAGPGQ010000324.1 GCA_018055925.1 Micropruina sp.
AGGCGGGGTTCTTGGGCTGGCCCGGCGCTCCGCCCAGGCCGAACAGCCCGAAGATCCCGGGCGTGCCGGCTTCGCCGCCTCGGCCGCCGCCGTTGTCGATCCGGAATCCCCGCTCGAGCACGGCCTCATGCACCGCGTCCGGCAGGTACAGCGCCACGTTTCCGCCGTCACCGCCGGCGCCTCCCGTGCCGCCGTCCCCACCGTTCCCGGCGTCGCCACCGTCGCCGCCCCACCCTGCCTCGCGCACGCACCGCAGGAAGTTCGCGTCGGCCTCCAGCCCCTTCGCACCGTTTCCGCCGTTGCCGCCGGCTCCCCCGTTGCCGCCCGGTCCCCCGGCTCCGCCGCGCAGGTGGAAATCGGGCATGCGGTTCGCATCGAGGGCCCAGATCTCGACGGTTGGCGCGGCCTCACCTCGATCGCCGGTGTGACCGGTGGGTCCGTCCGCCCCGTTGCCGCCGTCCGGGCTGTGCAGCGCTGAGGCACTGGTCTGCTCGGCCGGCAGATACGACTGACCGTCAGCGCCGCGGCCACGTGCGGCCGGCTTCGTGCGGGTCGCGGGCTGCCACTCGATGCTGCAGTTCCGACCCACCGTGAGCTGCATCGCGAGGATCGTGAGGTGACGCACGACCGGGTCCAACAGGATCACGGTGTCGTCCTCGAGCGCCATCGTCTCGAAGACCATGATCGCCTCGTCGACATTGATCACGACGGACGGTTCGGCGGCAAGTCTCGTCCGCGGTGAGCCGCCCGGGTCGGCGGAGGTGAGCGTGCGATGACGCAGGACGGTCGGACGGACCTGGCCGGCTGCACCGATGCCGACGAGGGTTCCGTCGTGAGCCACCGGTGTGCGTGGTGCACCCGAGGTGATCCCGGCGGCCACCTCGACGGTGCCGCCCAGTTCGATCGTGCCCTGTGTGGTGAGGTCGGTGATCCCGACGCCCCTCAGGGTGGCCAGCAGCGTCTGCGCCCGCACGTCGATCTCGTCCTGATCGCGCACCACGAAGACGTGGTTCGGCACGGTCGAGGGCAGGCTGCTCTGGTAGAGCCTCCGCAGTTGCTCCGCGCGTTCCGTCGTTGTCGTGTCGATGCGCGCGGGGCGGCGCTTCGCGGTCGTCTCGGACATGGTGGTGATCCCTCCCCGACGCCACGCCGACGGCGGCGTCGATGATGGGAAAGTACGGACGTGTCCCGCGGGCGACCAGAGTAATCGCTACTCAGATCTTCCCGATCGCCGCGTCGACCGCAGCGCGGCGGTCAGGGCCGCGGCCTCCGTCCTCGACGTCACGTCCAGCCGTTCCATCGCGGCGGCGATGTGGTTGTCGACGGTTCTCGGCGACAGGTGCAGGTGTGCGGCTATGTCGGACGTATGCCGGCCACCGGCGACCAGTTCGAGGATCTCGCGCTGCCGCCTGGTGAGGGGTCCGAACCGTTGCGCGCCGCGCCGGGGGATCCGGGCCTCGCCGCGGGCACGCAGCCACGCCCGGACCCGGCCCGCCGTCGCAT
The DNA here is from genome assembly GCA_018055925.1 of Micropruina sp. Lineage (GTDB taxonomy): Bacteria > Actinomycetota > Actinomycetes > Propionibacteriales > Propionibacteriaceae > Micropruina. The sequence continues at coordinate 1,504 of JAGPGQ010000324.1, forward strand.
CGGCGCCGATCGCATCGAGTTCCCGGACACCCCGTGCCGCCGACCCGTCGGTCCGGTCGACCAGCGTGAGAGCGTCATCGAACGGACGGGCACCGGTGCGCCGTGCACCGTCGAATGCGTCGGACGGCACCAGGGCGTCCAGACCGAGCCGTCGCAGCCATCCTGCGGCATCGCGCAGCGCGAAACGCGAGTTGCAGGTCCGGGCCAGGTCGATGCTGAGCCGCCCCCAGTGTTCACCGCGCTCTGGGTCGTCATCGAGCCAGGCGAGTTCGAGCAGCGGCACGGCGCAGAACAGGACTCGGCGGATCATCCCCGACCGCTGCGCGAACCCGACGGCCTCCGCCAGCATCGCCCGGCCCCGCTCGTCCCCGCGCCGGATCAATAGCCGGCCGAGGAATGCCTCGGGCAGTGCTCGCATCGGTGGAGCGTCCTGGGTCCGGCTGACCAGCGCCGACAGTGCCGCGTCGGCGGCGTCCCAGCGTCCCTCGAGGATGTCGAGATGCGCCAGATGCGCGGCCGCGAAGTAGCCGACGGCCGCGTGCTCGCGCCGGGAGCCCAGCGCGGCCGCCTCCTCGAACCACTCGCGAGCGGTGACCGCGTCATCGGCCGCGAGGGCGACGATGGCCAGGTTCGTCACGGCGCGAGCCTCGTTGTCGGCATCGCGTGCGTCCCGCAGCGCCCGCCGTGCCTGAAGGAGGATCCGGGTGCCGTCGCCTACCTGGCCGGTGGTCGCGTAGGCGATGCCGAGCGGCACGGCGGCGCGGGCGGCAGCGGCGGTGTCGCCCAACGAGGACGCGATCCGCTCCGCCGTCCGTGCTTCGCGGATGGCGCGCTCGCTCTCCCCAGCCAGCACGGCGAGGTTCGCCAGCGTCTCGTGAGCGCGGGCGACCGGAGCGGCGAGCGCTCCGTGATAGCGGGCGATCACCGCCCTGCTGCACTCCGCGACGGCGTCCGCATCGCCGAGCACGCCGGCGTATCTGGCCTTGTCCATCAGGATGCCCGCCTGGGTGGCGTCGTCCAGTTCCGCCGCGGCGGCGACTCGCTCGGCAGCGCAGACGTGCTCCCAGGCTTCGGCGGCGCGGTCGAGTCGGAACGCGGCACGCGCCGCGAGGGAGAGCAGTTCGGCGACCGAGGCCCGGGTCAGCCGGTCCGCGACGTCGAGCGCGGCCAAGCTCGCGGTCAATGCCTCGCTGTGCGCCTCGGCATCGGCGGCGAGACCGGCCGCGATCGGCGCGATGCTCGCGATCGCATCGGCGTCGCCGGCGTTCACCGCATGGTGCAGCATGCGCGACGGATCGACATGGTGTTCGCGGAGGGCGGCCAGGACGCGGCCGTGACGGACGGTTCGCTCCGTCTCGGTCAGCGACCACTCGACGGCGCGCCGCGCAATCTCATGCCGGTAGGAGGCCGCACCGCGCCTCACCTCGCACAATCCCGCCCTTTCGCCGGTCGCCAGCTGCCGCGCATACCTCGGGTGGAGATCGGCCAGGATGGACAGCTCGATCGACCGGGGGCAGATCGCGAGGGTCGCCATGAGGTCGCGGACGTCGTCCGGGAGCGCGCAGACCCGTCCGACGATGGCGTCGCGCACTCGCTCCGGAAGGTCCGCTCCTCGTGCGGCCAGTACCTCGGACACCAGGAACGGGTTGCCGCCGAGGCCGGCAACCCGCTCCCAGGCGACGCCGGCGTCCTCCGACCAGGCCCGGACCGCGTCGTCCGACAGGCCGGCCAGCTCGAGGCGGAGCGTCGAGTGACCCGACAGCGCTCCCAGCACCCGGCGCAGCCGGGCGTTCTCCGGCTCCTGCTCGGTGCGGAAGATGACCACCAGCAGCAACGACAGCGTGCCGATGCGACGACCGATGTAGCGGATGACGTCGAGAGACGCGTCATCGGCCCACTGCACGTCGTCCACGACGGCGACGAGAGCTCCGCCCGCGGCACGCTCGGCCTGGGCGATCAGCAGGTCGGCTGCCGCGTCCGCGTTCCCCATCGGCGTTCCCGGGAGCATCTCGCGGAACGGGCCCAGAACGCGTGCGGCGATGAGGTCCTCGCACGACCCGGCGAGCGCACGGATGTCGCCGGGCAGCGTGCGGAGGAACCGCCGCACGAGCGTGGTCTTCCCGATGCCCGCCTCG
>JAGPGQ010000097.1:0-7112 GCA_018055925.1 Micropruina sp.
GCCACGTACTGCCACTGCCAGTCGTCGGTGTTGCCGTCGATGGTCATGGCGTGGTTGACCCGGTCCACCAGCAGGGGATCCTTGGCCTGGATCGGCGGCATCGCCGGCGTCGTCGGCGGACGGCTGCTGGGTGGACGGCTGCTGGGCGGCGCGCTCGGCGTCTCCGACTCGCTGGGCTCCCCGGACGGGGTCACGCTCGGCTGCCCGGTGGTCGAGGTGCCCAGGCCGATCAGCTGCGGATTCAGGAACAGCACGACCAGCGCCACCAGGGCGGCCAGGACGCCCAGCAGCGGGCCGAGCAGCCGGCGCCGGCGTCGCGGTTCCGGTTCGCCGGGAAATGCCGGACGGGTGGGTTCGATCGGCGGCGGTGGCCCCGGGTCGAAGGGCCGGCCGGGACCCGCTCCGGCCGGATCGAACCCGGCCCCGGAGTCGTACCGGGTCTCGGGCTGGACGGGCATCACCAGCGTGGGCGCGTTGGGATCGCTGCTGAAGAACGCCGGCGTCGGCTCGGGCACGACCGGGGAGGCCGGTCCGACCGGCGAGGCCGGCGGCGAAGCTGCGGCGGGCACCGGGCCCGGCTCCGTCCCGGCCGGGACCGGGGCGACGTCGAAGATCCGTCCGTCGCTGGCCCGCAGGTAGAGCACCGGCGTCCCCCACTCGACGTCGTTGTGCGAGCTGAACACGGCCACCCGGGCCTCGGCCAGGGCGGCATCGATCGGGTAGCCGTCCGCGATCGCCGAGTAGAACTCCGTCGAGAAGATCGTCGCCGCGGCGTCGGTGATCTCGAACTGCATCGCGACCACCGCCGGGATGCCCTGCATCACCAGGCTCTGCGCGACGCCGCCCAGTGGGTCGGCCGGCGACTGCCGGGCACCCTCGCAGGCGTTCAACAGCACCAGCCGCAGGGTGCGGTGGTCGTGGATCATCGTGGCCAGGTCGGTGCCGGAGACCAGGTGCGCCATGCGGTGCTCGTCCTCGAACGCCAGCATGCCCTCGTGGGTCGCGCTGTTGAACCCGCCGTGCCCGATGAAGTGCAGCACGTGATAGGTGCCGCGGCGCAGCGCCCGGCGCAACTCGGCCAGCGTCGCACTCTCCAGGATCGTGAGTCGGACCTGGCCGCTGCGCTCCAGGTCGGCCAGGGACGCCCGCACCCGGCGCACCTCCGCGTCCACGTCGAGGGTGGCCAGGTTCGCCGGCGCCGACACCGCCACCAGCACCTGCAGCGGCGGGACCACCTGGAGCGGGGTCACGCTGCGGGGCTGCTCCAGGTAGCGCACCACCGGCGTCCGAGTGGACAACACCAGGAACTGCCGCAGGCTGGTGGTGTACAGGTACTCCCACGGCACGTCCGACAGCTGGGGCGCGCGGCCCAGCCGCAGCCGGACCCGCAGGCCCGCGTTCTTGGCGTCCGCGGCGTCCAGGCTGCGCCGGAAGCAGGTGCCCACCTCGCCGCCGAACAGCGCGTCGTAGAGCCGGGCGCCGAAGTCCTTCGCCTGGGTCTCGGTGGGGGAACCCACGGCCCGGACGCCCGACCGCGTCCGGCCCAGCTTCAGGATCACGTTCTCGAGCTCGAGGCTGCCGAACGGGAACGTCATCAGGGCACTCGCCTCGCCCTGCGGCGACGACAGCACCGACACCTGGTAGACGCCGGGCGTGGCGGTGGCCTCGACCTCCAGGTCGAAGTCCAGGTACTCCATCCCCGCCACCGTGCGCTCCGTCCGCTCAGCCGGTCAGCCAGTCCACGATCTGCCGCGCAACATCAGGTTGGCCGAAGAAGCTGCCGTGATACACCCCGCGGCTGCGCGGCAGCACGACCCGCCGGTGTTCGGGCACCTGCATGGCACCGGGACCCTCGAACACGCCCGCGGTCGGCACCACCAGGTCGTTCGCGGCGTCGCCGAAGACCCGGTCGGCCAGCACGTTCTTCACGTGCTTGTCGATCAGGGTGTGCCAGGCGCCGGGCGGCGTGTAGTCGGCGGCGATCGCGTACTGCTCGACGTCCAGGGCGGTCGCGTTGAACTCCTTCAGGAACTCGCCGCCGCTGTCCATGGCGGTCAGCCCGGGGATACCGGCCAGCCCATGAGTGGCGATCACCTTCACCACCACCAGCACCGAGGTGAGCGTGGTCTCGATCACGGTCGCCGCCTCCGGCAGCAGATTGACCATGGTGGTCACCCGGTCGATCAGCGGCACCAGGTTGTCCGGGCTGGCCAGGGCGGTGCCGTGATTGGCGCTCGCCACGTGCACGATCCGGCGGACGTCGAACACCGGTTCGGTGCCCTGCCCGGCGATCGCCCGGGCGACCAGGCCGCCGCGGCTGTGGCAGACGATGTCGGCCTCCAGCCACAACCCGTCCGGGACGAGCCCGCGCAGCACGGCGGCGTTCTCGATCGGATCGGGGCCCAGGGTGAAGTGGTCGAACGCGGCCACGCGTCCGCCGTAGATCCGGCCCAGGGCGGCCAGCGTGTCGCCGGGGAGCCGGCGGAACGCGGTGTGCGCGTTGGCGAAGGTGCCGTGGACGAACCACAGGCTGCGCCCGGACGCCAGCCGGCGCCAGTCGTCGTGAACCAGGTCGGGCACGCCCTGGTCGGCGTGGTCGTCCGGGGTGAAGGCGCGTGCCCGGGAGAGCTTCGACCGGGACTCCCACAGCCGGGCCGCGGCGCCGGCCAGCGGCGGCACCACCAGGCCGGCCAGCGGCAGCGCCACCAGTTCCAGCACCTTGCGGCCGATCAGCCCGAACACGCCCCGGGTGTCGTCGGCGTCCGGTCCGCCGGCGGACGGGCGCGCGGCCAGGGCCGGGACGATGAACCGGACGGTGTCCCCGCCGCGGGTGGTGGGCGCCAGCCGTCCGTCCTCGACCGGGAAGTTCCAGCTCACCACGCCGTTCTCGTCCACGGCGAGCAGCACCTGGGCGACGTCCTCGCCGAGGTCCGGCACGGTCATCTCGAGTCCGGGCTCATCGGTCACCGGGGAACGGACGTCGGTGGCCTCGCCGGCGTGCGGCACCGGTGCCACGTCGAGGGTGATCACCCGCAGCCGCAGGAACCCCTCGCCGGTCAGGGCGGCGTCCAGGGCGGCGCCGGAGCCGTCCACGTCGGGGGCGCGGGTGTCGGACGCCGGCGCCACGTTGTGCACCTCCGCCCGGCCGCGCAGGCCGGGGGCGCGCACCGCGATGCCCAGGCCCAGGTTGACCTGGCGGGAACCGCCGTCCAGGGTCGCCATCAGTGGGCCTCCTCCCGGGTGAGCACCAGGCCCGGATGCCCGTAGTAGGCGTAGGCCAGCGGGGTGGTCTCGTCCCGGGCCGGGAAGGCGGTGGTGAACCGGGCGCGCAGCTCGCGCATCACCTCGCCGACCGGACGGCCCTTGCCGAGCGCCTCGGCGTAGAACAGGAGCGCGGTGTCCTTGGCGACGCCGTCGGTCACGTTCCACAGCGGCGCGATGAACGCCCGGGCACCGGCCCGCAGGAACGCCGCCGCCAGGCCGCCCTCGACCAGCGAGCCGCCGGTCTCGCTGGCCAGCTGGCAGCAGTTCAGGAATACCAGCGGCGACGCCGTGCGGGTGAACGCCGACCCCAGCACGATCGTCTCGTCGATCTTGACCGCCGAGTCCGACAGGATCACCCCGGCCTGGCCGCGCAGGTCCGGGTCGGCCTCGCCGTGCGCGGCGACGTGCAGCACCTGGGCGTTCAGCGGAGTCCCGCGGTCGGTGTACTCGCCCTTGAGCAGGGTCGCCACGTCGGTGGCGGTGCCCTTCACCCAGGCGGACGGGGTGTAGGTGGCGGTCAGCTGCTGGCCCTCGGCGATGGCCTCCTTGAGCGGACGCAGGCCCGAGCCCGGGGTGTACTCGCCGACCACGACCGCCAGGGCGCCGACCGCGATCGACTCGGCCGGGGTGGTGCTCGGACGACGCACCCCTGACGGGGTTTCCGGCCCGGCCGGACGCCAGCGTCCGACGATCGCCTGGGCGCCCAGGATCTGCGGCGCGGCCGGGTCGACCAGGGTGCGGTCGACGATGTAGTCCTCGTCGGTGGTGGCCAACTCCCAGGGCACCAGCGACTCCTGCGACACCAGCAGCACGGTGGGCAGCCGGCCGGAGTCCTTGGCGATCCGCCACACCGGGGCGAGCACCCGCCAGAACTGGCCCGGCATCGCCGCCTCGGCCACGTCGCGGGCGACGCCGGCCACCTTGAGCTCGGCGCTCGGGTTGCGGTTGACCCGTGCCATCTCGCGCACCACCCGGAGCGCGAACGTCTCGGCGGTGTCGCCGTCCAGCCGGGTGATCACCTGTTCGTCTGGCAGCGGCACGTCGTGCGGGGTGAGGAAGGTCCACAGGAACGTCCCGGCGCCCTCGCCCCGGCTGATCGAGACGGTCAGGTCGATCGGGACGCGGCGGTCGAGGTCGACGGCGACCTCTCCGCCCGCGGTCGAGACGGGTGCCTCGGCCGGGGCCGCCGGGTCGACGGTCAGTTCGCGCCAGGCGGTGCCGATCAGCAGGCCGTCCTGGCTGTACTCGACCTCGATCCGGCCGCGCCACGGCTCGGTGACCGGCGGTGCGACGACCGGGATCGCGACCGTGTGGGCGGTGACGTCGCCCGGATCGAACGGCAGCGCATGCCGGACGTGCGCCACCGAGAAGTTCTCCGCCTTGATCTGGACGGTGAGCTCCCGGGCGACGGCCGGGATCGACATCGCGGCCCCGCGGACGTCCGCCTGCGCCTGCCGGGCCAGCCCGACCAGCACGTCGAAGGCCGCGCCCGGCGCCACCGTCGCGGGGACGTCCACCCGAGGGAACGCCTCCACGGTGGCCGGCCGGGCCCGTCCGGCGTCGGAGCCGGTGTCCAGCTCGTCACCGAGGGGGCCCGCTTCGTCGGCGGGCTCCTCGGCGCCGGACGTGGGCGGCTCGGCGAAGGCGGGTGGCGGCGCGAACGCGCTCCCGGGACCGAAGTCGAAGCCGCGGGACGGCCCCCGGTCGTCGCCGGGATCGGCGGTCGCCCAGCCCACCGCACGGCCGCCGTCGACCACCAGGCCGGTCCAGTGCCGTCCGGTCACGTCGGGATGGTCGAGCGCCCGGACCGGGCCGGCTCCGTGCTCGTGCAGGTCGAGATAGACGCCGAGCGGCAGGGAGCCGTCCACCTGGTCGTGGGCCAGCCGCTCCCGGTCGTCCTCGGTCAGGACGTACCACAGCATCGCTCCGGTGGCCCGGGGATCGATCCGGCGGACGACCATCGTGAGGGCTCCGGCCGACCGCATGGCGGAGCGGGCGGCGGCCAGGGACATCGACGCATCGAGCACGGCAACGGGTTCCATCGACGACTCCTCTCAAGACCGGAAGAGGGGCCCGGGGGGCGTGGTGATACGCAGCCTAAGGTGCGCATCCCGGACCGGCCAGACCCCTCGGTCAACCCCGCGACCTCGATCCGGGACGGATCCGGCTAGGGGAGCGGGTCCCGCGGGCGCCAGACACCGCCGCTGCCCGGGGCCGGGACGGGGGTGGGCGGCGGCTGGGTGGTGCTCACCGGGTCGCCGAGGCGGCCGTCCGGCCCGGGGATCCGGACGCTGAAGGTCAGGGCGGAGAAGCTGATCTCGAGGGCGTCGGCGGCCTCGCCGGCGGTGCCGTTCACCCGGAAGGCACGGATCCGGGCATCGGTCAGCCGGAGCTGGGTGACGGGACCGCCGCGGCCCGTCCCGGACTGCTGGGTGAGCGTGGCCCCGGCGAACGCCTGACCGGTGGCGCAGGCGGTCAACAGCCGCGGCGAGGCCGTGCCGGTGCGGGCGGTGACGAACAGTTCGGTGAACTCGGGACGACCGCGCAGGCCGGGCGCGGGCTGCGCCCCGGCGGGGGCCGAGACACCGAACCACCAACTCACCACGTCGATCGCGCCCTCGTGCCCCTTGTCGACCGAGTCACCGGGGATTCCCTCGATGGCGAGATACGTGGGCATGGGTGGCCTCCTGCCTCGTGGTGCCCGAAGCTAGCCCCAGCCGCGCCCGGTGTGAAGGGCGTGGAATTACCCATTGCCGCGCCGCGGCGGGGACTACTCTGCGGCAATGACCAGCTTCGCCCTGACGCTCACCGATCGCCCGACCCCCGCGGACGAACGGGTCGAGATCGTGAACCGGCCGGTGTTCGGGGCCCACTTCACCGATCACATGGCGCTGGCTACCTGGAACACCGGCCGGGGGTGGCACGACCGGCAGATCGCCGCACGGCGTCCGTTCGTATTGCATCCGGGAGCGGCCACGTTCCACTACGGGCAGGAGATCTTCGAGGGCATGAAGGCGTACCGGCAGCCGGACGGCGGGGTCGCGCTGTTCCGGCCCGAGCGCAACGCCGCCCGGTTCGCCCGCTCGGCCGAGCGGCTGGCGATGGCACCGCTCGACGAGGACGACTTCGTCGCCGCGGTGACCGAACTCGTCGACGTCGACCGGGACTGGGTGCCGGCGCCGGACGGCGAACAGAGCCTGTACATCCGGCCGTTCGAGATCGCCAGCGAGACCCTGATCGGGGTGCGGGCCGCGACCGAGTACACCTTCTGCGTGATCGCGTCGCCGGTCGGTCCGTACTATCCCGAACCGGTCAGCCTGTGGGCCACGCCCACCTACACCCGGGCCGCGGCCGGTGGGACCGGTGCCGCCAAGTGCGGCGGCAACTACGCGGCCAGCCTGGCGGCCGCCGACGAGGCCGCCGAGCACGGCTGCCAGCAGGTCGTCTGGCTGGACGGCGCCGAGCACCGCTGGGTCGAGGAGTGCGGCACGATGAACATCCTGTTCGTCACCGCCGACGGCCAGCTGGTCACGCCGGCCCTCACCGGCACCATCCTGGACGGCGTCACCCGGGACTCGATCCTCACCCTGGCCCCCGAACACGGACTGCGCCCGGTGCAGCGCCGGATCGCGATCGAGGAGGTCTTCGAGCGGGTCACCGACGGCACGATCACCGAGGTGTTCGCCTGCGGCACCGCGGCCGTGGTCACCCCGGTCATCGCTTTCGCCGCCCCCGGCGACGGCGCCGACCAGCGCTTCGTGGTGGGAGACGGCACCCCGGGACCGAAGAGCCAGGCCATCCGGGCCCACCTGCTCGACATCCAGTACGGACGCGTGCCCGACGCGCAC
>JAGPGQ010000097.1:7212-13125 GCA_018055925.1 Micropruina sp.
GTTCGGGCATTGACCGAGCACGGGGCGTCCGCGGTGCCGTTGTCGCGGCGAACCGGCTTCGACCTGAGCTGTTCCTCACGAGAGGACCTGCTCCGGGCGCTGGACGGTGTCGACGCGGTGATCGACTGCTCGGACGCCGCGGATCGCAAGCCGGCGACCTTCGCGGCCGCGGCCACCGTCCTCGCCGAGGCCGCCGGCACCGCGGGCGTGGCCCGGCTCGCGCTGGTGTCGATCATCGGGGTCGACCGCCCGGGTCTTGCCCGGCTGGGCTACTACCAGGGCAAGCTCGCACAGGAGCGGGCGCTGGCCGCCGGGACTGTACCGGTCACCGTCGTCCGGACCGCGCAATGGTACGAGTTCGCCGACATGATGTTCCGGGCGCTGCCGCTCGGGCCGCTGGGCCGGTTCGGCGCCGCGCCGCTGATGCGGATGCAGCCGGTGGCGGGCTTCGCTGTTGCCCGCCGACTGGCGTCCGCGGTGCTCACCCTGTCTGAACCTGGCAAGGTCGAGGTCGCCGGCCCCGAACCGATGACGCTGGCGGACCTGATTCGCCGGGTCGGCCGGGCGCGAGGCGTCCCCGCCCGGGTGCTCAGCGTCCCCGTCCCCGGCCTGCGCGGCTTCGCCGACGGCAGCCTGCTGCCCGGCCCGGACGCCGAACGCGACCTGACCACCGTCGAGGACTGGGCCGGTGCCGCCTGAACGCCGAGGGGTTCAACGGGCGGCGATCTCCGCGGAGCGGTCCGGCCGGCGATAGTGGGCGGATTGTGGCACCAACTACCGTGGCGGAATCCGCCGGCTATCCGGAAGGCTCGCCCCGTCAGTTCTTCTTGGCCCGGTTCCGTGCCTTCGCCCGCTCATTGGCGTCCAGGATCGTCTTGCGTAGCCGGACGTGGGTCGGGGTCACCTCGAGGCACTCGTCCGAGCGACAGAACTCCAGCGCCTGCTCGAGCGAATGCGCCCGCGGCGGGATCAGCCGCTCCAACTCTTCACCCGTCGAGGAGCGCACATTGGTGAGCTTCTTCTCCTTGGTCGGGTTGACGTCCATGTCCTCGTTGCGCGGGTTCTCGCCGACGATCATGCCCTCGTACACCTCGTCGGCGGGCGCCACGAACAGCACGCCGCGCTCCTGCAGGTTGAACAGCGCGTAGGACGTGACCGCGCCGGTCCGGTCGGCCACCAGCGACCCGGTAGAGCGGGTGGTGATCGAGCCGGCCCAGGGCTCGTAGCCCTCGAACACGTGGTGCATGATGCCGGTGCCGCGGGTCTGGGTGAGGAACTCGGTGCGGAAGCCGATCAGCCCCCGGGCCGGCAGCACGAACTCCATCCGGACCCAGCCGGTGCCGTGGTTGACCATCTGCTCCATCCGCGAGCGGCGGGTGCCGAGCAGCTGGGTGACCGTGCCGACGTGCTCCTCGGGAATGTCGACGGTGAGCCGCTCGAACGGTTCGTGCAGGGCCCCGTCGATCGTCCGGGTCAGCACCTGCGGCTTGCCGACGGTGAGTTCGAAGCCCTCGCGGCGCATCATCTCCACCAAGACGGCCAGCTGCAGCTCGCCGCGTCCCTGCACCTCCCAGGTGTCCGGACGGTCGGTCGGCAGCACCCGGATCGACACGTTGCCGATGAGTTCCTGATCGAGCCGGGCCTTGACCAGCCGGGCGGTCAGCTTCTTGCCGGACTTGCCGGCCAGCGGGGAGGTGTTGATCCCGATGGTCATCGAGATGGACGGCTCGTCGACGTTGATCAGCGGCAACGGGGACGGGTTCTCGGGATCGCTCAGGGTCTCGCCGATCATGATGTCGGGAATGCCGGCGATGGCGACGATGTCACCCGGGCCGGCCTGTTCGGCGGGCACCCGCTCCAACGCGTGGGTGATCAGCAGTTCGGACAGCTTGACGGTGGTGACCGAGCCGTCGGCCCGGCACCAGGCCACGTTCTGGCCGCGGCGCAGCGTGCCGTTGATCACCCGGCACAGGGCCAGCCGGCCCAGGTAGGGGGAGGCGTCCAGGTTGGTCACGTGCGCCTGCAGCGGCGCACCCTCCGTGTAGGACGGCGCCGGAATCGTGTCCATGATGACGCCGAACAGCGGCTCCAGGTTCTCCGAGTCGGGCATGGCGCCGTCCGCGGGCTGGGTGAGCGAGGCGCGTCCGGCCTTGGCGGCGCAGTAGACGACCGGGAAGTCGAGCTTCTCGGCCTCGTCGTCGTCCAGCAGGTCGAGGAAGAGTTCGTAGACCTCGTCGGTGACCTCGCTGATCCGGGCGTCGGAGCGGTCGACCTTGTTGATCACCACCACGATCGGCAGGTGCTTGGCGAGCGCCTTGCGCAGCACGAACCGGGTCTGCGGCAGCGGGCCCTCGGAGGCGTCCACCAGCAGCACCACCCCGTCCACCATTTCGAGGCCGCGCTCCACCTCGCCGCCGAAGTCCGCGTGGCCGGGGGTGTCGATGATGTTGATCGTGACCGAGCTGCCGTCGGGCAGGACGTGGTCGACGGCGGTGTTCTTGGCGAGGATGGTGATGCCCTTCTCGCGCTCCAGGTCCATCGAGTCCATCACCCGCTTCTCGACGTCCTGGTTGGCCCGGAACGCCCCGGACTGCCAGAGCATCGCGTCCACCAGGGTGGTCTTTCCGTGGTCGACGTGGGCGATGATGGCGACGTTGCGCAGGTCGGCGCGGACGGGCATGCAGGGGCCTTTCGGTAGGGCAACCTGATGATTCTACGGTGCGCGACGGCGCGCCTTCCGCTGATGAGGGTGTGCCGAGACCGGCGTGAGGCACCGAGTCGAACCCAACTCGTCGGACCTGTAGAACCGGTCTGACCGGTGTTATTCTGAGAGCTATGAAGGTCGTATCCACCACGGAGGCGAAGGCCAAGCTCAATGCGCTACTGGTCGAGGTCGCGGCCGGAGAAACGGTCACCATCACCAGCCACGGTCGTCCGGTGGCCGTGTTGTCCAAGGCCGAGCCGCCGGTGCGCAAGTTCGGCCAACTGGCCGGGCTGATCACCATCCCCGACGACTTCGATGCGCCGATGGGTGAGGACGATCTCGAGCTGTGGGGTGAGTCGGAGTGATCGGGGAGCCGGGGCGCACCCTGCTGCTCGACACCTGCACGGTGCTCGACCTGGCGATCGCGCCGAGCAGGGTCGCAGCCACCGCGATGGCCGAGGTGAGCGATCTGTCGGTGAATCTGCTGGTCTCCGCCGCGTCCGCCTGGGAGATCTCGATCAAGACCCGGCGTGGACGGCTCCCCGGCGGTGCGCGGCTGCTCAACTCCTGGCAGCGCAGCCTGCTGGATCTACGCGCGGACCTACTCGGGATCGACCACGATGACGCGATTCGTGCGGGCGGACTGCCCTGGGCGCACCGCGATCCGTTCGATCGCATGCTCGTCGCCCAGGCCGCCCGCCTCAATGTTGCGCTCGTAACCAGGGACGCCGCGATCATCGACGCGGGGGTCGTACCGACGCTGGATACCCGGGCGTGACGATCTGTGCCGAAGGCTGGTGGGCCCTGTCGATCGGGGTAGAATGGTATAAGTGTATACGAGTACCAAGGTAGATAGGTTCCCTCGATGGGTCTCAACATCAAGAACGATCGTGTCCACGCGCTGGCGCGTGAGGCCGCTCGCCGTACCGGAAAGACGCAGACGGGGGCGATCGAAGAGGCGCTGGAGCGCTTGCTGAGGGAGTACGGCGGCGATGGCCCGGCCGTGGTCGAGCGGAGACGGCGAATCGATGCGATCCACGCCACCCAAGCGGCCTGGGTCAGCCAGCCGCCGAACGACGATCCGGGTCGGATCCGCGAGGTGGAGGATCTCTACGACCCGATCACGGGGCTGCCCGCATGATCGTCGACTCGTCCGCGCTGATCGCGGTGCTGCGCGCCGAGCCTGAAGCCGATGAGTTCGCGGAGTTGATCGTGTCCGGGCCGACGCGCATCTCGGCGGCCAACTGGCTCGAGGCGTCCATGGTGGCCCACGGTGAGCGGGGTTCGGCCGGCGTCGCGCTCCTTGACCGGCTCGTCGAAGAGGCAACCATCGAGATCGAACCCGTCTCGGTTGAGCAGGCCCGCCGGGCGCGGCTGGCGTTCCAACGCTACGGACGGGGCTCCGGCTCGCCCGCCAGGCTCAACTTCGGTGACTGTTTCGCCTACGCGCTTTCGTCCGTGACGGGTGAGCCGCTGCTCTTCAAGGGTGAGGACTTCACCCACACCGATGTGCTGCGCGCGGTCGGGCCGTGAGGTCGTGCTGACCTTCGCCGGCCGTGCTTGTCGAGCCTTCTGACTACGGGTTTCGAGCGCAACCAGCGGAGCTTCATCGATCTGTGCTTTCCCTGGGTGGGTGTGAAAGGCTCTCGGGTGCGAGAGCGAGGCCGTAGCCCGCGGTCTGATCGGGCGGCGGCTCCGACTCGGCGGCTCCGACTCGGCGGCGGCGAGCTCCTCCGGCGTCGGATGGCCATCATCATCACTCCCGAGTGGGCCAGGTCAGGTGCAAACCGGCCTGTCGGTTTGCGCCGTCCCGACCCCCGGCGACTAAGGTCGCCTACCTATGTGCCTGCCCACCCCAGCGCGAGCGCGCCGATGAGCCACTCCGCGTTCGAGCGGCTCTCCCCGGCGTTCCCGCAGCGGGCGCCCTGGGGCACCTCGGCGAAGCTGCGGGCCTGGCAGGCCGAGGCGTTGCAGCGCTACCTGGACGCCGCCCCCACCGACTTCCTCGCCGTCGCGACACCGGGTGCCGGCAAGACCACCTTCGCGCTGCGGGTGGCGGCCGAACTGTTGCACGCCCGCACGGTCAAGAAGCTGATCGTGGTGGCACCCACCGAGCACCTCAAGGTGCAGTGGGCCGACGCCGCGGCGAAGGTCGGCGTCCAACTCGACCCGGGCCTGGCTGGACGCCGCAAGGGCCGGTCGAGGCAGTTCGACGGCGTCGCCGTGACCTATGCCGGGGTCGCCGCGGGCATGCTCAGCTACGAGGCGATGGTCGCCCGCGACGACACCCTGGTGATCCTCGACGAGGTGCACCACGCCGGCGACGCGCTCAGCTGGGGGGACGCGGTGCGTGAGGCGTTCCGGCTTGCCAAGCGTCGATTGGCGCTCACCGGGACGCCGTTTCGCAGCGACGCCAACCCGATCCCGTTCGTCACCTACGAGGAGCAGCCGGGTGGCGGCAAGATCTCCCGGGCCGACTACGTCTACGGCTACGCCGAGGCGCTGCGCGACCACGTGGTGCGTCCCGTGGTGTTCATGAACTACGGCGGCCCGATGCGCTGGCGTACCAAGTCGGGCGAGACGATCGCGGCCAACCTGGGCGAGGCGCTCACCAAGGACGTCACCGCGCACGCCTGGCGCACCGCGCTGGACCCGAAGGGGGAGTGGATCCCGGCCGTCCTGTCCGCGGCCGACCGGCGGCTGACCGAGGTGCGCCGGCACGTCCCGGACGCCGGCGGCCTGGTGATCGCCACCAACCAGGCGCAGGCGCGTGCCTACGCCCGCATGCTGGGGTCGCTGACCGGCGAGGCCCCGACCCTGGTGCTCTCCGACGACCCGGGTTCCAGCCGGCGGATCGAGGTGTTCGCCGCCGGCGAGGACCGCTGGATGGTGGCCGTCCGGATGGTCTCCGAGGGCGTGGACGTGCCCCGCCTGGCGGTCGGCGTGTTCGCCACCGCCACCTCGACCCCGCTGTTCTTCGCCCAGGCCGTCGGCCGGTTCGTCCGGGCCCGGCGTCGGGGTGAGCTGGCCACTGTCTTCCTGCCGACGGTGCCGATCATCCTGGCGCACGCCTCCGCCCTGGAACGGCAGCGCGACCACGTCCTGGGCCCGCCCGCGAACAAGGAGCTGTGGGAGGAGACGGACGCGCTGCTGGAGGCCGCCAACCGGACCGAGAACGCCACCGACGAACTCGAGGGCAGCTTCGAGGC
>JAGPGQ010000325.1 GCA_018055925.1 Micropruina sp.
ACGTTGAAGGCCGTCACGGCCCTGAGCTGGTCGAGCGTCAGGTCGAAGTCCGGCCTGCGCGGGGGACGGGGAATGCTGGCTATGATCATGCCTTGCTATCGTAACTTTGAATTGCCGGTGGAAGGTTTGGGCACAGAGTGAAGGTGATAGAGCGGGCCAACCTTAAAACCAGGCAGCGATGAGACCGGTCGACCTGGCCCGCGCCGCGGGTGTCTCGGCACAGGCCGTGCGCAACTACGAGGCCCGGGGCGTCCTTCCCCCCGCCGCTCGCGCCGACTCCGGCTACCGGGTCTACGAGCAGCACCATCTCGACGCCCTGCTGGCCTTCGCCGCCCTGGTCCGCGCGGTCGGTCACGCGGCCGGAGTGTCGATCATGACGGCCGTCACCGGGGACCGCCTGGACCAGGCCCTCGAGGCGTTGGACCGGGCACACGCGCAACTCCTGGCCGACCGGGAAACTCTCCGGCAACTCGACGGCGTGCTGTCCGCCGCCTCTCGGATGTCACCCGATCCGCAGGCGCCCCGGACGCCCCTGACCGTCGGGGAGCTCGCCCGGCGTCTCGGGATCACCCCGGCCACACTCAGGAGCTGGGAACGGGCCGGCGCGCTACGACCACGTCGGCAGCCCACCGGGCATCGCGAGTACACCGCGCGGGACGTGCACGATGCCCGGCTCGTCCACCTGCTGCGGCGCGGGCACGTCCCCCTGCCGCGGATCGCGCAAGCGATCGCGCGCATTCACGACGACGGGGACGCCACCACCGCCCTGCGGCAGGTCCAGGATTGGCGAGAACGCCTGAACGAGCAGTCGATGGCGCTGCTGCGAGCCTCCGCCCATCTCGCGCACTGCGTCCCGGACGTGTCCGGGACCACGGACGCCGCCCCGGACCGTACGTCCCGGCGAACCTCGGGCGACCACTCGAGAGTGGTCCCTAGTTGAGGGTGCCGGCGCGCCACAGCCGGGCACAGGCGGTCAGGTCGGCGGCCATCTCCTGCAGCCTGGTCGCCCGGGCGAGCGGCTCCAGGCCGCGCAGTTCGGCCGAGCCCGCCGAGGTGACCAGGCAGAACGCGGCGGCTCGCTCCAGCGCAACCGCGAAGTCGCCGGTGAACGCGCCCCGCATCAGGTCGTCGGCCACCCGCCGGACGTCCTCGGGACGGGGCGGCTCGATGCCGGCCACCACATGGTTGGGCTCGGTGAACCGGACGCCGGCCGAATAGCACCGGGCCACGCCGGCCGAGTCGGCCCGCATCCACTCGCGCAGGAAGTAGAGCCGCCACAACGCGCCGGGCAGTGTCCGGGCGGGCCGGGTGGCCCACAGGTCGGCCAGGGTCGAGAGCCCGATCTCGCCGACCAGGTCGACCAGCCGTTCCGTGACCGACGGGTCGTCGGCGGCGCGTCCCGTGCGCAGCAGCACGGCCGCGGTCTCGTGGGCGGCGTGCAACTGGGCGATCGGGTCGGTCCGCTCCCCCAGCATCTCCAGCATGGCGGGGTCGCGGAAGGCGGGCCGGCGGGGTGTTGGCCTCTCACTGAACATCGCGCCAGCCTAATCCGCTCCCGGGGCCGGTCGACCCACCCGGCCCCGCGGCGTTCGTCCGCGCGTCGCGTCCGGGCTCCGGCAAGCTCCGGACACCACAGGTTCGGCACAGCGGCACATCAGGCTCGGCCCAGCACGACCCGGCTGAATGGAGTTCAGCAAGCAATCCGACGACATCAGGAGAACAACAGGATGGACATCAAGCAGAAGACCGGGCTGGCCGTGGGCGCCGCGGTGATCGGTGTGGGCGCGGCCCTGGGCATCGGCTACGCCTTCGCCGGAACCGGTGAGCAGGCCGCGCAACCCCAGGCCGGCCAGGGCACGGAGGGCGCCCGGCCGTATGGCGGCGGAGGCGGCGGCCCCGGCGGCGAAAGTGGCCCGGGTGGCTCGCGCGGCATGGGGAACCTGGCCACGGCCCTGGCCGAGAAGCTGAACCTCGACCAGAGCACCGTCGCCCAGGCACTGCAGGAGGTCATGCAGGCGAACCGCCCGGAGGGCCAGGAGCAGGGCACTCCGCCGAGCACCGGCGCGCGACCGGACACCGACGATCAGGACCGCAGCGCCCGGGACGCGGCTCTGGCCAAGGGCCTGGCCGAGAAGCTGGGCGTGGACGAGAGCGCCGTCACCAAGGCGTTGAGCGAGGTCCGGTCCGAACGGCAGGCGAACGCTCCCGACGGCGGACGGAAGGACAAGTCCGAAACCGCCCCGAGCGCGTCCCCGAGCGCGGAGGCGTAGGAGAGAACTCGCCGGTCGGGCGTGCCGAAACCCCTGGCCAACCGGGTCTCGACACGCTCGACCGGCGGCGAGTCAGCGATTCGCCAACCCCTAGACCCCCCGTCGACCACGTCCGATCATCCC
Organism: Micropruina sp.; assembly: GCA_018055925.1. Classification (GTDB taxonomy): domain Bacteria; phylum Actinomycetota; class Actinomycetes; order Propionibacteriales; family Propionibacteriaceae; genus Micropruina. Next base: position 2,394 of record JAGPGQ010000325.1, read on the forward strand.
CCGACCGGACGCCGACCTACCCCTCGACGGGCCCAACCACCGCGCGGCCGGCGCCGGACGAGTCCCCGCTGAAGCGGTCTGGACGGCACTCGTCCGGGATGGGCATGCAGCGAACGCGGCGTGCCCACCCCGCGCCGGCCGCGCACCGATGTGAAGACCAAGCCGGGTCGGGCGCCCGGGATCGATCGGGTCGTCCGTCCGGTGCCGGGATCCCGGCGTTCGCCGGGATGACGGCGGCGCGGATGTCCGGTGCAGCACAGCACGACGGTGGCGCGGACGACACGTGCAGCACAGCACGACGGCGGCGCGGACGACACGTGCAGCACAGCACGACGGCGGCGCGGACGACACGTGCAGCACAGCACGACGGCGGCGCGGACGACAGGTGCAGCACGGGATGACCTGGGCAAGAGGGCCAGCCGTTCGTTTCAGTACAGGCCACCTCGGAGTGGATGCCCCGGCAGGATGACTGATGATTGGCGCTGACAAGGCGAGACGCTCGCCCCGCGCGTCCACTGAACAGCCGCCAACCCGACGAACCCTCCGCATAGCGAAGCGCGACCGCAAAGCGGAGTGGGCTGCACCCCGTCCGGGGTAGGTCGGGCGTTGGGCGCTGCTCGTCCCCTACCACTCAACGCACGTCGGACGACCGAGCAGGACGAGCAGCGCCCGGGCGGGACGGGGTGCAGCCCACTCCGCGGCAACAAACGCACCGACAGCGGCCGGCCAAAACCAGACCGGAGAGATCCCGGCGTCCGCCGGGATGACGAAACCTGGGCCTGCGTGTCCGGCCCGATCCAGACCGGAGAGATCCCGGCGTTCGCCAGGATGACGAAACCTGGGCCTGCATGTCCGGCCCGATCCAGACCGGAGATCCCGGCGTTCGCCAGGATGACGAACACCGGGAGGACGGACGAAACCTACGCCTGCGTGTCCGGCCGGATGTCGATCCTCCACCCGGTCAGCCGGGCCGCGAGCCGGGCGTTCTGCCCCTCGCGTCCGATCGCCAGCGACAGCTGGTAGTCGGGCACGATCGCCCGGGCGGCCCGGGCGGTGGCGTCGGTGACGATCACCTGGGAGACCTTCGCCGGCGACAACGCCTCCTTGACGAAGATGGTGGGGTCGGGCGAGTAGTCGATGATGTCGATCTTCTCCTCGTTCAGTTCGTGCATCACCGCCCGCACCCGCTGTCCCATCGGGCCGATGCAGGCGCCCTTCGCCGACACGT
>JAGPGQ010000326.1 GCA_018055925.1 Micropruina sp.
TGCGTGGAGTGAGCCCGTGCGTTCTAGCGGCCGACCCGGCGAACACGAACAGATGTGGTTCGACCGGCTGTGGGACTCGATCGACGCCGCCGACAACCCCACCCGCCGGGTCGGCCGCTAGAACGCACGGGCTCACTCCACGCATCATCGCGGCCCAACCCGTCGTCCCAACCCCACTCGTCATCCCGGCGAACGCCGGGATCTCGTCCCGCCCGGCTCACCCAAACCGTCGTCCCGGGCCCACCGAACCCCGTCATCCCGGGCTCGCCCCGGGATCTCGTCCACCCCTGGCACCGCACCTTTCGACACCCCGGATGACCGCAGGGCAGAATGGGCGGGTGCCCGCCGACGTCCAGCTCGACCCCGCCGACGTCGAGGCGATCCAGGACCAGCTGGGACGGACGCCGCGCGGACTCGTCCGGGTGGCCTGGCGGTGCGCCTGCGGCCGGCCCGGCGTGGTGATGACGGCGCCGAGGCTGCCGGACGGCACCCCCTTCCCGACCACCTACTACCTGACCTGCCCGCTCGCGGTGGCCGGGTGCTCCACCCTGGAGTCCCGCGGCGTGATGGCCGAGATGACCGCCCGGCTCGCCGACGACCCCGACCTGGCGGCCGCCTACGCCGCCGCCCACCGGGCCTATCTGGCCGACCGGACGGTGCTCGGCGAGGTGCCCGAGATCGCCGGCGTGAGCGCGGGCGGCATGCCCACCCGGGTCAAATGCCTGCACGTCCTGGTGGCCCACGCGCTGGCTGCCGGGCCCGGGGTCAATCCGCTCGGCGACGAGGCGGTGGCGTTGTTGCGCGAGTTTCCGTTCGGCGAATGTCTGGGGGCGTCATGAGGGTTGCGGCGATCGACTGCGGCACCAATTCGGTGCGGCTGCTGGTGGCGGAGCAGGGGACGGGGGGCATGGTGGACCTGGACCGGAGGCTGATCCTGACCCGGCTCGGCCAGGGCGTGGACGCCACTGGCCGGTTCCATCCCGACGCGCTGGCGCGGACGCTGGCCGCGTTCGCCGAGTACGCCGGGGCGATCGACGAATTCGGTGCCGACCGGGTGCGGCTGGTGGCCACCTCCGCCGCCCGGGACGCGTCCAACCGGGAGGAGTTCTTCGCCGGCGCCCGCCGCCTGCTCGGTGTGGACGCCGAGATCATCAGCGGCGACGAGGAGGCCGAGCTGTCGTTCCGGGGGGCGCTCACCGCGCTGCCGGACGTGGCCGAGCCGGCCCTGGTGATGGACATCGGCGGCGGCTCCACCGAGCTGGTCCTCGGCGGCGGGGGAGCCCAGCTGCACATCGACCACGGCACCTCGCTCGACATCGGCAGCGTCCGGGTCCGGGAACGCTTCCTGGCCGGCGACCCGCCCGCGCCCGCCCAGGTGGAGGCGGCCGCCGGCTACATCGACTCTCTGCTGGACGGATCCGGCATCGACTTCGGCACCGTGGCCACCTGGATCGGTGTCGGCGGGACGGCCACCTCGCTGTCGGCGCTCAACCAGCGGCTGCCCGCCTACGACCGTGCCCGGGTGCACGCCTCGGTCATGACCCGCGACGAACTGCACGCGCTGACGCACCAGCTGCTCGCCTCGACCGTGGCGCAGGTCCGCGAGCTGCCGTCCATGCACCCCAAGCGTGCCGACGTGATCTGCGCCGGCGCCCTGATCGCCGACCGGGTCGGCCGCCGGGTGCCGACCGACCTGACGATCAGCGAGTCCGACATCCTGGACGGGCTCGCGCTGGGTCTGCTGGCCGCGCGCTAGGAACGGGGACCGGGGTGAGCCAGACCCACCGCGCGGCCGTGCGCTCGGCCGCGATGCGACGCAGATCGCGGAGGTTGGCGACGCTCTCGGCGAGCGTGACCTGGGGTTTGCCGCCGGCGATGCGAGTGACGTCGTTGCCGCCGAGTCCGCAGATGATCCAGTCGGGCGCGGGGTGCAGGATCGATGGCCACCGGCGCAGGATCATCGCGGTGGTGTGCCCGGACAGGCCCGCGTTGACGACGGCGAGGTCGTCGTCCGGTCGGGCGATGGCGAGGACGTGCCGGAGGATCTCGGCCCAGGACTGCAGGTCGTCGGTGATGGAGTCGCCGACGGCGAGGACGCGGGCGCCGCGCCGGAACGGGAAGCGAGAGACGCGATCGGCGAATTCGTCGTCGGCGAGCAGCTGCTCTGCGGCGGAGCGGGTCAGGGCATCGAACCGGTCGCGAATGGTGGCGTACTCCTCGGGGGTCACACCGAAGATCGCCGGCAACGATTCAGCGAGTCCGGGAAGGTAGCGGTAGAGCTTCTCCAGGTGCACGTACTGCAGTTGCGCGACGGCCGGGGGCGCGTAGGAGGGCTTGTCGTTCATGGTCGTTCTCCCTGGGACTGGTGAGGCTCGATGTGGCGGGTCTTGGGGAGCAGGAACCCGGCGGCAACCAGCCAGATCAACGATCCGAAACGGCCGATCGGGATGAGGAACTGCAGCGGTTCGATGACCATCGTCAGGAAGGCCAGCTCCGCGAGCACGGCGATCACGAGCCCGATCCACGCGAACCACGCCGGGACCTGTCGCAGCAGCAGGGCCGGGACGGCGATGCCGGCGACCAGGAGCCCGAGCCCGAGGACGTGGGCGAACCCGCCGGCGGCGAAGCTCACGTAGGCGAGCGCGTGAGTGAGCTCCGGATCCGCGGCGACGATCGGCTGGCTCTGGGTCCAGGTGACGATCGCCGAGGCGGTGAGCAGGATCGCCGCGGCGGTACCGCCGAACAGCCCGATGCCGGGGCCGGGGACGCGGATGCCGAGTCGCTGCTGGCGGGCGTACACGGTGGCGGCGTAGATCCCGAGCGGGATCGCCGAGCCCAGCTGCAGCATCGAGGCGAACCGGGCGGCGAAGGCATGGTCGGTGAAGAACCCGGCCACCGTGTCGGTGTCCCCGAAGGGGGAGGTGATGGTGCTGCCGCCGGACAGGATCGCCATCGAGACCAGGCTTCCGATCAGCAGCCCGAGGGACGCCAGAGCGAGGATGCCGGGATTGGGCCCGCCGGCCGCACCGGCCGAGGCGGTGGTGTGGGTACTCATCGAGAACTCCTTTCGTTCCGGTGCTCCGCGAGGTCGATCCCGACCGGCTCGCCGGCTGCCTGGAGACCATGGCCACCTCGCGCGGACGCAGCCGCGACACCCGGGACCCGACCTGAACACGTCATGACATCGACAGAACCATCCGCCCCCCGACTCGCACGCCCAGCCCTGGGCAGAGATGCGCCTCTGCCTGCGGGCAGAAGCGCGCGGTGGTCGCCCGGTGATTCCGAGCCGCGTCGGCGCATACAATCTCCGCGTGCCCCCGTAGCCCAACCGGCAGAGGCAGGCGGCTTAAACCCGCTCCAGTGCGGGTTCGAACCCCGCCGGGGGCACCACAGCCCTCCTACCTGAGTTCACCCCATCGGCTTCGGCACGCTGGACTTGGCACTGACGCCACGTTCGAGGTGAGCGAGGCCTCCTGATCCGCCCGGCGCCTAGAGTGCCCGGATGGTCGTCGTCGCCTATCTCGTCGGGTGGTTCCACGTCTACGGAATGCCCCTGCTGGTTGCCAGCGGGGTGTGCATGTTCGTCTGGTTCTGGTCGATGGGGGACGGTGCCCC
>JAGPGQ010000098.1:0-4165 GCA_018055925.1 Micropruina sp.
CGCGCTTCCAGCGTGTCTACGACGCCGGTCCGCTGCGGGTATCGGCCGGTGAGGAAGGCCGCTCTCGCCGGGGCGCAGACCGGCGCGGCCGCATAGTGGTTGCCGAACACGACACCGTCCGCCGCGAGCCGGTCCAGGGCGGGGGTCGCATTCAGCCCGCCGTTGACGAAGCCGAAGTCGCCGTAGCCCATGTCGTCGGCGACGATCAGGACGACGTTCGGTCGCGCGGTCACCCGTTCACCATCTCCGGCGAGGGGATCCGGTTTCGCCGCTCGTCTTCGGAGCTATTGGCACGGCGCCTAGCTCAGCGCGTGCGCACGAACCGCCGGTGTTCACGATCCGACCGTAGCCGCTCCCCGATCCTCCCGGCTGCCGCTGGACGCGCCGAGTCTCGGCGTCCGACGCGCTACTGCCCTACGGCCCGTCCCGCTGAGAGCACGGCGAGCGGACGTCCGGATTCAGACTCGGCCCGCCGCAGCGAGACGGTCCGGAATCCAGCGTTGCCCATCGACGAATCGGGCGTGTTCTGCGATCGGGCCGAGTTGCGGTAGCGGTTGCAGTACGAGCTGTGGCACAGGTAGCTGCCACCTCGGAGGACGCGCGCGGTACCCGACTTCGGCCCGGTCGGATTCTCTCGTGGCGAGCGCGCGTAGTAGCCGGCGTCGAACCAGTCCGCACACCACTCCCACACGTTGCCGACCGGCTGCCAGAGCCCATAGCCGTTGGGCGCGTAGCTGCGCACCGGCGCCGTGGTCAGCCAGCCATCCTCGAGCGTGTTCCGGTGCGGGAACACACCCTGCCAGATGTTCGCGCGCCAGCCCCCGGCGTCGGGCTCGTCGTCACCCCATGGGTACGTCCTGGACGGCTGCCCGCCACGGGCCGCGCACTCCCATTCGGCCTCGGTCGGCAGCCGCCGTCCCGCCCACGCGCAATAGGCGACCGCGTCGTTCCAGCTGACATGCACCACCGGGTGGTCGTCCAGTCCGTCGATGGACGAATCCCGTCCGCCCGGGTGGGCCCAGTCGGCCCCACGGACGCCACACCACCACGGGGTTCCGCGCGGCGCAGCCATCAGGTCCGTCGACGGCGCCCGCACCGCCAGGTGGAAGACAGCCGAGAAGCCGAACGCCTCCGCGTCGGTGCGGTAGCCCGTCTCCGCAACGAAGCGGCCGAAGTCGGCATTGGTGACCGTCGTCGCGTCGATGTGGAACCCGTCGAGGCTGACCGGATGCAACGGCACCTCGCCGTCACCGGGGTTCCGGTCGCCGGACGAATCCCCCATGGTGAACGTCCCCGAAGGCACGGGGACCTGCTCAACCGCGTGCCCGGCCGATGGCCGGGCCGGTACCGGATTCACCCGTGCACCGCTCGTCGCGATCCCTCGTCCGGGTGCACCACAGGAACAGGTGCCTCCGGCGTGTTCACCCTTGCCGGTGCCGAAGTCGCGAGCGGCCGCAGCGTGGCTCTCGGTCATCGTGCACTCCTCATCGGGTCGGCCGGATCGATGGACGGCGACCACACCGTGCGGCACCGGACCAGACGTCCGACGGTAGTCCTCCTGGTCGGAGTGAGCATCGAAGAAACCAAACCGTTTTGGTCATTTCGTTGGAGCGGGCGACGGGAATCGAACCCGCATTCTCAGCTTGGGAAGCTGATGTTCTGCCATTGAACTACGCCCGCGCGATCTGGCGATCGAGCGCCGTCAGTCTAGCGTGACCCGGAGCCTCGGCGCGCATCGCGTCCGGATCGACACGGTCCGTTGAGCTCCACCGCCCCGCCGGGGACCGCCATCCGTCGCCAGCCGTCTGATCGGCCCCCAAACGAACCCGGCCGGGCCGGGATAATCAGGGAGAGCCCGGCATCGTCCCGGGACGTCCGTCCGCGGCGCACCGATCGTCGGTCGATGCGGCTAGCGTCCAACTATGAGCTATGCAGAACCCAGTGACGTCGGGCCGGCTTTCGGCGGCGATCGGCGGGTGCATGACGAGGACCGGGCGAAGGTGGTCACCCTGCTCGACACCGCCCACGCGGAGGGCAGGATCACCGCCGCGGAGCATGCCGAGCGCCTCTCGTCCGCGCAGACCGCCCAGACGTTCGACGACCTCGTCCCGCTCACCCGCGACCTGGTCGCCGTCAGCCAGGCGTCCCCGACCAGTTGGAACCAGCCGCAGCAACCGTCCGCCGGCGGCCCCGAGCCCGAACTCATCGTCACCCTGTTCGGCGCGACCGAACGTCGCGGTCGCTGGCAGGCCAGGCGCAACCTGAGCGTGTTGAACCTGTTCGGCGCCACCGAACTCGACCTGCGGCAGGCCAGCTTCACCGGCAATGTGTGCGAGATCAACGTCTTCTGCCTGTTCGGCAGCGTCGACGTGATCGTCCCCGAGGGGACGGACGTGCACAACAGCGCCCTCGCCGTGTTCGGTTCGTCCGAGGCGAAGGCCGACGAGCCGATGCCGGGTGCCCCGTCGGTGCGCGTGCGGGGTTTCGTCGGATTCGGTGCGATCGAGGCCCGGGTGAAGCGGCTCAAGAAGAAGTGACCCGGGCCCGCTCCCGCTCTCGAGCCGAGCCGCGTCCGCACCGCCGCCGTCCACCTAAGGTGAGCACATGAACGCCCTGTTCGCCCCGCCGGAGCAGGCCTGGCAACGCATCTCGCCCGCCTACGCACAGGTGCGGCGGATCCATGCCGCGATCAACGTCGCCGTGGTGACGGCCATGGCGGCCACCCCGCTGTGGCTGCTGCTCGACCGGACCTGGGGCATCGTGGCGATCGTCGCCGGCGTCGGCTACTACGTGTGGCGATGGTTTCAGCTCAAGCGTTGGGTCGGGGCCTGGGGTTACGCCGAGGCGGACGACGACCTCTACCTCACGCATGGCTTGTGGTTCCGCCGGTTGTTGGTGATCCCGTACGGGCGGATGCAGGCCGTGAAGGTCGAGAGCGGCCCGATCACCAGGATGTTCGGCCTTGCCAGCGTCGAGTTGGTGACCGCCAGCGTGCAGTCCGGGGCCACGATTCCCGGACTTCCCCAGGCCGACGCCGAACGGCTGCGGGACCGGCTCACCGCGCTCGGCATCGGCGACGAGGACGACCTGTGAGCATTCCGCCGGTGCGGTTCTCCGGCTCGCCCGACCCCGATCGGCCCGCATGGACGCCGATGCCCCCGAGCGGTGTCGATCCGGGCATCGCTCACAACGTCGCCGTCCCAGCCGCGCCAGCGGGGCCACCGGCGAAACTGGTCGAGAAGCCGCACCCGCTGACCCCTCTGGTGCGCGCCTGGGTGCTCGTGCTGGCCCTCGCCTGGGGTTTCGGGCGTGAACTGCTCAACGGCGGGGACGGGTTCCGGCTGCCGCCGCTCACCTGGGTGACCGGCGTCGGCGCGGTGGTCGTGGTCGGCCTGATCGGGATCGCCTACCTCGATTGGCGGGCCACCTCGTTCATCGTCGACAACGACGAGCTGCGGATCGAGACCGGGGTGTTCACCCGGACGTCCCAACGCATCCGGTTCGACCGGATCCAGTCGGTGGACATCACCGAACCGTTCGCCGCCCGGCTGGTCGGCCTGGCCGAGATCAGCGTCGACGTCGGCGCGGAGGGCGGGCACAAGCTGCGCTATCTCTCGCGGACGCGGGCCGCGGCCGTCCGGGACTACCTGCTCAGCCGGGCACACGGCCTGCGGACCCCGGTCGGCGCGCAGCACGTCCGCACCGGCGTGATGGACGACCTCGGCGCCCAGGACGAGGTCCTGGTGCGGGTGCCGCCGCAGCGGCTGATCATCGGCGCGGTGCTGTCCCACGAGTTCCTGCTGCTCACCCTGCCGTTGCTGGTGATCGCCGGGATCGCGTTCTGGCTGGAACCCGCCCGCACCGGCATGCTGCTGTCGAGTCCCTGGCTGCTGCTGGGCGCCGCCCTGCCGGTGCTCGGCATGCTGTGGAGCTTCGTGCTGCGCCGGGTCATCGGCCAGTGGAACTACGCGTTCGTCCGCAGCGGTCCCGGCCTGAAGATCACCCGTGGGCTGGCCAGCCTGACCAGCCAGTCGGTCCCCCGGCACCGGATCCAGTCGCTGCGGATCGCCCAGCCGCTGTGGTGGCGCCGGCTGGGCCTGTTCCGGGTCGACATGGCGGTGCTCGGCAACAACGGCCTGACCACCGACGAGGACCAGTCGGGCCG
>JAGPGQ010000098.1:4265-12976 GCA_018055925.1 Micropruina sp.
GCGGGATGACGAAGGGCCGGATCCCGGGTCAGCCGTGGGCGCGCCGGGCGCTCCAGGCGCTGGACACCATCTCGTCCAGCGTGTGCCGCATCGTCCACTCCAGGTCGGCGGCCGCGGCGCCGCCGTCGGCGACGATCCGGGCCGGGTCGCCCGGACGCCGGGGACCGACCTCGGGGGTGAAGTCGGTCCCGGTGATCCGGCGCATGGCGTCCATGATCTGCAGCACGCTCAGCCCGTCCCCGCTGCCCAGGTTGTAGGCGGGCAGCAGCGGGCGTCCGGCCTCGAGCGCCTGGGCCGCGGCGACGTGCGAGAGCGCCAGGTCGCCGACATGCACGTAGTCCCGCACGCAACTGCCGTCGGGGGTGGCGTAGTCGGTGCCGTTGACCCGCGGCGTCCGGCCCTCCAGCAGCGCCTCGATCACGATCGGGAAGAGGTTGTGCGGGCTCACGTCGTACACCTCGTCGGTGTCCGAACCGACCACGTTGAAGTAGCGCAGGCTGACCCCACGGAACTCGGGCCAGGCGCGCGCCACGTCGGCCAGCAGCCATTCGCCGATCAGCTTCGACTCGCCGTAGGGCGACTCGGGCCGGGTGCCGGACTCCTCGGTGACCAGCTCGGTCAACGGGGTGCCGTAGACGGCGGCGCTGGACGAGAACACCATCCGGTTGACGCCGGCGCGGTGCATCGCGTCGAGCACCTTCGCGGTGCCGGTCACGTTCTGGTTGTAGGTGTGCAGCGGACGGCTCACCGAGACCCCGGCGTACTTGAAGCCGGCGACGTGCACCACCCCCGCGCACTGATGGGCGTCCAGGGTGTCGGTGAGCAGATCGACGTCGAGAATGTCGCCCTGCACGAACGGGACGCCGTCAGGCACGAATCCGGCCCGCCCCGACGACAGGTCGTCGTAGACGACGGGTTCGATGCCGACCGCGTCGAACGCCCGGACGATGTGCGCGCCGATGTATCCGGCGCCTCCTGTAACCAGCCACGAACTCACCCGTACAGTCTGGCAAATCCTGGCGACCTGCGCGGACCGGCCGGCCGCACGTCGCCCCTCGGACTTCCCGCCGCTTCGCAATTCTGCGCATGGCCGCGGGGCGCGTTCCGGGAGCAGCATGGTGGGCAACGGTCACCACCGGCTCGGATCGAGGTGCGACATGGGCGACAACGACGACATCGCCAGGCGCCCGCCGGACGCCTACGTGGCTGCCCGGATCAACGATCCGGGCACGGGTCGGCGGCCGTCGCTGACCTTGGTCGGGCTGCTCGGCGACAGCGACCGCGCCGGCTGCCGACGGCTCTACCTCACCACCCGGCTGGACTACTTCGTGGAGTTCCGCACCGCCGAGGTGGTCGTCGTCGAGGACGTCGCGCCCGCCGAACCCCCGTTCCCCGGCCTGGACGCCACCCGGGTCACGCTGGTCGGCGACGCCACGGTGGACTGGGTGCGCCGGGCGACCGGCTCGGACCCGTTCCTGCTGGAAGCCAGGGACGCCGTCACCCTGCCGGCGGAGGTGACCGACCTGGCGCACACCTGGGAGGCGAACTGCCCCAGGGTCACCCACCGATTCGGGCATTCCGACTTCGAGCCGTGCCGGCCCGGCGGCGGTGGCACCGGCGGCGGCACGTTCGGGCCCTGGCCGACCCGGGCCGGTCCGACCTGCGGCGCCTGCACCCAGGACAGCTGTGCCACGTGCGGAGAGAACACCTGCAACTCCTGCTGGGGCGGGACCTGCGTGACCTGCCAGGGGGCGCGCTGCGCCACCATGCCGGGCACCTGTCAGACCTGTGGACGCGCCACCTGCGAACCCGGCTGCACGAACACCGGCGGCATCAGCGCCGGCGGCACGTGCGACGCCACCTGCGCGTCCTGTCCGGGTTTCACCTGCGAGAACACCTGCGTGAGTTGCCGCGGAACCTGCGATCCGTCCTGCGGCGGCAGCTGCCGGGCCACCTGCGAACAGACCTGCGAGACCTGTGCCGGCACCTGCCTGCCCACCGTCGAAACGTGCCACACCTGTCACTTCGTCACCTGTGATTGCCGGGTCAGCGACCCGGCCTGGTGCCTCATCCGCGCCTGACCCCCACCGCACCCGCCACCCGCAAGGAGTTCTCATGGCCGACAACGACAAGGGCATCGAAGGACGTCCGCCCGACCCCTTCGTGGCCGCACGAATCAACGATCCCGGGGCGCCGGCCCCGGCGTCCTTCCAGCTCTCCGGGCTGCTCGGCGACAGCGACCGGGACGGCTTCCGCCGGCTCTATCTGAACACCAGCCTCGACTACTACGTGGAGTTCCGCAGCGGCGACGTGCTCTCGGTGGAGTCGGTCACCGCCGACCAGCCACCGTTCGTCGGGCTGGACGCCACCCGGGTGACGCTGACCAGGGATGCCCAGGTGGACTACATCCGCTCCCGGACGGCCGCCGCGGACCCGTTCGCCGTCGACGTCCAGGGCGGCGTGCCGGCCGGCTTCACGCCCGATCCCACCGACCCGACGATCACGCTGCCTACTCGTACCCTGCCCACCGATTTCACGCGCACGCTGCCGGAGAGCATCGGCGTCGGCTGCGTGCCCGACACGCTGACGCCGAGGTGCCTGGACACGCTGCTCACCCGCGGCACCTGCCTCACCTGCGGCGGTACCTGCGGGGTCACCCAGTGCGCCACCTGCGGCAACGCGACCTGCCGGACGTGCTTCGGCGCCACCTGCCAGACGTGCGACCAGGCGACCTGCAACACCTGCGATCAGGCCACCTGCAACACCTGCGGCCAGGCGACCTGCATCACCTGCAACGCGGGGGCCACCTGCCACACCTGCTTCGGCGGCGGCTGTTGGAAGACGGTCGGCGGAGCAACCTGCGCCACCTGTCTCACCTGCCAGGCCACCGCCTGCAACTGGACCTGCAACTGGAACTGCCAGTCGGTGGCGACCCCGTGCGTCACGCAGCAGCGCTGCCCGACGCTGATCTGCCCGTGAGGGGAGGCCCCGTGCCCGACGCCGGCGACACCGGTGCCGTGACCACGGCACCGGTGCGGACGCACCGGCTGATCCAGCACTACCGGATCGAACCGGCCGGCGGTTGGCGTCCTCCGCTGGCTTCCGGCCTCGCCGACCGGGCCCGGGCCGCTGCCCTGCTGCTGGCCGACCGGTGCACCGACCCCGTCCTGGTGGCCGAGGCGAACCGGCTGTGTCGCCAGCAGACCCACTTTCCCGAGACGCAGCACTGGGAGCCCACCTCGATCGCCCAGGGCGATCTGGGGCAGGCGCTGCTGTGCGCCGAACTGAACCGCCACGACCCGGACGGGGGATGGGACGACCGGGCGGCGACGGCGGTCGCCCCCACGGTGACGCTGCTCGGCCACGGCCACCGGCCGGGCATGGGGTCGGTGGGCGGCTCGTCCGGGGTGGCCTTCGCCGGGCGCCGGATCGGCCACCCCGCCCTCGACGCGCTGCTGCCGTCGCTGGACGGCGCGGTCGCCCAGGACGCCCTGGGCACCGCGGCCACGATCCGGGGACGGCGGGGGCTGCCGGTCGGCGCCTTCGACCAGATCTCCGGCCTGGCCGGCGTCCTGCTCTGCACCCTGCCGAACGAGGGGCAGCCCGTCCGGCCGGTCGCGCCGTTCCTCGTCCGGGCCCTGGCCGCGCTGGCCCTGGAGGCCGGCGAGCCGCCCGCCTGGTACACGCCGCCCGAACTCCTGTACGACGACGAACAACGCTCCCACTACCCGTTCGGCAATCTCAACCTCGGCATGGCCCACGGCATCCCCGGACCCCTGGCCGCCCTTGCGCTCGCCCTGCTCTGCGGTCTGGAGACCACCGAGGCCCGGGCCGCCACCGAGGCGCTCGCCGCGTGGGTGGCTGCCCATGTGAGCCTGGGCGAGGACGGACCCGGCTGGGACACGGTCGTCCCGCTGACCCGGGGACCGAACGGCCTGGCCGAGGTTCCGGTGCATCGCGTGGGCCGCGACGCCTGGTGCTACGGCACGCCGGGGGTTGCCCGTGCCCTGTTCCTGGCCGCGCGGGCCCTCGAGCGCTCCGACCTGCGCAACCTGGCGATCGAGGCCATGGCGGCGGTCTACCGGCGCCCGCCGCGCGAGCGCGGCATCGACTCCCCCACGTTCTGCCACGGCGTCGCGGGCCTGCTGCAGATCACCCTGCGCTTCCATCACGACACCGGGCTGCCGCTGTTCGCCGAGGCGGCGTCCGCGCTCACCGAGCAGATCCTGGGCGCCGTGGACCCCGACCGCCCGATGGGGGTCGCCAGCCTGGAACCCGGCGACAACAAGGTCGATCAGCCCGGCGTCCTGGACGGGGCCGCCGGGGTCAGCCTGGTGCTGCTGAGTGCCGCGAGCGAGGTGGAGCCGACATGGGACCGGATGTTCGCGCTGTCCTAGCCGAGGTGGACGACGGACCGGACCCGTCATCCCGGCGAACGCCGGGACCCCCGCACCCGACCGACGCACCGCCCACCGAGATCCCGGGGCAAGCCCGGGATGACGAAACCAGCCACCCGTCATCCCGGCGAACGCCGGGCTCCCCACACCCGACCGGCCCACCGCCCACCGAGATCCCGGGGCAAGCCCGGGATGACGAAACCAGCCACCCGTCGTCCCGGCGAACGCCGGGATCCCCGCACCCGACCAACCCACCGCCCACCGAGATCCCGGGGCAAGCCCGGGATGACGAAACCAAGGCATCCCCGGGCGGCACGCCGCTGTACCGGGTCGTCCCGTGGGTGATGGTCCGGACGCCGCTGCTGCCGGTGGACCGGTTGCCGTGGGTGCGGGAGCCGCTGCGGGCCCTGGACGATCCGGACGTGGTGCGCGCCCTCGCCATCGGTAGCCCCACCCTGCTGCAGAAGGCCAGCCGTCCCGCAGCGGACGCGAAGGAGGCCGCCCGCACCCGCACCAGCCTGGCCCGCTACCTGATCCGGATGACCACCCGGCCGACCCCCTACGGAGGGTTCGCCGCGGTGTCGCTCGCGGGCTGGGGTGCGGCCACCGACGTCTGCCTCACCGCCGCCCAGCGGACGCGCACCCGTCCCGACATGGGCTGGCTCCGCGGCCTGCTCGCGACCGCCGAGGGACGCCGGGACGTCCGGACGCGGCTGTCCTGGCGGGCCGACCCGCTGATCGCCGAGTCGGGTGACCGGTTGGTCGCCCCCAGCGGTGGCTCCGTCCGGGCGACCGAACCGGCCCGGCTGGCGCTCGCCGTCGCGGCCACCACGATCGGCCACGACCGGCTGGTCGAGCGGGTTCGGGAGGGCGCCGGCGGCACCGTCGAGCAGGTGGCCGGCCTGATCGATCAGCTGATCCGGGCGGGACTGCTGCACAGCGACCTGGTGCCCGCGATCACCGGCTCCGCAGCCACCTCCGGCGCGGATGCCGCCGCGCTGATCGGGCGCACCGACCCGGCACTGTCCGCGCGGGCCGCCGAGCTGGCCGGAGCCATGGCTGCCGCCGACGGCGTCCCGGACGCCCCCGCGCCAGCCGGCCACGCAACCGCCCGCACACGATCCGCCGACCCCGGCGCCTTCGTCCGGGTCACCGACCTCGCCCGCGCGCTGCACGACCATCCGCAGACGTTCCAGGCCGACCTGATCCGCGCCCTCGACGGTCGTTCGCTGTCGGCCGAGGTGGCCGACGAGTGCGCCCGCGCCGTCGAGGTGCTGCTCCGGCTCGGCCCGGGTCCCGCCACCGCCGGCGACCTGGCCGGCTACGGCCGCCGCTTCCTCGCCCGCTGGGGCGCCGGCCGCGAGGTGCCGCTCACCGAGGTGTTCGATCCGCTGCACGGGCTGGGACCGCTGCCGCACACGCACGGCCCGGCGTCCGCGGTCGACCAGGCCGTGCAGGCGCGCCGGTCCGAGCGGCTGATGACGCTGGCGCTGGAGGCGCTGCGGGACGAGCGACGAACCATCCACCTGGAGCCCGAGACTATCGCGGCGCTGAGCGGCTGGCCCGAGGGCGCGGCGGATCGTCCGCTCACCCCGGCGAACGCGCCGGACGCCCCACTGTCGCTGGACGTCTCCGCCTTCCTGCTCGCCGCGGACGCCGCCGCGGTGGACGCCGGCGCGTTCACCCTGCTGATCGGCCCCAATCTGGGCGCGGCTTCCGCCGGCCGCTGGCTGGGCCGGTTCGCCGACCTGTTCGGTGCGCGGGCGGACGCCTACTACGCCTGGTTGGCCGAAGCCGAGACCGCCGCCGATCCCGGTGCGGTGGCCGCCGAGGTGGTGTACCTGCCGCACACGCCGCGCTCGACCAATGTGATCCTCCGGCCGACCCTCGGCAGCCACGAGATCGTGGTCAGCGGACGGGGCAGCGCCGAGCATCGGCTGGACGTCTCCGATCTGCTGGTCGGGCATGACGGCACCCGGTTCCACCTGCGGTCGGCGAGCCTCGGCGTCCGGCTCCGGCCGACGGCGCGGCACATGCTGAACCACCATGGGGCGCCCCCGGTGTGCCAGTTCCTGGACGCGGTCGGCCGGGGCGTGACGGCCGAGTTCTCCGGCTTCGACTGGGGGCCGGCGCAGTCGCTGCCGGTGCTGCCCCGGGTGCGGGTGGGACGGACGGTGCTGGCGCCGGCACGCTGGCTGGTCGGCGTGCCGGACCGCGGACGTCCCGGCACCGTGGACGAGGCCGCGGTGCGGGCCGCACTGGCCGCCGCGCACGAGCGTTGGGGACTGCCCGACCGGGTGTACGTCACCGTGGCCGACAACCGGCTGCTGCTCGATCTGCGTCAGGCCGACGACCGCGAGCAGCTGCGCCGCGAGTTCGGCAACGCGGGCGGCGCCCTGCGGCTGGAGGAGGCGCTGCCGGACGTGGGCGACGCCTGGCTTCCCGGTCCGGGCGGCCGCTACCTGACCGAGCTGGTGATCTCGGTGGTCCGCCGGCCGGCAGCGGACGTCCCGCCCGAGCCGACGGCAGCGGAACCGGCGGCGGCGGAACTGGCGTTGGCCCGTCCGGAACGGTCAGCACCGGCCCGGCGGATCGGCGTCCACGACCGGATCCGGCTGCCGGGCGACGACTGGCTGTTCGCCAAGTTCTACGCGCCCTACGAACAGTTGACGCCGCTGCTGACCGAGCACCTGGCGGACCTGATCGACATGGCGGAGAACTCCGGCCTGGCGCGACGCTGGTTCTTCCTCCGCTACAGCGACCCGGAACCCCATCTGCGGGTGCGCTGGCAGGGCGAATCCGACCTGCTGGTGCGGCACCTGCTGCCCCAGGTGAGCGACTTCGCCCGACAGCTGCTGGGTGCGGGACGGATCTCCCGGCTCACCCTGGACAGCTACGACCGCGAGATCGAGCGCTACGGCGGCCCGGCCGGCATCGCCCTGTGCGAGGACGTGTTCCACGCCGACAGCGTCGCCGTCCGCCGGCTGCTCGGACTGCCCGGGTACCCGCTCGCCGACCTGCTGGTCGCCTCGACCGCCGACCTGCTGGCCGGGCTCGGGCTGGATCGCGCCCAGCGGGTGGCGCTCTACGAAGCCCAGGCCGCGCTGGTGGACGACCCGCAGGTGGGCCGGGTCGCGGGCGCCGACTACCGGGAACGCAAGACCCGGCTGCGGGCGCTGCTCGGCGACGAACCGGCTCCGGGACCGCTGGCGGACGCGCTGCGCGCGCTTCGGGCGTCCGTGGCGCCGGCGGGCGCGGCGCTGGCCCAGGCCGAGCGCGCCGGCGACCTGGACGGCTCGGTCGCCGACCTGCTGCCCAGCCTGGTGCACATGCACCACAACCGCATGGTCGGCCCGGGGCAGCCCACGGAACCCCACCTCGTCCAGCTGTTGCTGCGCACCGAGCGGGGGCTGTTGCTCTCCGGCTGAGCCGTCCGTGTCCGGGACTATCGCCGGCCGCCCGCGAACCGTTACCCTCTGGCGGGATGAGTACCCCGTTCCAGATCGCGCTCGCCGATGCGCGCGACCCCCTCGTGCTGGCCCTCGACGTCGGTTCCACCGCGTCCCGGGGAGCACTGTTCGACAGCACCGGACGCCCGATCAAGGGCCGCAAGAAGGTGTTCCACAGCTTCACCGCCGCCGACGACGGCACCTCCGAGATCGACCCCGACCAGGTCACCTCCGAGATCGCCCTGCTGATCGACGAGCTCGCCGGACCGGACGCCAAGGCCGCCGGCCGGATCCGGGGCGTCGCGTTCGACACCTTCGCCTCGTCGATGGTGGCCATCGACGCCGACAACCGCGCGCTCACGCCCTGCTACACCTACGCCGACGGACGCTGCTTCGCGGAGGCGGCCGAGCTGCGCGAGGAGCTGGACGAGTCCACCGTGCAGCAGCGGACCGGGACCCGGGTGCACACCAGCTACCTGGCTCCGCGGCTGCGCTGGCTGGCCCGGACCCGGCCCGACGTGTTCGCCAAGGCGGCGCGGTTCGTGTCGCTCGGCGAGTACGTGCAACTGCAGCTGCTCGGCCACACCGCCGCCGGCACCCCGACCGCCTCCTGGTCGGGACTGCTCGACCGGCGCGAGGGCGTCTGGGACGCGGAGCTGCTGCGGGCGGCCGGCATCGACGAATCCCGGCTGTCCCCGATCCAGGATCCGCAGGTCGCGCTGCCCCGTCCGGGCGCCGCGGCACGGAACCGCTGGCCGGCGCTCGCCGAGGTGCCCTGGTTCCCGGCGATCGGCGACGGGCTGGGCAACAACCTCGGCACCGGCGCCCGGGACTCGAACGTGATCGGGTGCGGGGCGGCCACCTC
>JAGPGQ010000099.1:0-2997 GCA_018055925.1 Micropruina sp.
GACCCCGGACGGACGCCACATCGACCAGTTGGCCAAGGTGATCGGGTCGATCCGGAGCAATCCGGACTCCCGCCGGCACATCGTGTCGGCCTGGAACGTGGCCGACGTGGACGACATGGCGCTGCCCCCGTGCCACGCGCTGTTCCAGTTCTACGTCGCCGACGGCCGGCTCTCCTGCCAGCTGTACCAGCGCTCCGCCGACATCTTCCTGGGGGTGCCGTTCAACATCGCGTCGTATGCGCTGCTGACCCACATGGTGGCCCAGGTGACCGGGCTCGAGGCCGGTGATTTCGTGCACACCCTGGGCGACGCGCACCTGTATCTGAACCATCTCGAACAGGCCGACCGGCAATTGGAGCGGGAGCCGCGTCCGCTGCCGACGCTGCGGCTCAATCCCGAAGTGACCAGCATCGATGCCTTCACGCTGGCCGACATCGAGGTGGTCGGCTACGACCCGCACCCGGGCATCAAGGCGCCGATCGCGGTCTGAGTCGTGTCCCGGTTCAGGCGTCTGCTGCCCCGCCGTCGGGGCAATCCGCTGGAGCGGCTGGCGAAGCACGAACTGGAGGTCGACGGCATCGCGATCCGGGCGCACGAACTGTGGGACCTGGAGCCCGGCCAGGCGGTCCAGCCCGACCTGCCCACGTTCGTCCTGCTCCACGGGCTCGGCGTCTCGTCGCGCTACTTCGTCCCGCTCGCCGAGGAACTGTACGAGCACGGACGGGTGGTGCTGTTCGACCTGCCCGGCTTCGCCGGATTGCCGCAGCCGGAACGTCCGCTGGAGATCGCCGACTACGCCCGGGTGGTCCGGGGCGCGTTGGAGTCGCTGCAGGTGCCCGGCGCACCCGTGCTGATCGGCCACTCGATGGGCACCCAGGTGGTGGTCGAGATGCTGGCCTCCGATCCCGACTACGCGGAGTACGCCGTGCTGCTGGCGCCCGTGCTGAACCCGGACGAGCGTGCGCTGTGGCAGGTCGCCTGGCGATTCGTCCAGTCGGCGCTGTGGGAGAACCCGCTGAACACCGCGGTGGGGATGACGGCCTATCTGCGCTGCCCGGCCGGATGGTTCGCCGAGACGGTGCCGCGGGTGCTGGCCTATCCGATGTTGCGGCGGCTCGCCGGGGTGCGCACCACGCTGATGGTCGTCGGCGGCCGCCGTGACTACCTGTCGACGCGGATGTGGCAGGAGTCGCTGATCGCCGAGCTGACCGGGGCCGAGGTGGTCACGCTGCCCCGGGCGGCGCACGCCATGGTGGTCGACCATGCGGACGCACTGGCCGGCGAGGTGCTGCGTCTGGTCGGATTGGCCGAGGGCGAGCCCGTGGCCGGTGACTCGGACGACCGCCCGGACCCGAAGGAACGGACGTGAGGGGACGCGCATGGAACTGACCGGTATCGCGGCGGTCGGCCGCAACCGGGCGATCGGGCTGCGCGGCGACGTGCCCTGGCACATCCCGGAGGACTGGCGGCGGTTCAAGCGGCTCACCACCGGCTGCTCGTTGATCATGGGCCGGACCACGTTCGAGGCGATCGGCCGGCCGCTGCCCGGACGCACCTCGATCGTGATCAGCCGCAACCCGCCCGCGCATCGCGTGGAGGACCACCCGTCCAAGCCCGGCCTGCCGCCCACCCGGGTGATCTGGGCGGGCAGCCTGGACGAGGCACTCGTGGCCGCCGACCACGACCGGCCGGTGTGGATCGGCGGCGGCGCCCAGATCTACCAACTGGCCTGGCCACAGCTCACCGAACTCGACATCTGCGAGGTCGACCAGGCGCCCGAGGCGGACGCCTTCTTCCCGGTCGTGGACCCGTCCGACTGGGTGGAGGTCGCCCGCGAACCCCGCGACGGCTACGCCTTCGTCCGGTACCGGCGGCGCTGATGCTGCTGCCGCAACGCATCGCCCATGGCGTCCGGGACGGGACGATCACCGTCGCCTTCCGGCGCTGGGAGCAGCCCCGCGTGCGGGCCGGCGGCACCCAGCTGACCGCGGCCGGGATCGTCCGCTTCGACGCGATCGACGAGGTGCCCGGGCTGGACGCGCTGACCATCGCCGACGCCCTCGCGGCCGGGTTCGCCGACCTGGATGAACTGCTCCGGGTGCTGAGCGGCGGAGCGTCCCGCGGACCCCGCGGCGGCAAGGGTGGCGAGCGGATCTTCCGGATCACGCTCAGCTGGGTGGGTGAGGATCCGAGGATCGCGCTGCGGGAGCAGCGTCCGGACGCCGGCGAGCTCGCCGAACTGACCGCCGCCGTCGCGCGGCTCGACGCCGGCCGGCGCACCGGACCTTGGACCCGGCGGATCCTGGAGTGGATCCGCGACCATCCGGGCACGATCTCGACGGTGCTCGCCGAGGAGCTGGGACGGGAACTGCGGCCGATGAAGGCGGACATCCGCCGGCTCAAGGCCCTGGGGCTCACCGAGAGCCTGCGGGTCGGCTACCGGCTGTCGCCGCGCGGCGAGACCTATCTCGACTCGCTGGACTGACCGATGCGTAGCCGGCCCACGGTGCTGCACCTCGACCTGGACGCGTTCTTCGCGGCCGTCGAGCAGCGCGACAAGCCGTCGCTGCGCGGCAAGCCGGTGATCGTCGGCGGGATCGGGCAGCGCGGGGTGGTGGCCACCGCCTCCTACGAGGCGCGGGTGTTCGGGGTGCGATCGGCGATGCCGACCCATGAGGCGCGCCGGCGGTGTCCGCATGCGGCCTTCCTGTCCGGACGCTTCGGCGCCTACCGCCGGGCCAGCGGCATCGTGATGGCGGCGCTGCGGGAACTGTCCCCGCTGGTCGAGCCGCTGTCCCTCGACGAGGCGTTCGTCGACCTGGAGGCCGGCGAGGGATCCTGGACCGAGGACGAACTGCTGCGGATCGCGGAGCGGCTCCGGGCCACCATCGCCGAACGCACCGGCGGGCTCACCGGTTCGGTCGGCCTGGGCACGTCGAAGTTCATCGCGAAGGTGGCCTCCGAACTGGCCAAGCCGGACGGGGTGCGGCTGGTACC
>JAGPGQ010000099.1:3097-12970 GCA_018055925.1 Micropruina sp.
AGCGGCTCCGGGCCACCATCGCCGAACGCACCGGCGGGCTCACCGGTTCGGTCGGCCTGGGCACGTCGAAGTTCATCGCGAAGGTGGCCTCCGAACTGGCCAAGCCGGACGGGGTGCGGCTGGTACCGGCCGGCACCGAGGTGGAGTTGATCGCCGGCCTGCCGGCCCGGGCGATCCCGGGGGTGGGTCCGGTCACCATGGAAAAGCTGTCCCGGCTAGGAGTGACGACCGTCGCCGACCTGCAGCGGCTGTCGCCCAAGGAACTCACCCGGGAGCTCGGCCGGGCCCAGGGCGACTGGATCGGTGCTCTGGCGTTCGCCCGCGACGACCGTCCCGTGGAGCCCGAGCGGGAGGCGAAGTCGATCTCGGTGGAGAACACCTTCGAGACCGACGTGACCGACCGGCATCGGCTCGGCGGCATCATCGTGGCGGACGCCGCCGCCGTTGCCCGCCGGCTGGCCGCCGCCCACCTGTTCGCCCGGACGATCACGCTCAAGGCCCGCTACCCCGACTTCACCACGCTGACCCGCTCCCGGACCCTGGACGGCGCCACCGACAGCGCCGACGTGATCGCGGCGGTCGCGACCTCCCTGCTCGACAGCGTCGACGTGCCACGCGGGCTGCGGCTGCTCGGGGTGGGCGTGGCCGGGCTGACGGAACTGGCCCAGGAGACCCTGTTCGAGGCGACGGTTCCGACAGGCTCGGCCGGATCTCCCGGCGGGCTGCCGGAGGCCGACGGCGGACCGCCGGACGGCCCTTCAGCCCCGCGGGGCGGAACTTCAGCCCCGCCGGACGGGACTTCCGCTTCGCCGGAGGGAGGCCCAGTCTCGCCGGTGGAGCCTGTAGAAGCCGGACGGCGCTTCGCCCCGGGTGCCGATGTGGTCCACGACGAGCACGGCGCGGGCTGGGTATGGGGTTCGGGACTGGGCCGGGTGACCGTCCGGTTCGAGACCGCGCACACCGGGCCCGGGCCGGTCCGGACCTTCGCCGTGGACGATCCGGAACTGCGCCCCGCAGAGTCGTAGAAGGATCTTGCCCTCCCGCGGCCGTATCCGCAGGGAGCGCGGATCGCGACCTCCGGTCAGCCCTCGGCGGCGGTACACGCCTCACCTCGGCGCGCGCACATCGAAACACCAGGGTCTTCGCGACCGTCATCGGTCAGGTTTTGGGGGCTGACCGGCCCGGGTGACCTGCTGATGTGTCAGAGTAGTAGGACGCGTGCGGGGGGCATGCAGCAGGATCATGGACGGGAGCCTTGCGTTTCTCGCGGTTCTCGCCGTGACCGCATCGCCCGGGCGGGGGGATTCCCGCCCGGGCCGCACCCCCTCAGATCTCACCCAAGACCTCCGTCGTTCTTCCCTCGGCTCGCTCTCTATACCCGTTGCCGGACGGGATTCAGGATGTGCCGGCTGCCCCGACTTGCCGGGCCACGACGATCTGCGACCCCGGCTACCGCTCTGCGGGCACCCGGTGGAGCCGGTGCCGATTCAGGGAGTCGTGCCCGGCGTTCTTCACCCGAATCAGTCGGAAGGATCCAGATCGGGCACCGCTGTCGGTGCCCGATCTGGATCCTTCCTGCAGTTCTCGCCGGAAACCGCTCCTGACCCCGGGTGACCCACCCGTGGCGACACCCTCGGACTGGTCCGGACGCCGCGTCCCGATCGCAGGTGACCCGGGTGAGGGCAGGCCGATCGGCGGCCTTACAATTGCCCTGCCGCCGGAGTGGTGAAATTGGCAGACACGCAGGTTTTAGGTACCTGTGCCTTCGGGCGTGAGGGTTCAAGTCCCTTCTCCGGCACCGCCCTAATCGGCATTTGACTAGGGATGCGATTCGTCAGACGACCCGAGATTGCCGTTTCGGCCGCCGACCAGGCCGAAGCGAACGCCGCCGGACAACGCATGTTCATCCCGGCACCATCCCCACGGCTGGACACACTGCGAGCACCGATGCAGACCGCAGCCGAACTCTCGCTGCTGCACGACTCCGCCATGGACCAACTGGCTGCCAAGCACCAGCTATGGATGCAAAGGGTCCGGACCGACTACCGCGGCGACCGCGTAGAAGCCTGGACCCGTGAACCACCCGGAGCCACGGGCAGCCAGCACCTGGCCCAGGCCGCTCGCGACGCCCACAACGCCCTTGACCGCGCTGTCCACGAACTCACCCAGGTGGCGCACCCTGATCCTTCGCCGACCGACGGCTGGCCACCCGACCCCACCGTCGAACGCGCCACCCTGCGGCGGGAGCCGACGGGTGTCCATCACCGAGCTCTCGTCCGGAGGTCGGTCGATGAAGACGCTGAGTTCGGTGAGGACCGAGGGGTGCTGGTGCGGCACTGATCAATGTGCGAAAATCCCACATATGGACAAGGTGCTGCTCGGTCGGAGGCTCTCCGAGGCTCGTGACCTCGCCGGGATGACCCAGGAGAGCGTGGCGCGAGCCGTCGGTCTCGAACGGACCGCTATCGTGTTGCTTGAGAAGGGCGAGCGCAACCTCAAGGTGCCCGAACTGGTGGAGATCGCGCAGGTTCTGGGTCGACCCCTTTCCTATTTCGTGGAGCCTCCGGTGCCTGCCGCGGTGAGCCGGCGCTCTGCACCGCACCGAGCGCATGACTCCACCCGGGCCTTGGACGTGGAGATCGATCAGTTCGCCGCTGACCTACGCACGCTTCGTGCAATGGGCTTGGTGACGCCGATCGTTCGCGATGATGGTGCACGCGTTCCTCGGACTCATACGGAAGCGGAACGCGCGGCTGCCGCCGTCCGCCGGAAGGGTGGTCTCGGCTCGGGGCCGATCGATGATCTGGGACGCACGTGCGAGTCTTTCGGGCTCTACACGTTCGCCGCGCACCTCGGCCCGACCGGCCCAGATGGCGGCTGCGTCGAGGTCGATGCAGCGGGTAGCGCACTCGGCGCCGCAGTCATCAACGGCGACGCTGGCTCCGGTCGGCGTCGCATGACGCTGGCGCACGAGCTTGGCCACTGGTTGTTCGGTGACGCCTATGACACGCAGGCGTCACTGGACAGTGAGCAGATGATCAACTCTTTTGCCATTCACTTCCTTGCCCCCCGCGCCGGGGTCGCCAAAGTGTGGGCGGACCACGGCGACTGGCCGTTGCGAGATCGTGGACTCGCGGTCGGTGTCGTATTCCGGCTGAGTTGGTCGGCGGCAATCTCTCAACTACGGAATGTCGGGCTCATCTCACACGAAGAGCGGGACCAACTCAGCACCAATGAGCCCCGCTCTGGCGACTACCTGCGCCTCGGACTGTCGTGGCGGGACGAGCTCACCGCGCCGTACCTGTCCCCAGCCTTCGTCGCCGCGTGCCTCACCGGATACACCTCATCCGAACTGACCGAGTCACGCGTGCTTGAGTTGCTGCGCGGGATCGTCCACGCTGATGACCTTCCCGCCTTGGACATGGCGCCGATGACGGCACTCCGCCGCTCGTTCGAGGGTCACCCCGGTTCGGGATGGGATGCCTGACGCGGCGACCTGGGTCACCGACACAAGCGTCTTCACGCATCTGTGTCGAGCCGGTCATGCGGAGATCCTCGAACGCTTGGCGCCCGCGGGCATCATCGTCGTGCCTGACGCTGTCGGAGGAGAGATCAACACCGCACGAATGCTCCACTCCGGCATCCCCGACCCCGCATCAACCCCATGGGCGCAGCTGACGGTCCTCACTGAGGACGAACTCTTCACCCAGCTCGTCGTAAAAGCAGCCCTGGGCGGCCGCCCGACCCAACACCTCGGCGAGTGCGCGGTGATCGCCTGCGCGAAGCACCGGGGCTTCACGGCACTGATCGACGACCGGGCTGCGATCACACAGGCCGACCTTCATGGCGTACCGAGTCGCGACACCCTCTGGCTCGTCATCGAGGCTTACTGGACCCTGGCGGACTACAACCGGGATCGCGCCATCCAGGTTGTGGACGATCTGCTCGCCACGGGCATGTACCTGCCCATCGGCTCGGGGGCGAGCCTGTTCGCCTGGGCATATGAGGAAGGCCTCCTGCCTCGGGACTGACTGCGCGAGCCTCGTTCCTTGGCAACCAAGTGATGCAGGGTTCCCGACCTGTGACCGTAGAGCGTGCCGTCCTCGGTGGGGATAGCTCGCCTGACCCAGGTTCTACTTGCCCCACGGAGGGCCGGTCTCGACCCGAACCCCTGAGCCACGGCCCGCCGAATCCTGGGCATCCGTCCGGGAGTCGTTACGCTGATGCGATGCCCCAGGCGACCGTCGACGTCCAGCATGACCATGCGCAACCCGTGCGCAGGGGTTCGGCCGGCGTCCGGTTGGCGTTGCTGCTGGCGCTGGTCGCGGGGCTCTTCGCGATCCGGCTGATCGCCGACCCGTCCTGGACGGCCTGGCTGCCCACTGCCAGTCGCGACTTCGTCACCCTGTCGGTCAGCGTGCTGGTGGAGTCGCTGCCGTTCGTCTTCCTGGGCATCCTGATCTCGATCCTGGTGCAGATCTGGATGCCCGAACGGGCCTGGCAACTGCTGCCCCGCAACCCCGGGCTGCGCCGCATGGTGCTGTCGCTGCTGGGTGTCGTCTTCCCCGTCTGCGAGTGCGGCAACGTGCCGATGGCCCGCGGCCTGATGATGCGCGGGCTCGGGGTCGGCGAGGCGCTGACCTTCCTGATGGCCGCACCGATCCTCAACCCGGTGACCATCATCACCACCTACCAGGCGTTCGGCTTCGACAACGGCATCCTGCTCGGACGGATCGTCGGCGGTTTCGTGATCGCGAACCTGATCGGCTGGCTGTTCTCGCGGCACCCGAACCCGTCCTCCCTGCTGACGCCCACGTTCGAGGCGGCCTGCGCGGCGGGCGACCACGAGACCGGCGGACGCTGGCAGCGCAGCGCCGACTCGTTCACCGCCGAAACCGCGGCGATGCTTCCCGCCCTGGTGGCGGGATCGTTCATCGCCGGAGCGATCCAGGTCGGCGTTCCGCGCGACTGGCTGGTGAACATCGGCGGCAATCCCGTGTGGTCGGTCGCGGTGCTGATGGTGCTGGCCTTCGTGGTGTCGGTGTGTTCCAACGTCGA
Source organism: Micropruina sp. (assembly GCA_018055925.1). Taxonomy (GTDB): domain Bacteria; phylum Actinomycetota; class Actinomycetes; order Propionibacteriales; family Propionibacteriaceae; genus Micropruina. Next base: position 8,156 of record JAGPGQ010000099.1, read on the forward strand.
CGCCTTCTTCATCCTGTCCTTGAGCTCCACGTTCGCCCCCGGGGGCGTGGTGGCGTTCCTGATCTTCGGGGCCATGATCGACATCAAGATGCTCGCCCTGCTGCGCACCACCTTCACCACCAGAACCTTGGCTCTACTCACCGCCGTGGTCGGCCTGACCACCCTGGTCATCGGATTGGGGTTGAACCTTGTCCTCTGAACACCATCACGACCACCACCGGGACGAACCGGCCACCTTGGCGAGCCGCGTGCCGTGGGGGCTCGTCCTCAGCCTGATCGGCATCGTGGCGATCGCCTGGCAGGGTGCGACCGGCCAGCTCAATCTCTACATCCATCCGCGCTACAACACGTTCACGCTGGTGATGATCGGCCTGGGGCTGGTCGGTACCGCGATCGCCTGGACGTTGCGGTCCCGCGGGGCCGGGGGAGCCGGACGGTGGGGTGCCGGCGCCGCCGCCGCGGCCATGGTGCTGGCCCTGCTGGTGGTGCCGCCGGCCACGCTGAGCGCCAGTTCGGCCCAGCAGCGCTCGACCAACACCACCGACTCCGGCGACGTCGAGCGGTTGGCGGGGGCGGACGCGTCCACCTTCACCCTGCGGGACTGGTCGGTGCTGGTCACCGACCCCGAGAGCGCCACCACGCATGCGGGCCAGAGCGTGAAGCTGGTCGGGTTCGTGGCGCCCGTGGACGGCCAGCATCCCGACACGTTCCACCTGGCCCGGTTCGTGATCACCTGCTGCACCGTGGACGCCCGTCCGGTCGTCGTCCCGGTCGCCCTTCAGGGGTGGGCCGGCAAGCACAAGCCCGACCAGTGGCTCGAGGTCTCCGGACGGTTCATGCCGGCCGAGCAGGCCCCCGGCGGCGCCGTGCTGGTGCTGCAGCCGACGGAACTCAAGCCGATCCCCCGACCGTCCCAGCCCTATGAGTACTGACCCCCGGGCGGCGGTTACGGCCGCCGCCGAAGCCCCGCGCCGGGACGGGTTCTGGCGCCTGGCCGTCGTGCTGTGCTCGGTGTTGGCCGTGATCGCGGTCGGCCTGGGCGCGGCCGGCTGGGCCCGCAACCCCGACCTGGCGGGGGTGACCTTCGCCCCGGATCGCGCGGTCGCGGCGGCGGGCCAGCGGTTGGTGCTCGCCTCCAAGCTGCCCCTGGCGGAGGTCGATCCGGCTCAGGTGAGCGTGACGCCGGCGGTGCCGTTCACCCAGACCCAGCGCGAGAGCAGCCTGAGCCTGCGGTTCGCCGTCCCGCTGGCCTACGACACCGCCTACGAGGTGCGGGTCACGGGCGCGCGAAGCCGGCACACCGGCACGACCGCCGACTGGGTGCACACGTTCCGGACGCCGCCGGCCACCCGGTACACGCTGATCGCGCACCGGGGCGACCAGGCCCCGGCCGACACTGTGGTCACCGAGGGGAATCCGGAGCCGCGCACGATGCTGACCGCCCCCGGGATCGACTCCTTCGTCGCCACCCGGCAGCACCTGGTCGCGGTCGCCCGGCCCGAGGGCCAGACGGCGCAGCTGGTGGCGGTCACGCGTCCCGAGGGTGCCCCGGCGACCGTCGGGGCGCCCCGGGTCCCGCTGATCACCGAGCTGGTCGCGGCGCCGGACGGTGGCTCGTTCGGCTACCTGGTCAGCGGGCCGGACGCCGACAGCGGGCGCGAGTACGAGAGCATCCTGTTCATCCAGGACGCCACCGCGTTGGACCGTCCGGCGGTCGAGGTGACCGCGGGCGGGCAGCCGATGTCGGTGCAGGAGTGGCTGTTCGTGCCGGGCGTGAACGCGGTGGTCGTCTCCACCGCCCAGGAGCAGGGTTTCCTGATCTACCTGGACGGCGCCACCGCGCCGGTGCCGCTCGGACGGCTGTCGCAGCTGGTCGGATTCCTGCCCGGCAGCGCCACCCTGCATGGGGTCGCCAGCGGACGCCAGGTGATGATCGACCTGGCGGGCGGGCGCACCGCCGACGTGGTGGAGACCGCCGATCCGGACAAGAACACCTTCGCCGGACGCCGTAGCTTCCGGGCCACCGACGACTACCTGGTCGAGTACAACCGGTTCAGCGACGCCGGCCTGACCACCAGGCTCGATCACGTGACCGCGGCCGGCAGCACCACCCTGCTGACCGTCGGGCCCGGCAAGGGACAGCTGTTGAACTCGGGCCTGTCGCCCAACGGCCAGTTCGCCTGGGCGGTGGTGCTCGCCGAAGGGGCCCCGATCAGCGACCTGTCGTCCGGGGCGTCCAACCGGGCGGTCGTCCGGGTCTTCGACCTGGCCACCGGACGCGAGGTGGCCACCCTGCCCGGATCGACGCCGGTCTGGGCGACGTGACAAACTGATTAAAAGTTGTATGATTGCAGCATGCAACTATCTGGGGAGCAGTCCGGGCTGTTCGAACTGCTGTCGCGGCTGAGCACCGACCACCAGCGCGGTGCCGAACTGGGGCGGGCGGAGTACCTGGTGCTGGGACGCCTGATCAGCGACGGCGCGATGCGGGCCGGCGATCTGGCGCACCGCGAGGGGCTGGACGCCTCCACCCTGAGCCGCCGCATCTACGCGATGGAGGAGGCGGGCCTGCTGGAGCGCGACACCGATCCGCACGACCGGCGGGCGCACATCGTCCGGCCGACCGCCGAGGGTGGCCGGCGCTTCGAGCTCGAACGGAACCGGCGCGTCCGGCTGGTCACCGACGCCATCGCCGACTGGTCCGGTGAGGACCGGGGCGACCTCATCCGGCTGGTCAGCCGGCTGAACGCGGCGCTGCGGGATCGGAGCGGCCGATGAGCACGGAAACCGCGCCGGCGGAGTTCCGGTTGTCGCCGCAGTCGCGCCGGATCTTCGTCGGACTGCTGCTGGGCATGCTGATCGCCTCGATCTCGCAGACCATCGTCGGCCCGGCCATGCCGCGCATCGTCGCCGAACTGGGCGGCATGGAGCACTACTCGTGGGTGGCCACCGCCGCCATGCTGGTGTCGGCCATCGCGGTGCCGATCGTCGGCAAGCTCTCCGACCTGTACGGCCGGCGGCCGTTCTTCCTGGCCGGGTTGATCGTCTTCCTGGCGGGCTCGGTGCTGTCCGGGTTCGCCCAGAGCTTCTGGTGGCTGGTCGCCGCCCGGGCCGTCCAGGGCCTCGGCATGGGGGTCATCATGCCGCTCACCCAGACCATCGTCGGTGACATCATCCCCCCTCGTCAGCGCGGCAAGTACCAGGGCTGGATGGGGGTCGTCTTCGGCGTGGCCAGCGTCGCCGGGCCGCTCGCCGGCGGCGTGATCACCGACGCGCTGGGCTGGCGCTGGCTGTTCTTCGTCACCATCCCGGTGGGCCTGGTGGCGCTGTTCGTGGTGGCCCGGTTCCTGGTGCTCGACCACGAGCCCCGGCCGGCCGTGATCGACACCTGGGGGATCGTCACCATGTCGACCGGCATCACCGCGATCCTCCTGGCGGTGTCCTGGGGCGGGATCAACTACCCGTGGAGCTCGCCGGTGATCATCGGCCTGCTGGTGGCCGGGACTGCGCTGATGGTGGCCTTCGTCCGGATCGAGTTGCGCGTGCCCGAGCCGCTGGTGCCGCTGCACCTGTTCGGATCGTCCATCTTCACGTTCGCGAACCTGGGCGCCTTCGGCATGTCGATGGTGATGTTCGGCGCGATCATCTACGTGCCGGTCTACGCCCAGGGGGTGCTGGCGGTGAACGCGTCGGTCTCGGGGCTGATCACGCTGCCGCTGATGCTCGGCCTGGTGCTGGTCGGGCTGGTCGCCGGCATGCTGATCACCCGGACGGGCCGGTACAAGGAGCTGATGCTGGTCGGTGCCGTGCTGCTCGGCATCGGCGTGCTGGTGCTCGCCTGGCTGACGGAGGCGTCCTCGGTCTGGCAGGTGGTGGCCGGCGTCACGCTGGTCGGTGTCGGACTGGGGGCGCTCTCCCAGCAGTACACGCTGGTCGTGCAGAACGCCGTCGCCCGGCGCGACCTCGGCGTCGCCACGGCGGCGCTGCAGTTCTTCCGCAACGTCGGCGCGACCATCGGCATCGCGATCTTCGGGACGGTGCTGAGTTCCGGGCTGGATTCGGCGATCTTCTCCCATCTGCCGCCGGAACTGGCCCAGAGCATGCCGCACGGCACGATCAACGCCGGTTCGGTGCTCGATCCCGGGGTGATCGGATCGCTGCCGCCCGAGGTGGTGACGGCGGTCCGGGCGGGTCTGGCCGATCAGATGGCGATGATCTTCTGGGTGTGCGTGCCGATCGTGGCGTTGGTCTTCGTGTGCACCCTGCTGATCAAGCCGATGGAACTGCGCGACACGGTCAACACCCCCGAGGACGCCGGCCGCGAGCTGCTCGACAGCATGTCCCAGTCGTCCGGCGATGTGGCGCCGGTGCTGTCCGGGGACGGGACGGGGGAGCGCACCCGGGAGCGGCTGCTCGGACTGCAGTTGGCGATCCTGGCCGAGAGCGCTGCCCGCGGCGACCGTCCGCTGGTCAGGCGGGCCGTGACCGAACTCGGCTCCGGGGACCTGGCCCGCGGGCTGACGCTGCTGCACTGCACCGCCGACATGCTCACCTCGGACGATCCGGCGGTGACCGCCGAAACCGAGAAGTACGCCTGCGCCCTGGCCGACCGGGTGGGTTCCTCCGGCGACACGATCAGTCACGAACTGCGCCGCGAGATCGCCTTGGCGGCCGCGTTCGCGCCGCGGCAGGTCGTCCGGGACGCGATCGAAACACCGGTCGCCGACCGTCACGAGGCGGTCGATCTCGCCAAGCTGCGCACCGCGGCGTCCGACCTGATGGCCGCACTGCTGGTGGACATCGCGGTGGACCGGC
>JAGPGQ010000008.1:0-1298 GCA_018055925.1 Micropruina sp.
ACCACCACGCTCCAGCCGGTGTCCGTCACCCAGCCGTCCGCCTGGAACGCCACCCGGGTGTTCACCGTGAGCTGCAACAGCTTGGAACCCTCGGAGGTCCGGAAGATCACCGACGAGTCCTCGACGATGAAGTTGACCGGAAAGATGTCGGGCTGGCGATTGATCACGGTGGCGAGGCGTCCGACGGGAGCGCCCGCCAGCAACTCCCAGGCTTCGGCGCGGCTCAGCCTGGTGACCGGGGACTGCTGTGTCATGCCTCATTGTCACACCGGGATCGAACGTCCGCATGAGCTAGCGTCAACTCATGTCGCGGATCATCGCCGGTAGTCACAAAGGTCATCGGCTGGCCACACCGCCGGGCGAGGCCACCCGCCCCACGTCCGACCGGGTCCGGGAGGCCGTCTTCGGCATGCTGGCCTCGGAGCTGGGCCGGGCCGGAGACCCGTCCGTCATGCTGGCCGGCTGTGGCTTCCTCGATCTGTACGCCGGTTCGGGGGCGGTGGCCCTGGAGGCGGCCAGCCGCGGTGCCGACCGGGTGGTCGCGGTCGAGCACGACCGTCGCGCCGCTGAGGTCATCCGCCGCAACGTCCGGGAGACCGGGCTGGCCGTGCGGGTGGTCCCCAGCAGTGTCGAGAAGTACCTCGCGGGCCCGCCCCAGCCGTTCGACATCTGCTGGCTCGACCCGCCCTACGCGTTCCCCGGCGGCACCGTGGACGCAGCCCTCGCCCGGATCGCGGCCGACTGGCTGACCGACGACGGCATCGTGATCGTGGAGCGGTCCCGGCGGGCCGAAGGCCCGCAATGGCCCGGGCGATTGGGGGATCGTTGGCAACGTCGCTACGGTGAGACGACGCTGCACTGTGCGAGAGAAGGTAACGGATGAGGGCGGTCTGTCCCGGGTCGTTCGACCCGGTCACCCACGGTCATCTGGACGTGATCCGCCGGGCCGCGGCGCTGTTCGACGAGGTGATCGTGGCCGTCGGCCGCAACTCGGCCAAGCGCTACCTGTTCGACACCGACGAACGGGTGTCCCTCGTGAGCGAGGCCGTCGCCGAACTTCCGGGAGTGCGGGTCGAAGTGCTGTCCGGACTGCTGGTCGACTTCTGCCGCGACCGGGACGCCGGCCACGTGGTGAAGGGGTTGCGATTCGCGTCCGACTTCGACTTCGAGCTGCAGATGGCGCACATCAACCACTCCCTGACCGGCCTGGAGACGATCCTGCTGCCGGCCTCCGCCCGATGGGGCACGTTGTCCTCGACCATGGTCCGCGAGGTGGCCTCGTTGGGTGGCGACGTGAC
>JAGPGQ010000008.1:1398-35722 GCA_018055925.1 Micropruina sp.
CGGATCGCCGAGGCGCCGGACGGCATCGGCACGGACGTGATCGGGGTGCCACCCGGATCCCCCATCGAGATGGAGCTTCGGCTCGAATCGGTGGTGGAGGGGGTGCTGGTCACCGGAGCCGCCACGGTTTCGTTGCAGGGGCAGTGCGCACGCTGCCTGGATCCGACGTCCTCCACCGAGGAGGTCGACGTCCAGGAGCTGTACCTCTATCCCGACAAGGAACCGGACGACGACGAGGCCAGCCGGCTCGAGGGCGACCTGCTCGACCTCGAGCCCCTACTACGGGACACGGTGGTGCTCGACCTGCCGTACACGCCCTTGTGCCGGCCGGATTGCGCAGGCCTGTGTCCCGATTGCGGGGCCAACCTGAACGCGGACCCGGACCACCGGCACGACGACCGGATCGACCCACGCTGGGCCGTCCTGTCGGGCTGGACGACAACCACCGACGACGAAGCAGAAGCGGCCTCGCAGCAGGCCAGAAACAAGGAGTGAGCCGTGGCCGTTCCCAAGCGGAAGATGTCTCGGAGCAACACCCGGCACCGCCGTTCCCAGTGGAAGGCCTCGGTGCCCACCCTGGTGACCTGCGCCAACGCGGCCTGCAAGGCTCAGCACCTGCCGCACACCGCGTGCCCCGAGTGCGGCCAGTACGGCCCGCGCGCGGCCCGCCGGCAGATTCTCGAGCCCTGAGCCGCGCGGCGATGAGCCGCATCCACGACCTACTCGACGAGCTGGGGATCACGATCGATCCCCAGCTCTTCGAGCTTGCCCTGATCCACCGCAGCTACGCCTACGAGAACGGGCAGATCCCGCACAACGAGCGTCTCGAGTTCCTCGGTGACGCGGTGCTGGGCATCGTGATCACCGAGCACCTGTACCTCACGTTCCCGCAGTATCCCGAGGGGCGGCTGGCGAAGCTGCGCGCCGCCGTCGTGAACGCCAACGCCCTCGCCGAGGTCGCCCGGGGCCTCGACCTGGGTGCCCTGATCAAGCTCGGCAAGGGCGAGCTGACCACCGGTGGCGCCAACAAGTCCTCGATCCTCGCCGACGCGTTCGAGGCCGTCCTCGGGTCGCTGTTCCTGTCCGCCGGACGCGATGCCGCGGACGCCTTCGTGCACACCCTGTTCGATCCGCTGGTCGCGGTGGCCGACGCCCTGGGCGCCGGTCTCGACTGGAAGACCAGCCTGCAGGAGTTGTGCGCCACCCTCGACCTGGGCACCCCGACCTACGCCGTCACCGAATCCGGACCGGACCACGACAAGCGGTTCGAGGCGGTCGCGGTGATCGGCAACCGCAGTTATCCGCCCGCGCCGGGCCGTTCGAAGAAGCAGGCCGAGCAGGGCGCGGCGCAGGCCGCCTTCGAGGCCCTCAACGGCTGACCCACCCTGGCGCGGCACGACTCGGCGGGCCAGGATGGACGGATGCAGAGCATCGTCCTCGTCGGTGGCGGCCTGGCCGCCGCGAATGCCGCCGAAACCCTCCGCGACGAGGGCTTCACCGGTTCGCTCACGATCGTCGCGGGCGAACCCCTGCTGCCGTACGAGCGTCCGCCCCTGTCGAAGGGCGTGCTGCAGGGCACCGAGGAGTTCGCCGTCTGGCGGGACGCCCCCTGGTACGACGAACGCGGTATCCGGGTGGTGACCGGCACCTCGGCCACCGGCATCGATCTCGCGGCCCGCTCGGTCGCGCTCGCGTCCGGTGACCGGCTGCCCTACGACGCGCTGCTGCTGGCCACCGGGGCGACGCCCCGGCGTCCGGACGTGCCGGGTGCCGACCGCGCACTGGTGCTGCGCACCCGCGCCGACCAGCAACGACTCGGATCCGCCCTCGGCGACGGCGTCCGGATGGTGATCGTCGGTGGTGGATGGATCGGCCTGGAGGCCGCCGCATCGGCGCGCCAGGCGGGTGCCGAGGTGACCGTGCTGGTCCGGGACGATGCCCCGCTCGCCGCGGTGCTCGGCCCGGAGCTCGCCCGGCACCTGATGGCCCTGCACCGGGGCCACGGCGTCGACATCCGCACCGGCGTGACGGTGCGGGCGATCACCGAGTATGGCGTCCGAACCGACGACGGCGAACTGCCCGCCGACGTGGTGCTGGCGGCGATCGGCGTCCGGCCCGAGGTGGAACTGGCCCGACGAGCCGGGCTCGCGGTCACCGACGGCATCGTGGCCGACACCGGCCTACGAACCTCCGACCCACACGTGTGGGCGGCCGGGGACGTCGCCCTGGCCGAGCACACCACTCTCGGCCCGGTGCGGATCGAGCACTGGGACAATGCGATCCGGCAGGGAAAGCTGGCCGCCCGCCGCATGCTCGGCCAGGAGGGGGCCTTCGACTGGCAGCCCTACTTCTTCACCGACCAGTTCGAGTTCTCGATGGAGTACGTCGGCCACGCGGCGCCGTCCGACCGGGTCGAGATCCGCGGCGACCTGGCCGGCAACGAGTTCATCGCCTATTGGCTGGGCGACGACGGACGCACCGTGACCGGTGCCATGAACGTCGGCATCTGGGACGTCAACGACACGCTGCGGGACCTGATCGGCACCCGGGTCAACCCGGCCGAACTGACTGCCCTGCGGGGCTGATCGGCGCCCGCCGCCGGCCACTGGGGCTGGCAGAATCGCGGGGTGCCCGAACTCCCCGAGGTTGAGACCGTCCGGGCCGGCCTGGCCGGCGTGATCACCGGACGGCGGATCGTCGCCGTGACGGTGCTGCACCCGCGTCCCGTCCGCCGGCACGCGGACGGCCCCGAGGGGTTCGCGGCTGCGCTGGCCGGACGGACGTTCGCCGAACCGAGGCGCCGCGGCAAGTTCCTTTGGCTCCCGTTCGTGGACGGGGACGCGCTGCTGGCGCACCTCGGCATGAGCGGCCAGTTCCGGGTCGACGCCCCGTCCGCGCCGCTGCTGCCGCACACCCGGGTGTTGATCGACCTGGATCCCGGCGTTCCAGAAGGGACTGCGGATGGCAGAGATCCCGGCGTCCGCCGGGATGACGTGGATGGTGTCGGCTGGGGTGACGGGGGTGGTGGTGTCGGCTGGGGTGACGTCGGTGGCGTTGGCCCCGGTGATGGGGACGGTGACGGCGCGCGCCCGTCCATTTCGTCATCCCGGCGAACGCCGGGATCTCTCACCCAACTGCGCTTCGTCGATCAGCGCATGTTCGGCGGCCTGTCGGTCAGCCCCGGGGGAGCGGAGTTGCCGGCCGAGGTGGCGCACATCGGCCGCGACCTGTTCGACCCAGAATTCGATCTCGCGGCGGCGGTGCACACGATCCGCCGCAAGCGTTCCGCGATCAAGCGGGTGCTGCTCGACCAGCGGGTGGTCTCGGGCATCGGCAACATCTACGCCGACGAGGCGCTCTGGCGGGCACGGCTGCACTACGACCGGCCCGCGGACACGCTCACCGCCGCCAAGACCCGGGAACTGCTCGGGCACGCCCGGGACGTGATGACCGAAGCCTTGGCCCAGGGCGGCACGTCGTTCGATGCCCTGTACGTGAACGTGAACGGAAGCTCTGGCTACTTCAGCAGAAGACTCGCGGTCTACGGACGCGAAGGGGAACCCTGCGATCGGTGCGGAAGGCCCATCAAACGGGTCGCGTTCATGAACCGTTCGTCGCACTTCTGCCCTGCCTGCCAGCGGAAGCGGTGAACGGCGGGAGTGATGATCTGACCGTGATCAAGCCCACTTGAAGGCCCGTGCGTTGCCGCATGAACCCCTCCGCTCCCGCATTTTCCATCCGCTGTGGCTACGATGCTCGTCATATCATGGCTATCCGGATATAATCCTCGTCATAGGAGAGGACGAGTGCCATGTCCGGGTACAAGCTCGACCGACAGCTCGCCGAGTTCGGCGAGCACGTGCGCGGCTGGCGCATGGTGCTGGGCCTGACGGCCCAGCAGGTGTCCGAGCGCGCCGGCATCACACGGGACACCCTGCGCAAGATCGAGACCGGCGACCCGGGCGCGGGGTTCGGGAACGTCGCCCAGGTGCTGCGCGCCCTCGGCGTGCTCGACCAGGTGGTCGAGGCCGTCGACCCGCTCGGCAGCGACATCGGCCGCCTGCGCGCGGGCAGGCTCGCGAAGAAGCGCGCGCGATGACCACCGTCGAGGTCTTCGTCGACCGGGCGGGGGAGCCGGTCTTGGTAGGACAGGCGCACTTCACCCGGATACGAGGCCAGGTTTCCACGACGTTCCTTTATGACCCGGGCTACCTGGCAGGCGACGGGACGAGCATCGACCCGGCCTTGCCGCTCGTCGCAGGCGCGCAGCACCAGGCGGGTCTGGTGCGGGCCTTCGCCGACAGCGCTCCCGACCGCTGGGGTCGGAACCTCATCGAGAAGGCCGAGCGCGCGCGTGCCCGTGACGAGGGCCGAGCGCCGCGCCGGCTGGACGACCTCGACTTCCTTCTGGGCGTCAGCGACGACACCCGTCAGGGAGCCCTGCGGTACCGGCTCGCAGACAGCACGGCGTTCCTCGGCAAGCCCGCGCGCGTCCCCCAACTGGTGTCGCTACCGGAGCTGCTGCGCGCCTCGGACGAGCTGGCCACCGACGAGGACCCGGGCCGGGCCGTCAAGCAGCTGTTGGACACGGGCACGACCGGCCTGGGCGGCGCACGCCCGAAAGCCTCCGTGCGCCTCGAGGACGGATCCCTCGCGATCGCGAAGTTCCCGCACGGCAGCGACCAGTGGGACGTCATGACTTGGGAGGCGACGGCGCTGGACCTGCTGGAAGCCGCGGGGATCAGGACTCCGCAGCGCCGCCTCACCCGGGTCGGGGAGCGTAGCGTGCTGATCCTGCGCAGGTTCGACCGAGCCGAGGGAGAGCGCAGAATCGGCTACATCAGCGCCATGACGGCGCTCGGGGCCACCGACGGCGAGCACCGCGACTACGCCGAGATCGCCGAAGCCATGCGAGACCTCTCCCGCTCGCCCAAGGCAGATCACCACGAGCTCTTCGACCGCGTCGTCGCGAGTGTCGTTCTCGGCAACACGGACGACCATCTGCGCAACCATGGCTTCCTCGCGGACCGCGGCTCCTGGACCCTGAGCCCTGTGTTCGACGTCAACCCGAACCCCGATCCGTGGCGAGCCCGCTCGACCTTGATCATGGGGGCCGACGCGCCGCCCGACGAGGCCGAGGCTCTGCTTGCCCTCGCGGACGAGTGCAGCCTCAATCCCGCTCAGGCGCGCGAGCGGACGGCGCGCGTAGCCGGAGCGGTCGCCGGGTGGCGCGACGCCGCTCGGAGGAACGGCGTCCGCGAGCAGGAGATCACGATGATGGCCGACTCGATCGCGCCGCGCTTGGACGCGGTGATCACCACCGCGAGCAAGGCGTGAACCTACCCCGCCCAAACCATTCAGATGCCGATCCGCGCAATGCCATTGCTGCGTCGAACTCAGCGGATGCGCTGTCCCGACGGCGTGCTAGGGCCTTCGACCGTGTGAACAGTAGCGTCAAGGAACCCCGATCAGCGAGATGGGAGCCGCCATCGAGCGCGTCGCCGACGATCCTGGCCGCGCGCGCCCACCGCCAGGCCTACCGGAGGCCGATCACGAGGGACATGGTGAGGAACAACACGAGTTGATAGCCGGTGTTGATCAGGGTCAGCTTCGCGGGCTTCATCTCGAAGGCGTTGTGCTGCAGGAGCGTCGTCGCGGAGAAGGCCAACCAGGCGACCAGGCCGGTCAGCAGCGCCGGCCACACGGAGTCGTCGCCGGTCGCCGTTGATACGACCGAGATTCCCCAGGCGAGTCCGAGGGCGGTCACGCCGTTCGCGACGAGGAGTTGGGCCATGTTCCGTGTGCGAACGGGCCTGGATCGCTCCGGGGTGACGCCGGTCAACGTCTCCCAGGCGTCCGCGATGAAGCCCTTCTGGTACCAGAGGAACGCCACGATCATGCCCGCGACGATGGCGAGAACCACACCGAGCCAGTCGATCTCCATTGCCCAGCACTCCTGACGTCCGTCCGAACCCCGTGTCCGATCCGCCCGGGCTGGCGGCAGGGCACGTAGGTTGATATTATCAACCACGATGGACGACGTAAAGCATCGCGGTAGCCGCTCCTACGGCCAGTTCTGCGGACTCGCCCGGGCGCTGGACGTCGTGGGAGACCGATGGAACCTGCTGATCGTGCGAGAACTGCTTCCCGGTCCGCTGCGCTACAGCGAGTTGAAGACCTTCCTCGCGGGCATCGCGACCAACCTGCTGGCCGCGCGACTGCGGACCCTGGAAGAGAACGGGATCGTGGCGCGACAGCTCGGAGACACCGGAGTTCTCTACGGTCTGACGCCGTGGGGCGCGGAACTGCGAGAGCCGATGGAGGCGCTCGGCCGGTGGGGCGCGCCACTCCTGGCGAGTGGACGGGGAGACGACTCATTCCAGCCCCGCTGGCTGGCGCTCGCCCTGCCTGCCCTGCTGCGAGGCGCGACCGCGGCCCCGTCCTGGGAGATCGGCTTCGAGGTCGAGGGCCTACTCATCGTTCTGCGGGTCGGCGCCGACGGGCCGAGCGCAGCCCTCGATCCCGGCCAGCGGCCCGGGACCGTCCTGGTCGCCGAGGCAGAGACCGTCGTCGCACTGGTGACCGGTGCGGTCACGCCCGAACAAGCCCTGTCGGCGGGGCATCTTCACGGCGAGGTGGACGTCCTCCAGCGTGCCTTCTCCGGACGACCGGCACGGTGAGCCGCCCGACCGGTCGCTCACGAGCCGGGGACGACACCACGCGTCCGGGCGTCCGATCGCCGGGAGATGTCCATGAGCCGGACGTCCTCCGGTCGCCCGTCGTGCCGACGGCGTCCCCGCGTCCCGGCCGTATAGGGTTCCCCTCGTGACATCTGCCGGCTCCTTCCTGCAGCGCTATGCCTACGTCGGCCGGCAGTTCGTGAAGTTCGGGGTCGTCGGCGGTGCCGGCGTCGTGGTCAACATGCTGGTCGCGGTGCTGATGAACAAGGCCAACGGCGGCACGGTGAATGCACAGAACATCCTCTTCGGGATCCCCGGCACGCCGTACAACGTCCGGTTCACGACGCTGGTGTGGATCGTCGCCTTCCTGGTGGCCAACCTGTTCAACTTCCAGATGAACCGGCACTGGACGTTCCGCAACCGCGGCCGGGCACCCTGGCTGAAGGAATTCATGCCCTTCCTGGCGGTGGGCAGCGCCGCCGCCCTGATCGGCATCTTCATCAAGATCGGCTTCACCAATCCGACCTCGCCGATCTACCTGCCCGAACCCTGGTTCCACGAGAACGCGGGACTGCAATCGCGCGAATACTGGGCGCAACTGCTGACGATCGTGATCACCACCCCGATCAACTTCGTGGTCAACAAGCTGTGGACCTTCCGCTACGTCCGGCGGCAGCACGCCGCCTCGGACAACGGGACGCCGGTGGGTTCCGGCTAGTCATGTACCTGAAGTCGCTCACGCTGCGCGGGTTCAAGTCCTTCGCGTCCACGACGACGCTGGCCTTCGAACCCGGGATCACCTGCGTCGTGGGCCCCAACGGTTCGGGCAAGTCGAACGTGGTGGACGCGCTCGCCTGGGTGATGGGCGAGCAGGGCGCCAAGTCCCTGCGCGGCGGCAAGATGGAGGACGTCATCTTCGCCGGCACCGCCGGACGCGCCCCGCTGGGGCGGGCCGAGGTCACGCTCACCATCGACAACACCGACGGCGCGCTGCCGATCGACTACACCGAGGTGACCATCAGCCGGACGATGTTCCGCTCCGGCGGCTCCGAATACGCGATCAACGGCAGCCACGCCCGGCTGCTGGACGTCCAGGAGCTGCTCTCCGACTCGGGCATCGGACGCGAGATGCACGTGATCGTCGGCCAGGGACAGCTGGACTCGATCCTGCAGGCCACCCCCGAGATCCGCCGCGGCTTCATCGAAGAGGCCGCGGGCGTGCTGAAACACCGCAAGCGCAAGGAGAAGGCGCTGCGGAAACTCGACTCGACCGCCGCGAACCTGAACCGGCTCAACGACCTGCTGGCCGAGATCCGCCGCCAGCTGAAGCCGCTCGGCCGACAGGCCGAAGTCGCGCGCAAGGCGGCCGTGATCCAGGCCGAAGTGCGGGACGCCAAGGCCCGGCTGCTCGCCGACGACTACGTGCTGGCCACCCTCGCGCTGCAGTCCGACCTGGCCGCCGAGGCCGACCTCAAGGCCCGCCGCACCTCCGTCGAGGCAGCCCTGGACGCGGCTCGCGAGGCCGAAGCCGAGGCCGAGACGGCCAGCCGCAATGCACTGCCTCGGCTGAACGCCGCCCAGGAGACCTGGTACGGGCTGGCCGCGCTGCGCGAACGCCTGGCGTCCACGGTGAGCATCGCGGGGGAACGGCTGCGCAACGCCGAGAGCGCCGGCGAGGGCGAACGTCCCGGACGCGACCCCGAACTCATCGAACGCGAGGCCACCGAGGTCCGCAAGGCGGAGGCGGCCCTGGCCGTCGAGGTGACCGCGGCCGCCGAGGCACTGACGCGGGCGAGCGCGGCACTCGAGCAGGCCGAGGCGGCCCACGAGCACGCCGAACGCAGCTACACCGCGCAGCAGCGGGCGATCGCCGACCGGCGCGAGGGCCTGGCCCGGCTGACCGGCGAGGTGAACACGCTGCGCAGCCGGACGGAGGCGGCCGGCGCCGAGATCGAGCGGCTGGCCGCGGCCCGGGACGACGCGGCCCGGCGGGCGGCGGACGCCCGGCGCACGTTCGCCGCCCTGGAGACCAGGCTCGCCGGGGTCAGCGACGGCGAATCGGGACTGGACGCCCTCTACGAGTCGGCCGCCGCCGAGGTGGCACGCCTCGAAGGGGCCGCCGAGGAGGTCCGCCGGGCCGAACAGCGGGCGCAGACCGAACGCGCCTCCCTGGCCGCCCGCCGCGACGGCCTGGCCCTGGGCCTGGAACGCAAGGACGCCTCCGCCGCGCTGCTCGCCGCCGGCGACGCCGTCGGCGGACTGCTCGGCTCGGTGTCGACCCTGATCGGGGTGCGTCCCGGCTACGAGGCCGCCGTGTCGGCGGCCCTCGGCTCGGCTGCGGACGCGGTCGCCGTGGCCGGCCTGGACGCCGCGGTCGGCGCGTTCGGCCACCTGAAGGCCGAGGACCTGGGCCGGGCCGGGCTGTTGCTGGGCGGCGCCCGCCCCCCGACGGCCGGGGACGGGCCACAGCTGCCCGGCTATGCCACCTGGGCGATCGAGGTGGTCAGCTGCGCCGACGAGGTCCGTCCGGCCCTGACCCGGCTGCTGCGCAAAGTGGCCGTCGTCGACGACCTGCCCAACGCGCGCACCCTGGTGGCCGGCCTGCCCGACGTCACCGCGGTCACCCGCGACGGGGACGTGCTCAGCCAGTGGTTCGCCGCCGGCGGATCGAACGCCAGGCCGTCCCTGATCGAGGTGCAGGCGGCCATCGACGAGACCGAGAGCCGGCTCGGCGCGGCCCAGGCGGACCTGGAGCGTGCCCGGTTCTCACTCGCCCAGTACGAGGCCGAGCTGACCGAGGCCCGGGCCGCGGCCGAGGCGGCGCTCGCCCGGCTGCACGAGTCGGACGCCGAACACGCCGCGCTGGCCGAGGAGCTGGGTGCGCTCAGCCAGACCACCCGGGCCGCGCAGGCCGAGGCGGAACGCGCCGAGGCGTCCATCGCGGGCGCCCAGGCCACCCGCGAACAGAACCGCAAGGCGCTCGCCGCACTGGAACAGCGGCTGGAACTCGCCTCGGCCGAGACCGGGCTGGTCGAGGCCGACCCGGCGGAACGCGACCGGCTGGCCGCCGCCGAACGGGCCGCGCGGGGCGCCGAGATGGAGGCCCGGCTCGCGCTGCGCACCATCGAGGAGCGGGCCCGGGCGCTGGCCGGCCGGGCCGAGTCGCTGACCCGGGCCGCGACCGCGGAACGGCAGGCCCGTGAGCGGGCCGCGGCCCGCCGGGAACGGCTACAGCGCGAGGCCGCCGACGCCCGCGCCGTCGGCACGGCCGCCACCTGGCTGTTGCGCCGGATCGAGGCGTCCCAGGAGTCGGCCGCGGCCGAACGGGCACGGGCCGAGGCGGCCCGGCTCGAGGCCGAGAGCGCGCTCGCGGATGTCCGGCGCCGCAGCCGCGAACTGGCCCGTGAGTTCGAGGAACTCGTCGACCACGTCCACCGGGACGAGCTGGCCCGCGCCGAACAGCGGCTACGGATCGAGTCCCTGGAGGAGCGGGTGCTCACCGAACTCGGGCTCGACCCGCAAGTCCTGGTCACCGAGTACGGACCCGACCAGTTGGTGCCGGTGCTGACCAAGACTGACGGCAGCGCGGTCGGTCCGGACGACGAACCGCCCCCGCCCGTCCCCTACGTCCGGGCCGAGCAGGAGAAGCGGCTCCGGGCGGCCGAGCGGAACCTGGGGGTGCTGGGCCGGGTGAACCCGCTGGCGCTGGAGGAGTTCGACGCCATGCAGGAGCGGCACGGATTCCTCGCCGAGCAGTTGGACGACCTGCGCAAGACCCGCGACGACCTGGCCGGCATCATCGCCGACGTGGACGCCCGGGTGCAGGAGGTGTTCGCCGCCGCCTACGCCGACGTCGAGCGGGCGTTCGAGCAGTCGTTCGCCCGGCTGTTCCCCGGCGGCGAGGGACGGCTGGTGCTCACCGAACCCGGCGACTGGCTGACCACCGGGGTCGACGTGGAGGCCCGTCCGGCCGGCAAGAAGGTGAAGCGGCTGTCGCTGCTGTCGGGTGGCGAGCGCTCTCTGGTCGCGGTGGCCTTCCTGGTGGCGCTGTTCAAGGCGCGACCCAGCCCGTTCTACATCCTCGACGAGGTCGAGGCCGCCCTGGACGACGTGAACCTCGGCCGCCTGCTGGAGATCTACGAGGAACTGCGGGAGAACTCGCAGCTGCTGGTGATCACCCACCAGAAGCGGACGATGGAGATCGGCGACGCACTCTACGGCGTCACGATGCGCTCGGACGGCGTGTCGGCGGTGATCAGCCAGCGGCTGCGCGACTGACCGTGTTGCATACTGGAGGCTGTTCCGCGTTCAGAAAGGGTGGCCCGTGGCCGTCGCACTTCTCGTCATGGTGGTGATCCTCGCGCTCGCCATCGGCATCGTCGCGATCGTGGCGATGGGCATGCAAGGTGCCGGACGCGAACGCGTCCCCGAACTGGCCAATGTGATGGCCGAGACCGCGCGCCACCTGAACGGCGACGCCGACCCGCCGCAGGGCCTGGTGGGCTTCTTCGAAGAGATCCCGGACCCGCGCCGCAGCGCCACCTCCGCAAAGTCCGCCGACTGACTCACCGTCCGGACTCCCGTCTCGCAGTCCGTTGTCCCGGCGACCTTCGTCGAACCGGCGACCTCGGTCCGGCGACCGCGAACCACTGGCCTCGTCGACCGGCGACCCTGGGTCCGGTGACCTCGTCATCCCGGCGAACGCCGGGATCTCTCCACCGCTCTGGGCGGTCGTTGAGCGAGATCCCGGGGCAAGCCCGGGATGACGGGGGCCGATCAGCGCCGTAGGGCGATCTCGCGCAACGGGTCACCGCCGTCGATGAACAGCCTGCCCTGAGGGGTCAGGGCGTCCGCGATCCGCCGCAGGGCGCGTCGGCCGGCCTCGGGATGCCGCCCGTCGAGCGCGCCCACCCGGACGGCGAACGCCAGGTCGAACGGCTCTTCGGCATCGAGCAGGACGAACTCCTCGGCCGACACCTGCCGGACGCTCAGGCGCCCGGCGGCGATCTCGGCGGCCGCGTTCCGCTCGATCTGGGCGACCCCCGCCGCCGACCGGTCGATCACCAGGACGTGACCGTCGCCGATGAGCTTCACCACCGCCTTCGCGGCGGCACCCGGAGCACCGCCGATCTCCAGCACGCGCAGGCCCGGCCGCAGCGGTAGCGCCTCGACGATGGCCGCCAGGCGCGGCGACAGCCGGCTCACCGGGGGCCCGCTTCGGTTGCTCGGCTCCATGCCGACGAGTGTGGCATCCGAACGTGCGGGGCGGCCGATCTACGACGACCGGACGCGGGCAGGTCCCGCCGTCCGCTCGCGACCTGGCGACCGATTCGACGACGAGCGACGCTCCCACGCCTGGACGCCGTCCGCATCGGTCGCGATTTCGCGGCGCCCGGGCGTCCCGGGAGCCGCTCCAGTGGTGGCCGGAGCCGTAGACGGTCCCGGCCCGGCACTGCCCGGAGCCGTAGCATGAACCGCGTGGATCTGATTGTGTGGTTGATAGTCGGTGTCGTCGGTCTGGCGATCATCGTCGCGGGCAGCGTCTTCCTGGCCCGGCGCCGGGCGTTGCCCGCCGAGAAGCGTCGCGAGCTGCCCGCCGAGCCGGCTCCCGCGACGCCCACCGCACCGTCGGAGGAGCCCCCGGCCGAACCGGAGGCCGAGCCCGGGCCGGAACGTCCCGAGGCCCCCGCGACCCGGATGGCGCGGTTGCGGCGCCGGCTCGCCGGCAGCAACAACCCGCTCGCCCGTGGGCTGCTCTCGATCCTGTCGTCCGATCGCCTGGACGCCGACGTCTGGGACGACTTCGAGGCCACCCTGATCACCTCCGACCTCGGCGTGGGGCCGACCCAGGAACTCACCGAGGCGCTGCGCCGCGAACTCGCCATCGACGGCGTGAACGACCCGGAGCAGGCCCGCCGCGTGCTGCGCCGGGAACTGCTCACCCTGGTCGGGCCCGACTTCGACCGGTCGCTGGACGTCACCGGCAGCGACGGCAAGCCCGGGGTGGTGCTGGTGGTCGGCGTGAACGGGACCGGCAAGACCACCACCATCGGCAAACTCGCCCGCGTCCTGGTCGCCGAGGACAAGACCGTCGTGCTGGGGGCGGCCGACACCTTCCGCGCGGCCGCCGCCGACCAGCTGCAGACCTGGGGCGACCGGGTGGGCGTGCCGACCGTCCGCGGGCCGGAGGGCGGCGACCCGGCCGCCGTCGCCTACCAGGCGGTGCAGCGGGGGATCGACGACGGCGTCGACGTGGTGGTGGTCGACACCGCCGGCCGGCTGCACACCAAGACCGGCCTGATGGACGAGCTCGGCAAGATCAAGCGGGTGATCGAGAAGCTCGCCCCGGTCACCGAGGTGCTGTTGCTGATCGACGCCACGACGGGCCAGAACGGACTGATCCAGGCCCGGGTGTTCGCCGAGGTCGTGCAGATCACCGGCATCGTGCTGAGCAAGCTGGACGGCTCCGCCAAGGGCGGCATCGTCGTCCAGGTGCAGCGTGAACTGGGCGTCCCGGTGAAGCTGATCGGCCTCGGCGAGGGCGTGGACGACCTGGTGCCCTTCGAGGCGGAGGCGTTCGTGGACGCCCTGCTCAGCGAGTAGAGCCCTCACGCGCGCGGCAGGCTCACCGGCGCTTGGGACGCAGCAGCAACACGGCCACCACGGTCGGGACGCCGATCAGGACGATCAGCCCGATGAACTGCCCGACGTTGTATGCGGCGCTGCCCTGCCCGAGGCTCAACCGGCCGTTGGCCAACTGGGCGAACATGCTCAGCAGCATCAGCGCCGCCCAGGCCGCGCAGACCCAGCCCACCACCGTCTGCCAGACCGGGCGCTTCCCGACGGGCTGCGGGCCCCAGCCCGACTGGCCCGGGTACGGGCCGGACGGGTACTGCCCCTGAGGTCCGTACTGCCCGTAGGGCTGACCCTGCGGTGCCGGACCTCCATAGGGAGAGCTCGGCTCCGGGTAGGGCTGAGGATTCTGCCCGTACGCCGGGGCCGGCTGCCCGTACGGCGACGGGCTCGCGGGGGCTGACTGTCCGTACCCGGTCGCCGGCTGGTCGTATGCGGCCGTCGGCTGTCCGTACCCCGTCGACTGGTCGTACGCCGCCGTCGACTGGTCGTACGCCGCCGTCGACTGGTCGTACGCCGCCGTCGACTGGTCGTACGCCGCCGGCTGCCCGTAGGCCGCCGTCGGCTGGCCGTACGCCGTCGACTGATCGTTCGCCGGGCCCGGCTGCCCGTAGGCCTGGGCCGGTTGCCCGTAGGTCTCGGCTCCCTGGCCGTAGCCCTGCTGGCCCCACGCCGGCTGGCCGGACGTCGGCTGGGCCGTCGAACCGGCCCCCGGATCGCCGCTCGGCGACGCCCACGGCGAGGGCCCCTGACCGGTGTTCGGGGCCGGTTGATTCGGGTACTGTCCCGGCCACGAATCGGGTCCGGTGGGCGGGGGGTACTGGGACATGGGACTCCTCCTAGAGAACCGAATCAGTGTAGGACGGCGCCGGTCCGCGGGGCCGGACGGGAGGCAGCCGGTAGGATGACCCGGAAGTCCGACTGCGTGAGGAACCCCCTTGTTCGACACCCTGCAAGACCGCCTGTCCGAGGTCTTCAAGAACCTGCGCGGCAAGAGCCGGCTGACCGAGGCCGACATCGACGCGACCGCCCGCGAGATCCGGCTCGCGCTGCTCGAGGCCGACGTCAACCTGGGCGTGGTCAAGGAATTCATCGCGAATCTGAAGGCCCGCGCGCTCGGAGCCGAGATCCACAAGGCGCTCAACCCGAGCCAGCAGATCATCAAGATCGTCAACGACGAACTGGTGTCGATCCTGGGCGGCGAGGCCCGTCCGCTGCAGTTCGCGAAGCGGCCGCCGACGGTGATCATGCTCGCCGGTCTGCAGGGCTCCGGTAAGACCACCCTGGCCGGCAAGCTCGGCGTCTGGCTGAAGGGGCAGGGCCACTCGCCGTTGCTGGTCGCGGCCGACCTGCAACGTCCGAACGCCGTCAACCAGTTGCAGGTGGTCGGCGACCGGGCCGGCGTCCACGTGTATGCACCCGAGCCGGGCAACGGGGTCGGCGACCCCGTCCAGGTGGCCCGCACCTCGATCCTGCACGCGATGAGCAAGCTGTACGACGTGGTGATCGTCGACACCGCCGGCCGGCTCGGCATCGACGCCGAACTCATGCAGCAGGCCGCCGACATCCGCTCCGCGGTCAACCCCAACGAGGTGTTGTTCGTCGTCGACGCGATGATCGGCCAGGACGCGGTGAACACCGCCAAGGCGTTCGCCGAGGGGGTCGGCTTCGACGGTGTCGTGCTGACCAAGCTGGACGGCGACGCCCGCGGCGGCGCGGCCCTGTCGATCGCCCGGGTGATCGGCAAGCCGATCATGTTCGCCTCCAACGGCGAGGGCCTGAAGGACTTCGACGCCTTCCATCCCGACCGGATGGCGTCCCGGATCCTCGGCATGGGCGACGTGCTCACCCTGATCGAGCAGGCCGAGAAGACCTTCGACGCCGAGCAGACCGCCAAGGCGGCCGAGAAGCTGCTCGGTGGGCGTGGCGAGTTCGGCCTGGACGACTTCCTGCAGCAGATGCAGGCGGTGCGGCGGATGGGTCCGCTCAGCAAGATCCTCGGCATGATCCCCGGCGCGGGCGCCATGAAGGACCAGATCAACAACATCGACGAGCGCGAGATCGACCGGCTCGAGGCGATCATCAAGTCGATGACACCGGCCGAGCGGGCCAATCCCAAGATCCTGGACGGCTCCCGCCGGACCCGGATCGCCAAGGGCTCCGGCACCACCGTCACCGACGTGAACGGCCTGGTCAACCGGTTCTTCGAGGCCCGCAAGATGATGCAGCAGCTGGGCGGCCAGATGGGTGGCGGCATGCCCGGCCTGCCCGGACCCCGCCGGCAGCCGGGGCGGCAGGCGCCCAAGGCGAAGAATCGCCGTAAGGGCGTGTCGGGCAACCCGGCCAAGCGGGCCGGCGGAGCGGCTGCGCCCCCCCCGGCAGCCGCGCAGCAGCCGCAGTGGAACCCGGCCGACGCGTTCGGGCGATCCGGCGGGGGAGCCGCCTCCGACGCCGACCTGGCGAAGGCGCTGGGCGACTTCCAGCTGCCGCCCGACCTGCAGAAGATGTTCAACCAGAAGAACCAGGGTCCGCGCTGACGTCGTCCCCGAATGGTCGCGGACGGTTCCCGCGGTCACCGTCCCTCGGGTCAGTGACGTGAATCGACGGCGACAGCGGTCTGGACGCCGGCACGCGTGAATCCCAGCCGATGGGCGAGCCGGGCCGACGCGTCGTTTCCCACCCGGCAGCGCCACTGCGCCAGACGTCCGCTCGCCAGTGCCTCGCTCACCGCTCGGGTGCCGAGGTCCCGCTGCGGGGGTTTGCGGCGATCTCGACAACGCTGTGCGGTGCGGGGAAACCTCGCCGATGTCGGGTCGTGACTCGAAATCGGTCGATTTTGTCTCCATCGGTGAGCGATCTCGACATCGCCGTCCAGCTCGGGAGCCCCAGGCGTGGCTGGACGCCGTGACGGCCGAACCCGCTCGCGTGGCTGCGCGGGCATCTCCGCACCTCCAAGCGCCGTGCCCCTCCGGAGCGGGCCGGCGAACGGTCAGGCCTGCACCGGAGCGGCGAAGGACGTCCCGCCGGCGATCGACCTGCACGCGGCCCTCGCGTTCTCGCCGGCCATGCGATGCCAAACATCGTCCAGCGTCGTGGTGATGGTGACAGGATCGGATCATGACCCACAGTCACGACCTGCCCCCCGGTCTGGGGCCGCTCACCTCGCTCACGCACACCCACGACGGGCACACCCACACGCACGTCCGGAGCGAACTCCCGCAGGGGCCCCCGCAGCGACTTCACCTGCGCGGTGTGGTGCTGCCCGAGGGCGAGGAGCGCGACCTGTGGCTGCACGACGGCGTGATCGGCTTCGAACCGGTCGCGGACGCCTTCACGATCGCCACCGAGGGCTGGATCATGCCGGGCCTGGTGGACGCCCACTGCCACGTCGGGCTGGAGTCGCACGGAGCGGTCAGTGAGGAGCGCGCCGAGGAGCACGCGATCACCGACCGCGAGGCGGGCGCCCTGCTGCTTCGGGACGCCGGCTCGCCGCTCGACACCCGCTTCCTGCAGGACCGCGAGGACCTGCCGAAGATCGTCCGGGCCGGACGCCACATCGCCCGCCCGAAGCGCTACTCGCGCAACTTCGCCGAGGAGGTCGAACCCGACGAGCTCGTGGACGAGGTGGTCACCCAGGCCGAACGCGGTGACGGCTGGGTGAAGATCGTCGGCGACTGGATCGATCGCGACGCGGGCGACCTGACCCCGCTGTGGCCCAAGGAGGTCGCCGCCGAGGCGATCGAGGCCGCTCACGAGCACGGCGCCCGGGTGACGGCGCACTGTTTCGACGAGCGGTCGGTGGCCGAACTGGTGGACGCCGGGATCGACGGCATCGAGCACGGCACCGGTCTGGACGACGACACGATCGCCGCGATGGCGGAGCGGCAGGTGTCGCTGGTGCCGACCATGGTCAACCTGGAGAACTTCCCGACGTTCGCCGCCGCCGGCGAGGCCAAGTTCCCGCGCTATGCGGCCCACATCCGGGCGCTGCACGCCCGCCGGTTCGAGACCATCGGCAAGGCCGTCGACGCCGGGGTCCCGGTGTATGCGGGCACCGACGCCGGAGGCGTGCACGGGCACGGCCTGATCGCGTCCGAGATCGAACTGCTGGCGAAGGTCGGCGGCAACGACTTCGCGCTCGGAGCGGCGTCCTGGAACGCGCGGCGCTGGCTGGGGCATCCGGGCATCGAGGAGGGGGCGCCCGCCGACATCGTGGTGTTCGCCGAGGACCCCCGGGTCACCATCTCGGTCGTGCGGGAACCGAAGCTGATCATTCTCAACGGACGTGTGGTGGGCGGTTCTGCCCTGAGATCCCGGCGTTCGCCGGGATGACGTGGCGCTGTCGCCATCCCGGGGTGTCGTCGTCCCGGGCTTGACGGGACCTTGTTGGCCGGCTGCGCGCGGGGGTTGTCGCCATCCCGGGGTGTCGTCGTCCCGGGCTTGACGGGACCTTGTTGGTCGGCTGTCCGCAGGGGTTGTTGCCATCCCGGGGTGTCGTCGTCCCGGACTTGATCCGGGATCCTGGGCGGCTCTCGCGCGCGGATCGGGGCTACTGTCCGGTCATGGAACCACACCGGCTGAGCCGGCGCGACGCCCGCCGGCTGGCGCTCCGCGCCCAACTCCTGGACGCCGAGCGTCCGGCACTGGTCGCCGAGGTGGTCGACGAGCTGACCGTGGTCAACATCGACCCGACCAATGCCATCGCCCCCAGCGAGGACCACATCCTCTGGACGCGCCTGGGCGCCGGCTACGAACACGCCCACCTGCGGCATTCCGTCGAGACCGAGAAGACCGTCTTCGAGTACGACGGCATGTACCGCGCCGCCGCCGACCTACCGCTGTACCGCGCGCTCATGCGGCGTCCGCTGCGCGCCCAGCAGACCCGGGACTGGCTGGCCGCCAACGACCGCTTCCGGCGCGACGTGCTGGTGCTGCTGCGCGAACGGGGTCCGTTGCGGACCGGTGAGATCCCCGACACCGCACAGCGGCCGTGGGGTTCCACCGGGTGGACGAACAACCGCAACGTCACCCAGCTGCTCGAACTGCTGGTGCGCCTCGGCGAGGTCGCGATCGCCGGACGCGAGGGCCGCGAGCGGCGCTGGGACCTGGCCGAGCGGTGGTATCCCGCCGGCCTCGACGACGTGCCGGACGCCGAGGTCGAACCGCACCGCAACCGGCGCCGCCTGCAGTCGCTCGGCATCGCCCGGGCCAAGCAGACCGAGGTGCCGCTGGAGCGGATGGACGTCGGGGACGCCGGCGTGCCGGCCGTGGTCGGCGGGGTCCAGGGAACCTGGCGGGTCGATCCGGTCGGGCTGGACGACCTGGCCCGTCCCTTCGCGGGACGCACGGCGCTGCTGTCGCCCTTCGACCGGCTGGTCTTCGACCGTGGGCGGGCCGAGGCGCTGTTCGGCTTCGAGTACGTGCTGGAGATGTACAAGCCGGCGGCTAAACGGCGCTGGGGCTACTTCGCGCTGCCGATCCTGCACGGCGACCGTCTGGTCGGAAAGCTCGACGCGAAGGCCGACCGGCGCGCCGGGCTGCTGCGGATCAACGCCGTCCATCCCGACGGGCAGTGGTCACCGGGGGTCGCCGAGGCGGTCCGGGACGAGATCCGGACGCTGGCCGACTGGCTGGGCCTCGAGATCGCCCACGCGGAATCCTGACCCCGCCCCGGGCCCGGATCGGTCCCCGGCACCGCCCGATTCACGACGTGAGACACCGCGTCTCACCCGGTCGCGGTTCGTCCGGTTCACCGGTGGGCAGGCACCCCGGCGCCGGACAATTCCGGTGTGTCCAAACGAATCTTCAGCACCCGTCATCTCACGCACGGCGCCGTCCTCGGGGTACTCGACCAGCTGGTGCCACGTCCCCTTGCCTGGGTCGCCACGACCTCGGCCGACGACCGGCCGCACCTGGCCACGCAGAGCCTGGTCAGCCTGGTCTCGGCCGATCCGCCGATGGTCGGCCTGACCCTGCTGGGCGACGGCGAGACGCTCGCCAACATCGAACGCAGCCACGAGTTCGTGGTGTCGTTCGCCACCGCCGACAGCATCCGCCGGGTCGAGGCGGTCTCGGGGACGCTGCGTCCCGATGCCGACACCCTCGATCTCGACATCCCGCTCGAACCCGCCGACACGGTCGCCGTGCAGCGTCCCACCGACGCCGCGGTGCACGTCGAATGCACCCTGCACGCGGTGCTCAACTTCGGCAACGGACACCTGGTGATCGGCCGGGTGAAGACCGTCGCCGTGGACGAGCCCGCGCTGGGCCGGACCCGTCGCCCGCTGGCGGTCGTGGGCAGCTGAGCCGCAGCTGGCCCGGTTCGCCGAATGCCGGGTCGATCTGGCAAACTATGGCGCGCGTCGTCTGTTCTGGTGCCCTCTCATCGCCGGGGCGGACGGTTCACCCGAGACCCGCGTCCATTCCCCACGATGGAGGCAGGCCTCACCCGCCCAGCCTGGCAGTCGTTGCCCAGGCTTTTCCACAGGAGAAACCACACACGTGGCTGTCAAGATTCGTTTGAAGCGGCTCGGCAAGATCCGCTCGCCGCATTACCGCATCGTCGTCATGGACTCGCGCACCAAGCGCGACGGCCGGGCGATCGAAGAGATCGGCCTCTACCAGCCGAAGAACGACCCGTCGATCATCCAGGTCAACTCCGAGCGTGCCCAGTACTGGCTCGGCGTGGGTGCCCAGCCGACCGAGGTCGTGGTAAGCATCCTCAAGCGCAGCGGTGACTGGCAGAAGTTCACCGGCGAGGAGTCGGCGTCCGGCATCGAACCGCAGGCCGAGCGTCCCGACAAGGTGGCGCTGTTCAACGCGGCACTCGCCGAGGCCGACAACGAGCCCAGCACCGCGGCGATCAGCAAGGGCAAGAAGAAGTCCGCCGAGGCCGACGAGTCCGGCGACGAGGGCTGATCGTGCTGACGGACGCACTGGAGCACCTGGTGCGCGGACTGGTGTCCAACCCGGACGACGTCCAGGTCACCGATGCGCACCGGCGCGGCCCTCGCACGCTCGAGGTCCGCGTCCACCCCGAGGACATCGGCAAGGTGATCGGACGGCAGGGCCGTACCGCGGGCGCATTGCGCACCGTGATCGGCGCGCTCGCCGGCCGGGAGGGCATCCGGGTCGACTTCGTCGATGTGGACCGCCGGCCGAACAACCGCCGCCGCCGCTGAACCCAGCAACCGGACGCCCCTGAGTCTCTCGGGGGCGTCCACGCTTTCACGAGGAGCCGGATGAGCCAGGTCGACGTGGTCGTCGGGACGGTCGGTCGGGCCCATGGCCTGCGCGGCGAACTCGTCGTCCGGGTGCGCAGCGACTTCGTCGACGAGCGATTCGCGCCCGGGGCCGAACTGCGTCGGGACACCGTGGACGGGGCCCGGCTCCGGGTCGTCCGGAGCCGCTGGCAGTCCGGGACGCTGATCGTCGCGTTCGAGGGAGTCGGCGACCGTTCCCGGGCCGAGACGCTGCGCGGCACCGACCTGTGGGCCCGGGTGGAGGCCACGGAGGACAGCGACGGCGGCATCCACGACGCGGCCCTGGTCGGCCTGGACGTGCGCAGCGGGGGCGTCTCCCGGGGGCGGGTGATCGCCGTCACGCACAATCCGGCCCAGGACCTGCTGGTCGTCGAGACGCGCGAGGGGGAGCGCCTGGTGCCGTTCGTCGCCGAACTGGTCCCGCAGGTCGACCTGGCCGGCGGCTACGTCGAGGTGGTCGCGCTGCCCGGCCTGCTCGAGGAGGCGTGATGCGGCTCGACATCGTCAGCATCTTCCCGGACTACTTCGCCCCGCTGGAGCTCTCCCTGGTCGGCCGGGCGATCCGCCGCGGCCTACTGGAGGTGGCGGTGCACGACCTGCGCCGCTGGACGCACGACCGGCACCGGACCGTGGACGACACCCCCTACGGCGGCGGCGCCGGCATGGTGATGAAGCCCGAACCGTGGGGCGAGGCGCTCGACGACCTGCTGGCCGAGGACGATGGCACGGGGATCCCGGGTCGAGCCCGGGATGACGGGCGGCTGGGCGAAGCCGCGGCCGACCCCGTGCTGGTGGTGCCCACCCCGTCCGGCCTCCCGTTCACCCAGGCGCTGGCCCATGATCTGGCCGGCGAACGGCGGCTGATCTTCGCCTGTGGCCGTTATGAAGGCATCGACGCGCGGGTCGTCGAGCATGCCGCCGGCCGGCTGCGGGTGCTTGAGGTGAGCCTCGGCGACTACGTGCTGAACGGGGGAGAGGTCGCCGCCCTGGCGATCATCGAGTCCGTCGTCCGGCTGCTGCCCGGGGTGCTCGGCAACCCGGCGTCCCTGGTCGAGGAGTCGCACGCCGCCGGACACGACCGGCTGCTCGAATACCCGGTCTACACCAAACCCGAGACCTGGCGCGGACTCACCGTGCCGGCCGTCCTGCTGTCGGGCCACCACGGCGAGGTCGCCGCGTGGCGGCGCGCGCAGGCAGAGGAACGCACCCGCGCCCGCCGTCCCGACCTGCTCTGATTGCCGTTCTCGTCATCCCGGCGAACGCCGGGATCTCCGCACGGGCGTGGGTAGCCGCTTCACGCCGGCGTGAGCGCGACCGCGCCGCGGAATCCGGGTGCCGACCAGCCGAGCAGGCGCACCCCGCGGTAGCCGCGGGCGGGGGCGTCGTCGGCCAGCACGTCCAGCGTGGCGATGCTGCCCAGGGTGCCGAGACCGGCCTTGATCAGCGCCTCCTTGCGCACCCAGAGTTCGGCGAAGCCGGCGCGGGGCTCCGGTAGGCCGCGGATCCAGGACTCCTCGGCCGTGGTCAGCGCGCGCCGCGGCGGATCCCGGTCGAGGATCGCCTCCACGTCGATGCCGCACGGGGCACTCGCCGCCACCGCGGCCACGTAACCCCGGGTGTGCGACCAGCTGACGTGGACGCCGTCCGGCGCAACCACCACGGGACGTCCGTGTGGTCCGCCGCAGCGTTCGCAACACTGCCGGAACCGCACCTCACCAGGGGCGATGCCGGCGAACGCCGCCACGCAGGAGCGCGCCAGCAGGTGGGCCGCGGCGTAGGCGTCCCGGTCCCTGGCATGGACGAAGCGCTCCCTGCGGGCCCGCTCGGCCGCCGTCAACAATCCCAGGTCGGGAC
This sequence comes from Micropruina sp., assembly GCA_018055925.1. Classification (GTDB taxonomy): domain Bacteria; phylum Actinomycetota; class Actinomycetes; order Propionibacteriales; family Propionibacteriaceae; genus Micropruina. The sequence continues at coordinate 23,828 of JAGPGQ010000008.1, forward strand.
TGCCACCGACCGGTTCGAACCGGGCCACGAACGACTCGGCGGCCCCCAGAGCGTCCCGGTCGGTGGTCACCGCGCCAGTCTGCCGCAGTGGGGTTGTCGCCGGCGCCGAGATCCCGGATCGAGTCCGGGATGACGAAGCGTCTCGTCATCCCGGCCGGGATCTCGGGGGTTTCCGGGTCGCGTGGGGATCCCGGATCGAGTCCTGGATGACGTGGTGGGTGCAGGACGACGAAGCGTCTCGTCATCCCGGCGTAGGCCGGGATCTCGGGGGTTTCCGGGTCGCGTGGGGATCCCGGATCGAGTCCTGGATGACGTGGTGGGTGCAGGACGACGAAGCGTCTCGTCATCCCGGCGTAGGCCGGGATCTCGGGGGTTTCCGGGTCGCGTGGGGATCCCGGATCGAGTCCTGGATGACGTGGTGGGTGCAGGACGACGAAGCGCTTCGTCATCCCGGCGTAGGCCGGGATCTCGGGGGTTTCCGGGTTGGGGTGGGGATCCCGGATCGAGTCCGGGATGACGTGTTGGGGACGACGTGGCTGGGACGGTGAGTGTTCAGTCCAGGCCGAGGGCGTCCACCAGGGCGGCGCCGACGCGGTCGGCGACCGGACGGCGCAACAGCGCCCCGTGGGTGGCGTCGATGGGCACCGTGCTGACTCGTCCGGACACGTACGGTGCCCAGCCGCCGGCCGACAGCCAGGTCTCGGGACGCGGCGCCGTGGCTACCAGCACGGTGAGGTCACCGTCCAGCACATCGTGCCGGGAGCCCCGGACGATCCGGGTCGCCTCGACCACCGACGCGATGCAGCCGTCCAGCACCGGGGTGGGCAGCGCACCCAGCGCGCTGCCCTGCCGGCGCAGCTCCTCGCGCACCACCGGCCGGGTCAGCTCGGCGCCCTCGGGGGCGTCCAGGCCACCCAGCCGCAGGATGCCGAGCAGCGCCTCCGACTCGGTCGGTTCGGCCAGGTGCCGCCACTGGTCGGACGGATACGCGTCGATCAGCACCGCCCGGGCGCGCTGCCCGAGCCGGGCCGCGGCACAGGCGACCGCATGCGCCGCCATGCCGCCCAGCGACCAGCCCGCGACGTGGAACGGGGCGCCGCCGATCACCTGCCGGATCGCCAGCAGTTGCCGCTCGGCCAGCGCGGTCAGGTCCGCCGCCGGCTCGGGACGGCCGGCCTCCAGCCCGGGCGTCTGCAGGGTGTACACCGGTGTGCCCGCCGGCAGCGAGGCCAGCAGGGTGGTGTAGCACCAGCCGAGGCCACCCGCCGGTGGCAGCAGGAACAGTGGGGTCGCGCCCGCCGCCCCGCGGCGCAGCGGCAGGACGGCCTCGAACTCCTCGCCGGGCGCCTCGCCGCGCAGCACCGCGGCCAGCGCGGACGGCGTGGAGTGGGCGAACACGTCCGCGATCCGCAGCGGCACGCCGAAGGCGGTCTCGGCGGCGCCCATCAGCCGCAGTGCGCTGAGCGAGTCGCCGCCCAGATCGGTGAAGAAGTCGGCGTCGGCCGGGACCGGCGCGCCCTGGCCGGTCACCTCGGCCATCAACTCGCCGACCCGCTGCTCGGTGAGCGTCCGGGCGCCGGCCCCCACCGGGCTGAGTTGCGGCAGGCCGCGGGCCGCCAGCGTGCGCCGGTCCGCCTTGCCGCTGGCGGTGACCGGCAGCTCCTCGACGGCGATCAGGTGGCTGGGCACGAAGGACGCCGGCAGCCGGCTCTCCAACCGCTGCCGCAGCGCGGCCTCCGCGCCCTCGGCGGAACTCACGAACCAGAGCACCAGGACGGAGCTGCCGGCGGCGTCCGGGACCACGCCCGCGCACCAGGCATCGACTCCCGGCACGCCCGCGGCGGCGGCCTCGATCTCGCCCAGTTCGATCCGTTGGCCCCGCACCTTCACCTGGTCGTCCACCCGGCCCAGGTAGCGCAGCGCACCGTCGGCCCGCCAGGCGGCCAGGTCACCGGTGCGGTACATCCGTTCACCCGGGACGAACGGGTCGGCGACGAACCGCTCCGCGGTCAGCTCCGGGCGTCCGACGTAGCCGTGGGCCAATTGGACGCCGGCCAGGTACAGTTCGCCGGCCACCCCGACCGGTACCGGACGGCGCCCGGCGTCCAGCACGTAGGTGCGGGTGTTCCAGATCGGGACGCCGATCGGCACCTCGTCCTCGGCCGGATCGGTGTCCCAGCAGGTGACGTCGACGGCCGCCTCGGTGGGTCCGTACAGGTTCACCGGCGGCACGCCCAGCACCTCGACGCAGCGCCGCACGTCGGCGCCGGTGAGCGCCTCCCCGCTGCACACCAGGTTGCGCACCCGGCCCTCACCCAGCCGGGCGCAGGCCACCGGGTCGGCCAGCAGCGCCCGCAGCATGGAGGGCACGAAGTGCAGCGTGGTCACCTCGTGCTCGACGACCAGGTCGGCGATCCGGCGCGGGTCGCGGTGGGCGTCCGGCTCGGCGATGACGACCGTGGCGCCCACCTGCAGCGGCCAGAACAGCTCCCACACCGACACGTCGAACGAGATCGGCGTCTTGTGCAGCACCCGCTCGCCGGGGGCGAGCCGCAGGTGGTGCTGCATCCAGGCGAGCCGGTTGTCGATCGCCCGGTGACCGACCAGCACTCCCTTGGGACGTCCCGTCGAGCCGGAGGTGAACAGCAGATAGGCGGGATCGTCCGGGCCGACCGGGGAGGGGGCCCCGAGGGTGAGGGTCGGGGATCCCGGGTCGAGCCCGGGATGACGGGGAACTGCAGCGGGAGGGCGAGGACCTTCAGCGGGAGGGCGAGGACCTTCGTCATCCCGGCGAACGCCGGGATCTTGGGCCGGCTCGGACGCGGGCGAGCCCGGTCCGACCTCGCTCAGGCTCAGGGCAGGGACGCCGGCCGTCGGAGGTTCGCCGTCGTGGACGACCAGGACGCAGCCCGAGTCCTCGACCATGGCGGCGATCCGCTCGGCGGGCAGTCCCGGCTCCAGCGGAAGGTACACCGCGCCCAACCGCTGCACCGCATACAACGCCTCGTACAGGCCGAGGCAACGCGGCAGCGCGAGCCCCACCACGTCGCCGGGCCGGACGCCGCGACGTTCCAGCTGCTCCGCGATCACCGCGGCACGCGCGGCCAGTTCGGCATAGCTGGACGTCCGGTCGCCGAAGATCAGCGCGGTCTGCTCGGGTGTGGCCGCGGCCTGTGCGGCGAACGCCTCCGGCAGGGTCCGGGGCTCGACCGGGTGGCCGGTGGCGTTGAAGTCCTCGACCACCAGCCTCCGCTCGGCGTCGGTGAGCAGCGGCAGTCCGGCGAGGTCGGCATCGGCGGCCGCGCCGGCCATGGTGTCCAGCCAGGCCTCGAACCGGGCCAGGTGCAGCTCCATCTCGGCGGGCTCGTAGAGCCGCGGGTTGGCGTCCAGTTCGAGCCGCACCTCGTGGCCCCGACCGGGGATGCCCCGCAGGCACCACGTCATGTCCTCGACGGGGCCGGCGGTCAGGTTGATCACGCCGCCGGGCAGCCCGCCGAAGTCGAGTTCCAGGTCGAACGGCACCAGGTTCACCTGCGGGCCGAACAGCTGGGCGCCGGGCAGCCGCCGGCCCAGCAGCCGCGACAGCGTCTCCTGCCGGACGAACGGGTGCGGCCGCAGCTGCTCCTGCCCGCCGCGGACCCGCGCCAGGGCGTCGCCGAGCGGGCCGGCGGCCGGGACGGTCAGCGGCAGCACGTTCATCGCGGTGCAGACGGTCCGGCCGGACGGCAGCGTGCCGCGGCCGGGCACCGACCGGTTCATCAGGGTGACCCCGACGCGGACGTCGGCCGCGCCCACCATCCGGCCCAGGTAGCCGCCGACCGCCGCGGTGAACACGTCGGCCCAGGTGACCCCGAGCCGGCGTGCGCCGGCGACCAGTGCCCGCTGGGTGGCATCGTCCAGGACCCGGTGGGCGCGGATCGCCCGGGACGCCGGCCCGGCGGTGCGCCCGGAGAGCGCCGGGACGCTCTCCATCCGCTCGATCCGCGCCGTCCAGAACTCCAGCCCGGCCGCGTCCTCACCCGGATCGGCGGCCACCAGATCGGCCAGCGGGATCCCGGTCGCGGGCGTGGGGTCGGCGTAGGCGGCGGCCACCCGGCGGAGCAGCTGGACGGCGCCGAAGCCGTCCAGCACCGCATGGTGGGCGGCGTGGTACCACCAGCTGGTCCCGTCGGCCAGCCGCAGCAGGGCAGCGCGGACGCAGTCGCCGGCAGCCAGGTCCATCGGGCGGGCCAGGTCGCGTTCGCACCAGGCCCGGGCCTCGGCCTCGTCGGCCACCCGGGCGACCACCAGGCCGGGACCGGCGCCCGGCAGCACCTGCTGCTGCGGGCCGTCCGGGGTCAACCGGAACCGGACGCGCAGCTGTTCGAACTCGGCGTAGGCCGTGGCCAGCGCGGTCGCCAGCCGGGCCTCGTCGAGGGTACCGGCGACGCGGACCGCCTCGGCGGTGGTGTAGCAGGGGTTGTCCGGTTCGAGGGCGTGGGCCAGATAGATGCCGCGCTGGGCGGCGGTGAGCGGCAGCCAGGTCACGGGACGGGCACCGGCAGCTGCCGAGACAGGAACGCCACCGTCGGCTCGACGGTGAACGCCGCGAAGTCCACCTGGACGCCCTCGTCGGCCAGCTGGTCCAGCAGGTCGAAGGCCCGCAGCGAATCCAGCCCCAGCCCGAACAGGTCGCTGTCGGGCCGGGCGAACGCCAACGCGACGTCGGCCGGATCGAGGAAGCCGGCCAGGATGCCGCGCAGCACTTCGTCCGACCCGTCCGGCACGCCGGCGTCCACCGGCGGGGTGGGCGGGGTGAGCGCAGCCAGCACGTCGGCGGTGGTGGTGACCACGCCGGTGCAGGCGGCGATCTGGGCGAGCGCCCGGGCATGGTGCTCGGCACCGAGGTCGGCGACCGCATCGGCGATCACGAACGGCTGCACGTCGCGGGTGAACGCGTCGTAGGCGGTCGCGGTGATCCCGATGTGCGCGTACACCCCGGTCAGCACCAGCTGGTCGCGGCCGCGTTCGCGCAGCAGGTCGTCCAACTGGTTGCCGGCGAAGGCGGTGTAGCGGTGCTTGGCGAGCACCGCGTCGCCCGGCTCGGGGGCCAGCGTGGCGACCACGGCGGTGTCCGTCGGGTCGGCGGTCATGCCGGGCCCCCACAGGTCGCCCTGCAGGCCGCGCGTTCCCGGCTCCTGGTCCCCGGCCTGCGCGGTGTAGATCACCGGCATCCCGGCGGCCCGGGCCGCGCGCAGCAGCCGTCCGATCGAGGCCAGGGCAAGCTCGAGCGCCGGGCAGGCCGGGGCGAACGGACGCAGGAAGTACGCCTGCAGGTCGTGCACCAGCAGCGCCGCCCGGGACGCCTCGAGCCGCCAGGGCGCCCGGCTGGCCGGCAGCTCGGCGAGCGGCGGCACGGGCGCGGAGTAGTCGATGTCGGCGGGTAGCGTCATGCGGGTCTCCCAGTCGTTCGGGGCGGTTCGGTGAAGCGCTCGGTGAGCAGCGCGCGCAGGTCGCGCCTGGAGTTCTTGCCGACCCCGGTGGCCGGCAGTTCGCTGAGGAAGCGGTACTGATCGGGCAGTTTGAAGGTGGCCAGCCCGGCGGACCGCAGGGTGGCGCCGAGTTCCCGGGCCAGCCCGCTGCCGCGGCCGGCGGCGTCCTCGGCGGACGCCCGGCCGGCCTCGTCCGGCACGATGAACGCGCAGGTTCGCTCGCCCAGGTAGTCGTCCGGCAGGCCGACCACGACGGCGTCCCGGACGGCCGGGTGGGTGAGCAGCAGGTCCTCCACCTCGGCGGCGGCGATCTTCTCGCCGCCCCGGTTGATCTGGTCCTTCACCCGGCCGGTCACCACCAGGTGCCCGGTGGGCAGCTGCCGGACGAGGTCGCCGGTGACGTAGAAGCCGTCGTCGGTGAACGAGACCCGATTGGCGGCGGGATCGCGGTAGTAGCCGCGGATCGTGTAGGGACCGCGGGTCTGCAGCACCCCCTCCGCGCCGGGTGCCACCACGACGCCGGTCTCCGGATCGACGATCCGCAGCTCGTCGTCGGGGCTGATCGGCAGGCCCTGGCTGATCCGGACGATGTCGTCCGGATCGCCGGCGCGGGTGTAGTTGACCAGGCCTTCGGCCATGCCGAACACCTGCTGCAACCCGACCCCCATCACCGGGCCGATGTCGTCGGCCACGGCGGGGGCCAGTTTGGCGCCGCCGACCTGGAGCAGTTCCAGGCTGTCCAGCCGGGGCGGACGGCGGCGGGCGGTCGACAGCCACGCCTGGGCCAGCGGCGGCACCAGCGACGCGATCGTGACCCGTTCGCGCTCGATCAGGTCGAACGCCGTCCGCGGGCTGGGGTCGGGGGCCAGGACGATGCTGCCGCCGACGTGCAGCACGCCGAGGATGCCGGGCGACGACATCGGGAAGTTGTGCGCCACCGGCAGCACCACCAGCAGCCGGCTGTCGGCGGTCAGCCCGCAGATCGTGGCCGACTCGCGGACCGAGTACAGATAGTCGGACGCGGTGCGCGGGATCAGCTTCGAGATGCCGGTGGTGCCGCCCGACAGCTGCAGGAAGCCCACCTCCTCGGGCTCGCGCGGCGCGGGGACGGCGGCGCCGGCGGCCGGCGGCCGCTGCACATCGACCAGCAGCGGCGGGGCGACCCCGTCCAGCCGGGCCGCGACCACGGCGTGCAGGCCGCGGAAGTCGACCCCGTCCGCCAGCCCGCAGACCACGTGGGCGGCGGCGTCGGCGATCCGGCAGAACTGGGCGAGTTCGCGCTCCCGGTGTCCGGGCAGGGCGAACACCGGCAGCGCGCCGATCCGGAACAGGCCGAAGACGACCGGCACGAACTCGACGATGTTCGGCAGCTGCACCACCACCCGGTCACCCGCCCGGATGCCCAGGCCGCCGAACCGGCCGGCCCACAGCTCGATCTGGTCCTCCAGGTCGCCGTAGGTCCAGCGCACCGGCCGGCGGCCGGCGTCCGTTCCGATCACGGCCACCCGGCCGGCGTGCTCGCTCGTCCGGGCCCGCAGCCATCCGTCGAAGGTCTCCGGCAGCCAGTGGCCCAGCCGGCGGTAGCGATCCCGGAACTCCTCCGGCCAGGTCGGCGAGTCGGCCAGCGGCGAGCGGGCCGGCAGTGCGCGGCTCATCGCACACCCGCCGCGGTCAGCACGGTGTCCAGCTTGGCGGCGGTCTCGGCGACCTCCGCGTCGGCGTCCGATCCGGCCACGATCCCGGCGCCCGCGTACAACCGCAGGGCGTCCCCGTCCAGCACGCCGGCCCGGATGGTGACCGCGACCTCGCCGTCGCCGTCGGCGTCCATCCAGCCGACGAAGCCGGTGAACGGCCCGCGGTCGGCGTCCTCGAGTTCGCCGATCAGTCGCAGCGCGGCCTCCGTCGGCACCCCGGCGATGGCCGGGGTCGGGTGCAGCAGCCGCGCCAGGTGCAGCACGCTGGCCGGTTCGTGGTCGCCGCGCAGCCGTCCCGTGATCGGGGTCGCCAGGTGCCACACGGTGTCGGTGGCCAGCAGCCGCGGCTCGGGCACCTGCAGCCGACTGCACAGCGGCCGGAGCCGCTCGACGATGTGCCGGACGACGAAGTCGTGCTCCGCCCGATTCTTGGCCGAGGCCAGCAGTTGGTCGCCGGCGGCCCGGTCCAGGACGGGATCGGGGTGCCGCGGCACCGTGCCGGCCAGCGGGGTGGACGCGATGCTGCGGCCCCGGCGTGAGATCAGCAACTCCGGGCTGGCGCCGAGCAGCACCGGTGCCCCGGCCCCCTCGGCGAGCGGCACGGAGAACACGGTGGCGTCCGGGTGCAGCTGCCGCAGCCGCCGGGTCAGCTGATCGGCCGACAGCGGGGGATCGGTGTGCACCGTCGCCCAGCGGCCGAGCACCACCTTCTTCAGGGTGCCGGCCGCGATCGCCACACCCGCCCGCCGGACGGTGTCGGCGTAGCGGCCAGGGTCGGGGTCGAACCGGAGCCGGTGGTGCTGGGGTCGCAGGGCCGGGCCCGGAGCCTCCGTGGCGGTGGCGGCCGTCCCGATCCAGGTGACCGGGGCATCGTCCCGGAAGGGGGCCACGCACCACGCGGTCTGGTCGGCGGCCAGCCGGGCCAGGACGCGGTCGGGCCAGTCCTCGCCGGCACCGGGATCGAACCGCAGCGCACCGGGCGCGGCGAACCTGTCGCCGATCGCCGGGGCGGGCTGCTCGGGATGCTCCCGGCCGCCGGTGGCGGCGGGGGTTTCGAGATGAACGGTCACAGGGTGGCTCCTCCGTCGACCAGTAGCCGTTGCATGGTGATGTGCCGGGCGGCGTCGCTGAGCAGGAACAGCACGGCCTCGGCCACGTCGTCGGGGTCGGCCAGCCGCTGCAGCGGGATGCCGACCCGGTAGTTCGCCGGATCGCCGTGCAGGGCCGTGACCCGGCCGGCTTCCGGGTCCGGCCACAGGGTGCGCTGCATCGGGGTGTCCGTCGACCCGGGCTCGACCAGGTTGCACCGGATCCCCTGGGCGGCGAGCTCGAGCCCGGCGCATCGGGTGAGGGCGGCCACCGCGGCCTTGGAGGCGGCGTAGCCGGCCATCCCGATGCGGGGCACCGTGGACGCGTTCGAACCGATCACCACCACCGCGCCGCCCGCCGGCAGATGCTCGGCCGAGGCCTGCAGGCAGTGCAGCACCCCGGTGACGTTGACCGACCAATGCTCGGCCCAGTCGATGCCGGTGATCCGGGAGAGGGGGGCCGGACGGATCACGCCGGCCGCGCTGACCACGAGTGCGGGCGGACCGCCGTCGCGGCCGGCGGTGGCGAACGCCCGCCGCACATCGGCCTGGTCCGCCACGTCCCCGTCCAGCACGGCGTGCGGACGGGGCAGGTCGTCGCGGAGCAGTTCGTTGCCGGCGACGTCGCAGTCCAGGGTGGTGACCACCACCCCGGCCGCGGCCAGCCGCAGCGCGATCGATCGTCCGATCCCCGAGGCCGCTCCCGTGACCACGGCGGAGCCACGGCCGGAGGCGTGCAGGCGCAACGCGGGCGTGGTGCTCACGGCAGTCTCGTTTCGCGGCGGGGGATCGGTGGAGGTTAGTGCTGGAAAGGTTAGGTAAGCATAACCTTCATCTGGCGTGGCGCGTGTCGGCTGTTGAGATCGTATGTCCGCAGTGCGAGACCGGGAGTCTCGCGGGCGATGACTTCGGTGGAGCCCGCAGCCAACTCCGGCGTTCGGCAATAGGGTTTGTTCCGTGGCGACGACGACTCTTCCCGCGCACGCTCGGGCCCTCCGGTCAACGGTGACGGTCAAGGTCGTGATGGCGGTAACAGGCCTGATCATGATCGGGTTCCTGGTGATGCACATGTACGGCAACCTGAAGGTCTTCATGGGTGCCGAATCCTTCGATCACTACGCCCACTGGCTCAAGGGCGACATCCTCTACCCGCTGGTCCCGTCGGGCTGGTTCATCTGGATCTTCCGGTTCTTCCTGCTGGCCGCGGTCCTGGCCCACGTCTGGTCGGCCTGGCACCTGGCCCGCAAGGCGAAGGCGGCCCGGGGCTCCAGCTACGTGGTCAAGAAGAGCATCCAGCAGACCTATTCGGCGCGCACCATGCGCTGGGGTGGCGTGATCCTGGCCGCCGGGCTGGTGTTCCACATCCTGCAGTTCACCGCGCTGGTGATCCGGACCGGCTTCACCAGCGAGTCCGGGCCGTACGAGATGTTCGTGCTGTCGTTCCAGCAGTGGTGGCTGGTGCTGGCCTACGCGGCCTGGATGGTGACCGTCTGCATGCACGTGCGGCACGGCTTCTGGAGTGCCCTGGCCACACTCGGCGCGAACACCTCGGCGAAGGCGCGCGGCGTACTCAACGCGCTGGCCTACGCGCTCGCGGTGCTGCTGTTCGCGGGTTTCATGATCGCGCCGCTGGCGGTGCTGTTCGGAGTGGTGAAGTGATGACGACGCAGACCGTCGAGAAGGAGACGAACCCGACCATGGAGGGTCAGTTGTGGCGTGAGGGCTCCGAACTGCGCGACACCAAGGCGCCCGCCGGCCCGATCGAGGGCAAGTGGGCCAAGCGGCAGTTCGACGCCCACCTGGTCAACCCGGCCAACCGGCGCAAGCTGACCGTGATCATCGTCGGCACCGGGCTGGCCGGCGGTGCCGCGGCGGCGTCCCTGGGCGAGGCCGGCTACAACGTGCTGAACTTCTGCTACCAGGACAGTCCCCGGCGGGCCCACTCGATCGCGGCCCAGGGCGGCATCAACGCGGCCAAGAACTACCGCAACGACAACGACTCCATCTACCGGCTGTTCTACGACACGGTCAAGGGCGGCGACTACCGGGCGCGCGAGACGAACGTGTACCGGCTGGCCGAGGTGAGCGCGGCGATCATCGACCAGTGCGTCGCGCAGGGCGTCCCGTTCGCCCGCGACTACGGCGGCCTGCTCGACAACCGGTCGTTCGGCGGCGTCCAGGTGCAGCGGACGTTCTACGCCCGCGGCCAGACCGGCCAGCAGCTGCTGATCGGCGCCTACCAGGCGCTGGAGCGCCAGGTCGCGGCCGGCACCGTCCAGATGTACGCCCGGCACGAGATGCTCGAGCTGATCGTGGTCGAGGGCCGGGCCCGCGGGATCGTCGCCCGCGACATGGTGACCGGCGAGATCGAGACCCACCTGGCCGACGCGGTGGTCCTGGCCACCGGCGGCTACGGCAACGTGTTCTTCCTGTCCACCAACGCGATGGGCTGCAACGTGACCGCCGGCTGGCGGGCGCACCGCAAGGGCGCCTACTTCGGCAACCCGTGCTACACCCAGATCCACCCGACCTGCATCCCGGTGCACGGCGACACCCAGTCGAAGCTGACGCTGATGAGCGAGTCGCTGCGCAACGACGGCCGCATCTGGGTGCCGAAGCGGGCCGAGGACTGCGACAAGGACCCGCGGCAGATCCCCGAACAGGACCGCGACTACTACCTGGAGCGGATCTACCCGGCGTTCGGCAACCTGGTGCCGCGCGACATCGCGTCCCGGCAGGCGAAGAACATGTGCGACGAGGGCCGCGGCGTCGGCCCGGCGGTCGCCGAGAAGCAGCCGGACGGCTCGGTGAGGAACGTGCGCCGCGGGGTGTACCTCGACTTCGCCGACGTCATCGCGCGGATCGGCAAGGCCGCGGTCGCCGCCAAGTACGGCAACCTGTTCGACATGTACGCCCAGATCACGGCGGAGGACCCCTACGAGGTCCCGATGCGGATCTACCCGGCGGTGCACTACACGATGGGCGGGGTCTGGGTCGACTACGACCTGATGACCTCGATCACCGGCCTGTACGCGACCGGCGAGTGCAACTTCTCCGACCACGGCGCCAACCGGCTCGGCGCCTCGGCGCTGATGCAGGGCCTGGCCGACGGGTACTTCGTCCTGCCCAATACGATCAACGACTACCTGTCGGCGGCACCGTTCCCGAAGATCGCGCCCGACCACCCGGCCGTGGTCGAGGCGGTCGAGAGCGTCCAGGCGCGGATCGACACGCTGCTCAGCATCGACGGCAGCCGCACGGTCGACAGCTTCCACAAGGAGCTGGGCCAGATCATGTGGGAGTACTGCGGCATGGAGCGCACCGACGCGGGGCTGCGCAAGGCGATCGGCCTGATCCGTGAGCTGCGCAAGGAGTTCTGGCGCGACGTCAAGGTGACCGGGCAGAACGAGGAGTTCAACCAGACCCTGGAGCGCGCCGGGCGGGTGGCCGACTTCCTCGAACTGGGCGAGTTGATGTGCATCGACGCGCTGCACCGGCGGGAGTCCTGCGGGGGCCACTTCCGGGCCGAGTCGCAGACCCCGGACGGCGAGGCGCTCCGGCACGACGACCAGTTCCTGTACGTGGCCGCCTGGGAGTACACCGGCCACGAGCCCGTGCTGCACAAGGAACCCCTGGAATACG
>JAGPGQ010000327.1 GCA_018055925.1 Micropruina sp.
GTGGTCGAGCGCTCCCAGATCCTCGGTCCCGACCGGGTCCGGCCCGGGGACGTGGTGCTGGCCCTGGAGTCCTCGGGCCTGCACTCCAACGGCTACTCGCTGGTGCGCAAGGTGCTGCTGACCGATGCCGGCTGGTCGTTGGAGCGGCACGTCGACGACTTCGGCCGCACCCTCGGCGAGGAACTGCTCACCCCCACCCGGGTGTACGCGCGCGACGTGCTGGCGCTGATCGAGGCCTGCGAGGTGCACGCGATCAGCCACATCACCGGTGGTGGGCTGGCCAACAACCTGGTCCGCGTGCTGCCCCCGGGGGTCTCGGCCAAACTGGAGCGCGGCAGCTGGCAGCCGGCGCCGGTGTTCGGCCTGGTGCAGCGGGTCGGTGCTGTGTCGCAGGCGGACATCGAGGCCACACTCAACATGGGTGTCGGCATGGCCGTGGTCCTGCCGGCCGGCTCGGTGGCCGCGGCGACCGCTCTGCTGGACGCCCGCGGCGTGGGTTCCTGGGTGCTCGGCGAGGTGTCCGCGGCGACCGGCGAGCCCGCCTCCGTCGAGGTTTCCGGTAGTCATCCCGGTCGGTGAGGCGTGCTTTGAGACACAGGTCTCATTGGGTACCCTGTGCTCACGACACATTTGACGAATGAAGCGGCAATGCCGCTGTGACCTGCGAGGGGGCTGACCCATATGGGGCGCGGCCGTGCCAAGGCGAAGCAAACACGAGTTGCTCGCGATCTCAAGTACCGTTCGTTCGACACCGACTTCCGGTCGCTCGAACGTGAACTGCGTGGCGGCAGCCACGTGGAGCACGTCGAGGAGCCCGTCGAGGACGAGGAAGACGACGATCCCTACGCAGAGCTGGCGAGCCGCTATGCCGACGATGAAGAGGGCGACACCCGCCGGTTCGGCTGAGCGTCGCCCGTTGTGGAGCCGGGTTTGAGCGCCGCGGCGTCCCCGTGATCCAGTTCAGACGCGGTAGCCGTGCTGCCGCCGGAACAGCTTGGCCAGCATCACGATCGTCTGCGCGACGGTGACCACGTAGAGCACCGGCCAGCCGAGCCACAGGATCGAACTCTGGATCAGGACCGGCAGCTGGAACCAGGTCCAGCCGAGCACCAGGAACGAGACACCTAGGACGATCACCGGCAGCAGATGGCTGTTGCCGGAACCCCGTTCGGCCTTCGCCTGCTCCGCCCAGTTGTCGGTCTGCACCTTGGAGAGGAACTTCGCCCAGGCCCGGACGAAGTGCCCGGCCCGCAGCCACATGTAGACCTCCGCGCCGATGCCGCTGGCGGCGAACAGCACGTCCCTCCAGGTGTGCCCCTTGATGCTCAGGGCGATCCGGACGTTCAGCAGGATCGCCACGGCGGGCGGGATCAGCCACCACGGCGAGAACACGAACGCATCGATCGACACCGCCGCCGCGAGCAGCAGGACGAACATGATCCGGGTGAAGATGTTGGTCGCCATGCCGACGTTCTCCGCCCAGCGCAGCCGCAGGTTCGGGTGGAAGGGTTGGCCCCGGGTGTCGCCCCGCTGGCCCGGCCACATCAGGTCGATGGCGCCGTAGTTCCACTTCACCTGCTGGCCGTCCAGGGCGCGCAGGGTGGTCATGCCGCCCACCGACGCCCGGGCCTGGGCGGAGATCTTGGTCAGGTAGCCGGCGGACTTGATCTGCAGGCTGAGCAGGCTGTCCTCGACCTCGGAGTCGTTCACCCAGGGGGTGGCCTGGTGGTTCGCGGTCATCACCGCGCGCAGCGTCTTCATCGAGAAGATCGAGCACTGTCCGCCCAGCACGGCCATGTTCCGGCCGCGCAGCATGTTCTGCATGTTGAAGGCGGCGAACTGGGCGCGCTGGCCGGCGATCAGCAGGGGCGCGACCAGCCCGCGGAATCCGTTGTCGTCGATGGTGTAGATCGCGGAAATGCCGCCGATGCGGGAATCGGAGAGGATCTCCGCCTCCAGCTTGGCGACGCAGTCCTTGGCCAGGGTGGTGTCGCCGTCGACGCCGAGCAGGTAGTCGGCGTCCGGGATCAGCGAGTAGCCGTAGTTCAGCGCGCCGACCTTCTTGTCGGGATTCTCGCCGATGTCGTGGACGAACACCTCGGTGGTCTGCCTGGCCCGCTCGCCCTTCTGGCGCTTCTTCGCGGTGCGCGGACCGGCGAACTTCGCGGCCAACTCGAAGGTCTCGTCGGAGGTGTTGTTGACGATCACGTGGATCTGGTCGGGCAGCCGGGTCTGCTTGAGCAGCGACCGCAGCACCGCCTCGATGGTCTCGGCCTCGTTGTAGGCCGGGATGATGCAGCCGATCACCGGACGGTAGGTCGGCAGCGCGTCGATGTCGGCCAGGTGTTGGTGGAGGTAGCGGGAGAGGTCGTTCTGGGCTCCGGTGGTGTGGGCCGGCTGCCGGACCGCGGCGGTCTCGGGCCGGGTCGTGCCGGTCGGAGTCGTGCCGGTCGGAAGGGTGTCGACGTGGGTGGTGTTCATGTTTCTCACTCCTCGGAGGGGGCTGGTGAGAAGAGACTGACGTGTCAACCACAAGCGTTCCCCCGGCGCCGCTCGAGTCCCGCTCAAGACCTGATCAAGAGCGCGATCCAGCCTTTCTTGAGGTTACTAAGTAGCCACCGATCGCCCCCTGGTTTCGCCGCTGAGCTGGTCGAAACCCCTTGCCGGAGCCATAGCCCGTCCGCCGTCGTCCGGCCCTCCGTCGCCCCGCCCCGGTTCTCCGTCACCCCGCCCCCGGTTCTCCGTCATCCCGGCGAACGCCGGGATCTCCGGCGATCCTCCGCGCAACTCGACCAACGCATACCTACGAGATCCACGGCCCGCCCGCGGTTCTCCGTCATCCCGCCCGCGGTTCTCCGTCATCCCGCCCGCGGTTCTCCGTCATCCCGCCCGCGGTTCTCCGTCATCCCGCCCGCGGTTCTCCGTCATCCCGCCTCCGGTTCTCCGTCATCCCGGCGAACGCCGGGATCTCAGCCGGTCGGACGACGGGATCCCGGGTCGAGCCCGGGATGACGGACTCGGCGGTTGGTCATCTCGGCGAAGGCCGGGATCCCCGCCGGTTCTCGATCTCGGCATCGCGACACGAGGCCCCACCGGAGACACAATGTCGCGTCCGGACTCGAAATCCTGTCCTCAATCCCCAACCGGCTGTGACGATGCCGAGACCGAGACACCCCGATCCGGGGACGCACTGACCGGTGGGGCCTACGGGCTCAGGACGACGGCGACGGACCGGCAACCACCAGGGGCACGTGGATGGTGTCCGAGGCCACCTGCCGCTGGTAGGTGCTCGCCTTGGGCTCGGACTGGATCAAGAGCTCGTAGGTCAGGGCGATCTGCACCGCCGTGCTGCCGTCCGGGGCCGCGGGTAGGCGCAGCACCTGCGAGTACGAATTCGGCTTGCTGATCAGGTAGCCGGGGGTGACCGTGGCGGTGTCGTCCACGGCGTCCAGCACCCGAGGCGATCCGTCGGCACCCGATGCGGTCGTGGCCACGCGGACCGCGGTCAGGAACGTCTGCTGGCCCTTCGCGCCACCGTCCAGGGCGGCCGAGACGACCAC
>JAGPGQ010000328.1 GCA_018055925.1 Micropruina sp.
CCTGCGGGTGCCGGCCGAGGCACTGGCGGCCGCCGAGCAGGGGCTGACCCCCGATCTGCGGGCGGCGCTGGTCGAGTCGATCCGGCGCCGCCGGAGCGTGGCCGAGGTGGAGGCCCGGGCCGCCACCCTGCGCGCCGAACCGGCTCCCGGGGCGGTCGTCGAGTCCCGGGCGATTCCGGTCGACCGGGTCGGGTTGTACGTGCCCGGCGGGCTGGCCCCGCTGGCGTCCTCGGTGATCATGAACGTGGTGCCGGCCCAGGTCGCAGGGGTGCCCTCGATCGCGGTGGCGTCCCCGCCGCAGGCCGACTTCGAGGCGCTGCCGCACCCGACGATCCTGGCCGTCTGCGCCCTGCTCGGCGTGGACGAGGTCTACGCGGTCGGCGGTGCCCAGGCGATCGCCATGTTCGCCCACGGCGTCGACGAGCTGTGCGAACCGGTCGACCTGGTCACCGGTCCCGGCAACATCTACGTGGTCGCGGCCAAGCGGCTGCTGCGCGGCACGGTGGGCATCGATGCCGAGGCCGGACCCACCGAGATCGCGATCCTGGCCGACGACAGTGCGAACGCCACCTTCGTGGCCGCCGACCTGATCTCGCAGGCCGAGCACGATCCGATGGCGGGCGCCGTGCTGGTCACCGACTCGGAGGATCAGGCCGAGGCCGTCCGGGAACAGCTCGCGGTGCAGGTGTCGCGGACCCGGCACGCCGAGCGGATCCGCACCGCGCTGGCCGGGGAACAGTCGGCGATCGTGCTGGTCGACGACGTCGAGCAGGGCCTGGACGTGGTCAACGCCTACGCCGCCGAACACCTCGAGGTGCACACCCGGGACGCCCGGACGGTGGCCGCGCGGGTGCGCAACGCCGGCGCGATCTTCATCGGATCGTGGGCGCCGGTATCGCTCGGCGACTACAGCGCGGGCAGCACCCACGTGCTGCCGACCGCGGGCTGCGCCTGTCACTCGTCCGGCCTGAACGTGAACAGCTTCCTCAAGCAGGTGCACGTCATCGACTACTCCCGCGAGGCCCTGCTCGAGGTGGCGAGTGTCGTCGAGACGTTCGCCGAGGCCGAGAACCTGCCGGCGCACGGTGCCGCGGTCACCGTCCGGCGTATCCACTGACGAAGGACCCGATGAAACCGAATCCGAGTCTCGCCGAGCTGCCGCTGCGTCCGGAACTGATCGGCGAGGAACCCTACGGGGCGCCCCAGCTGGCGGTGCCGGTGTGCCTGAACGTGAACGAGAATCCGTTCCCGCCCAGCGCCGAGATCGCCGCCGACATGGCCGCCGCGATCACCGCCGGCGCCACCGGGATGAACCGTTATCCCGATCGTGAGGCGACCGGGCTGCGTACCGCGCTGGCCGACTACCTGGGCCATGGCCTCACCATCGACAACGTCTGGGCGGCCAACGGCTCCAACGAGGTGATGACCCATGTGCTCGGCGCGTTCGGCGGGCCGGGACGCACCCTGCTCAGCTTCACCCCGACCTACTCGATGTACCCCGAGTACGCCCGCAACACCCACACCCGCTACGTCACCGCACCGCGGCGCGCCGACTACACCCTGGACGCCGGCCTGGTGTTGTCGGCGATCGCCGAGCACGGGGCGGACGTGGTGATCCTCACCACACCGAACAACCCCACGGGCACCCCGACGCCGGTGAGCGTGCTGGCGGAGGTGCTCGCCGGGACCGACGCGATCGTGGTGGTGGACGAGGCCTACCAGGAGTTCTCCCGGCACCCCGAGCAGACCGCGCTCACCCTGTTGCCGCGGTTCGGCAACCTGATCGTCAGCCGCACCATGAGCAAGGCGTTCGCTCTGGCCGGCGGCCGGATCGGCTACTTCGCGGCGGCGCCGGCGATCGTGGACGCCTGCCGCATCGTCCGGCTGCCTTACCACCTGTCGGCGCAGACCCAGATCGTCGCGGAGACCGCGCTGCGGCACTCCGCCTTCCTGCTGTCGCAGGTCGACCAGCTGCGCCGGACCCGCGACGAGATGCTCGTCCGGCTGCCCGAGCTGGGGGTCGACGTGATCGACTCCGACGCCAATTTCTGCCTGTTCGGGCCGTTCGCCGACCGACACGATGTCTGGCAGCGCCTGCTGGGCCGGGGAGTGCTCGTCCGCGAGACCGGACCGGAGGGCTGGCTGCGGGTTTCGGTAGGCACCCCGGCGGAGACCGAGACGTTCTACCAGGCACTCGACGAGGTAGTGAAGGAGATCCGATGACGGCACGCACCGCGGTGGTGGAGCGCTCCACCAGCGAATCGACGGTCCGGGTGGCGGTGAACCTGGACGGCACCGGCGCCTCCACGATCAGCACCGGGGTCGGCTTCTACGACCACATGCTGACCGCGCTGGCCAAGCACTCGCTGATCGACCTCGAGGTCTCCACCACCGGCGACCTGCACATCGACGGCCACCACAGCGTCGAGGACACCGCGATCGCCCTGGGCGCCGCGGTCAAGCAGGCGTTGGGCGACAAGCGGGGCATCGTCCGCTTCGGCGACGCCACCGTCCCGCTGGACGAGGCGCTGGCGCACGCCGTGGTGGACGTGGCGGGGCGTCCGTACGCGGTCTGCTCCGGCGAGCCGGATGGGCAGATCTATGCGCTGATCGGCGGCTCCGGCGTCCCCTACGCCGGCTCGATGACCTACCACCTGATGGAGTCGTTCGCGATCAACGCCGGCATCTGCCTGCACCTGCGGCTGCTCGCCGGCCGTGACCCGCACCACATCGTCGAGGCCCAGTTCAAGGCGGTCGCCCGGGCGCTGCGGATCGCGGTGGCGATCGACCCGCGGGTGGCGGACGCGATCCCGTCCACCAAGGGCTCGCTGTGACCGAGCCCCGCGTGGTCGTCCTCGACTACGGCTCGGGCAACCTGCACTCGGCGACCCGCGCCCTGCGCGCCGCCGGCGCCGAGGTCGAACTGACCGCGGACCCGGAGGCGGCCGTGGCGGCGGACGGCCTGGTGGTGCCCGGGGTGGGTGCGTTCGCGGCCTGCATGGCCGGGCTCGAAGGGGTCGGCGGCCCGGCGGCGATCCGGGAACGGCTCGCGTCCGGACGCCCGGTGCTGGGCATCTGCGTCGGGCACCAGGTGATGTTCGCCCACGGGGTGGAGCACGGCCTGGACACCGCCGGGGTCGGCGTGCTGCCCGGGGTGGTGGAACGGCTCACCAGCGACCGGCTGCCGCACATGGGCTGGAACACCGTGGCCGCCCCGGCCGGTTCGGCCCTGTTCGCCGGCCTCGCGGGGGAACGGTTCTACTTCGTGCACTCCTACGGCGTCCGTTCCACCGACGGTTTCCCGCCGGGCGCCCGGGTCACCTGGACCGAGCACGACGGCGACCGCTGCGTCGCGGCCGTCGAGTACGGCGCGCTCGCCAGCACTCAGTTCCACCCGGAGAAGTCGAGTGGCGCGGGTGCCGTACTTTTACGCAATTGGGTAGGCGGGCTGCGCTGAGGCTCGGCACACTGCCGGCATGGAGTTCGACGCCGACGCCTTGACCCGCGTGGCCGAGGAGAACGCCTTCACCGGGACGATCCGGGTGGATGCCGGCGCG
>JAGPGQ010000329.1 GCA_018055925.1 Micropruina sp.
CCACCATCGAGCCTGCCCTCGCCCTCGCCCACGCAGCCGACGGCCGCGGCGACCCAGGCCGCGCTGACCAGGGAGCTGACCGCGCTGCGCACGACGCATCGGACGGCGGCGCTGGCGGCGTCCGGCCAGGCCGCGCTGCTGTGGGCGTCCCTGGCGGCCTTCAACGGGACGGCCGCGCTGACGCTGCCCGCCGGCACCGAGGCCCTCGGCGACGACGGCACGGAGCTCGCCCCCGACCCGGCCGGCACCGGGACCGATCGCATCCTGCAGTTGGCCGCGCAGGCCGGGTACGCCTACGAGATGGCGCTGGCCGCCACCGGGCTGAGCAAGGCCGACGCCGCCGCGCTGCGCTCCCGGCTCGGGCAGTGGCGAACGCTGCGCGACGCAATCCTCACCGCCACCCCCGGTGCGGACGCCGGCCCTCCCCCGATCGGCTACGACCTCCGGCCCGCTCGGAACCGCACTGCCGCCTGGCAACTCGCCGCCCAGACCGAGGCTGCCGCGGTGCCGATGCTCGGCGCCTGGCTGGCCGGGACGTCCTCGGCGACCGAAAGGCGGCTCGGGGTCGATGCGCTCGGAACCAGCAACACGGCACTCGTCCGCTTCGGTGGGGCCGCGCTGCGCTGGCCCGGTTGGCCCGGCTGACAGGCACTGACGACATTGGTCCGGCCCAGGCAGCCCGTCAGCCCAGGTAGGTGAACCAGGTGTCCCAGGCGAGCTTGACCGCCAGGGCCGCGACCACCAGCAGGAACACCTTCCGGACGAATCCGTTGCCGTGCTTCAGCGCCGTCCGGGCACCCAGGAAGCCGCCGGTCAGGTTCGCCGCTCCCATCGCCAGCCCGAGCCCCCACAGCAGGTTGCCGGTGCGGGCGAAGGCCACGATCGCGGCCAGGTTCGTGGTCAGGTTGGCGAGTTTCGCCAGGGCGCTGGAGGCCAGGAAGTCGTGACCGATCACCGACACCAGCGCGATCACGAAGAAGGTGCCGGTACCGGGGCCGATGAAGCCGTCCCAGGCGCCGACGACCGCGCCGATCGCGGCCATCCGCAGCCGGGCGTCGTTGCCGGTGTGCTTCACGTGGCCGTGCAGGCCCAGGTGCGGCCGCCGCCAGGTGTACCACCCCACGCCGACGACGGCGCACAGCACCAGCGGGGTGAAGTGCTGCCGGGGTAGGAAGTGGGTCAGCTGGGCACCCGACGCGGACCCGATCGCTGCCATCGCCAGCAGCGGCCAGGCGAGCGACCAGTCCACCCGGATCGATCGCAGATAGGTGGCGGCGGCGGTCGCCGTGCCGAGGAACGACGGCAGCTTGTTGGTGCCGGCGATCGTCGCCACCGGGGCGTCGGCGGGCAGCCCGATCAGCAGCGCGGGCAACTGGATCAGTCCCCCGCCTCCCACGACGGCGTCCACCCAGCCGGCCAGGAACGCCGCCAGCACCAGCAGCGCCAGGGTGAGCAGCGGAAGCTCGAGCCCGGTGAGCATCAGGGACGCAACACCATCAGGGGCGCAGCAGGGCGATCAGTTCCTCGGCGGCACCGTCGGCGTTCAGCTCGCGTCGCTCGCCGCTGGCCCGGTCGCGCACCTCGATCAGTCCGGACGCGAGACCGCGTCCGATCACCACCGTGGTCGGCATGCCCAGCACCTCGGCGTCGGTGAACTTCACCCCCGGGCTGGCCTTCCGGTCGTCCAGCAGCACCTCCAGGCCGGCCGCCGAGAGCTCCAGCGCCAGCCGCTCGGCATAGTCGGCCATGGCGGCGTCCTTGCCGGTCGGCACGATCTGGACGTCGAACGGCGCCAGCGCCCGCGGCCAGACGAGGCCGCGCTCGTCGCAGTGGGTCTCGGCGACCGCCGCGACCGCGCGGGACACGCCCACCCCGTAGGAGCCCATCGTGACGGTGACCAGCTTGCCGTTCTCGTTGAGCACCTTGAGCCCGAGCGCCTCGGCGTATTTGCGGCCCAGCTGGAAGATGTGGCCCATCTCGATCCCCCGCGCCAGCGACAGCGGACCCGAGCCGTCGGGTGCCGGGTCGCCCTCGCGGATCTCGGCGACGTCGAGGACGCCGTCCGAGGCGAAGTCGCGTCCGCAGACCAGGTCGTAGACGTGGTTGCCGGCGGAGTTGGCGCCGGTGATCCAGCGGGTGCCGGGGACCACGGCCGGATCGGTCAGGTAGCGCACCCGGCCGGCCGGCGGCTCGTCCCCGTCGAACTCGCCCAGGCCGAGCGCCCCCGGACCGATGTAGCCCTTCACCAGATCCGGGTAGGCCTCGAAGTCGGTCTCGCCGAACGGCTCCACCTCCGCGGGCGCGACGGCGGCCTCCAGCCGCTTCAGGTCCACCTCGCGGTCGCCCGGCAGGCCGATCGCCAGCGGCGTCCGGGTGCCGTCGGGGTAAGCCAGCATGAACACCACGTTCTTCAGCGTGTCGGACGCCCGCCAGGGCCGGTCCGGACGCGGGAAGCGCGCGTTGCTCAGCGCCACCAGCGTGTCGATGGTCGGGGTGTCCGGGGTGTCCTCGACGTGCGCCGCCGGCAGCCCGGAGGCGTCCACCTCCGCGGCCAGCGGCCGGACGACGGCCTCGACATTGGCGGCATACCCGCCCGGCGAGCGGACGAAGGTGTCCTCACCCGACTCGGCGACCGCCAGGAACTCCTCGGACGCCGAGCCGCCCATCGCGCCGGACGTCGCCCGGACGATGACGAACTCCAGCCCGAGCCGGTTCATGATCGCGATGTAGGCCTGCCGATGCGCCTGGTAGGACGCCTCCAGCCCGGCGTCGTCGACGTCGAAGGAGTAGGAGTCCTTCATCACGAACTCGCGGCCGCGCAGGATGCCGGCCCGGGGCCGCGCCTCGTCGCGGTACTTGGTCTGGATCTGGTACAGGCTCAGCGGAAGGTCCTTGTAGGAGCTGTACAGGTCCTTCACCAGCAGGGTGAACATCTCCTCGTGCGTGGGACCGAGCAGGTAGTCGCCGCCCTTCCGGTCGGCGAGCCGGAACAGGTTGGGCCCGTATTCCGTCCACCGGTTCGTCGCCTCGTAGGGCTCGCGCGGCAGCAGCGCCGGAAAGCGCACCTCCTGGGCGCCGATGGCGTCCATCTCTTCGCGGACGATGGCCTCCACCTTGGCAAGAACCCGCAGGCCCAGCGGCAGCCAGCTGTAGATCCCCGGGGCGGCGCGCCGGATGTAGCCGGCGCGGACCAGCCACCGATGGCTGGCGACCTCGGCGTCGGCCGGGTCGTCGCGCAGCGTGCGGACGAACAACTTGGACAGGCGGGTGATCACGTCGCAGACCTCTCTTGACACACACGAGGTCGCAGACCTCCCTCGACAGACGGCAGGGGCAAGCCTAACGGCCCGCGCCGTGGTGACCGGACCGCCGGGGGATGCGCGGACCGGCGGTGACGGGCGGCGTGGGAAGTCGGCATCACTGATCTACGGTCCAGGTCTACGTCGGCGAGCTGCCGGTGCCCGTCCCGACCCCCGCGGTGCAGCTGGCCGGGTTCGGCCGGGTCGAGCTCGAGCCGGGGGCGTCGGAACGTGTCGCGGTGGCGATTCCACGCGACG
>JAGPGQ010000100.1 GCA_018055925.1 Micropruina sp.
GAGGCCGTGCTCGAGCGGGGATTCCGGATCGACAACGGCGGCGGCCGAGGCGGCGAAGCCGGCACGCCCGGGATCTTCGGGCTGTTCGGCCTGGGCGGAGCGCCGGGCCAGCCCAAGAACCCCGCCTGCGGTGCACGACCGGAGCGCGCCGGTTCGCCCGGACGCGCCGGCGTCCCGGGAGACCCGGGCGCCGAGGGGAACGAGGGCGACCCCGGCACCCTCACGGCGCTGGTCATCACCGAGGCGGAGTTCGTCGACAAGTGGACCGATCCGCAGCTGCGGCGGGTGATGCCCGAAGCGGCCCACGTCGGCGAGACGGTGCAACTGCTCGGCGCGAACTTCGTCACGGGCATGGTCGCGACGATCGGTGATCGCTTCGTGTCGACGACGTTCGTCTCCGACACGATCCTCACCGCCGTCGTCCCCTCGCTCCCCGCGGGATATGCCGATGTGGTGGTCGCCTCGGGCTCGGATACCAGCAACCTGGCGTCCCTGACGGTGCTGGCATCCATCGCGTCGGTCACCCCCTCGCCCGCCCGCCTCGGCCAGACCGTGGTGATCAGCGGGTCGGGTTTCAGCCCCGACAGCCGGGTGCTGTTCCGCGACCAGGAACTCGTCCCGTCGGCCAGCACGGGCACGTCCATCACGGTGCTGCTTCCGGCGCCGTCCGGAATGTTCGAAGACCCCGGTGGGGTCGCCAGGATCGCGGTCCGTGGCTCGGACGGGGTGCCCACGGCATCGCTCGACCTGCCGCTGCGGCACGTCATCGACACCGGATTCGACGTCGGCCGCGACGGCTACCGGTTCAGCAACAATCCGGCCGGGGGCTTCGCCGGCATGAGCACCTTCCGGGAGACCTACGGCGGATTCGAGGTGGACCAGCAGTGGGTCATGAACCCGGTGCTGACCGGCGCCTGGTACGCGTTCTACCTCGACTTCTTCAACAACACGCGGCCGGGACTGTCCAGCGGCTTCTCCACCACCGCGGCCGAGGCGTACTGGGGCGGCGAAGGCCCGCTCTGGCCGAGGTACGCGACCATGGCGCAGGTCGAGCGCGAGCTGACGATCGCGCAGGGACACATCCTGTCGGAGGAGTTGCTGGGCATTCTCGCCGAGCAATCGGCCGCCGGTGTCGGTCGTGCCCGGACCAGCGCGGACGAGATCGCCGCGACCTTCCGGCGGATGATCTCGATGAGCGAGGCCGACCGTCGCGCGATCGCGCCGATCATGCAGCTGATGCCCTCGGGGACGATCCTGACGAACGGATACGTCCGCAAGCTGTCCCGGTCGCACGGTCTGCTGCCGATCCGCATCGAGTATCCGAAGGCGGGCGAGGCCTGGGATGTGCGCGTCGTCGTCTACGACAACGCGCAACCCATCGGGCCGGGCAACGAGACGTTCATCGACATCGACGGCAGCGGTGCGGGCACGACGTTCGCGATCAGCCACCAGAACAGCGCCGGTCCGCCCGTCGCCGACAACCGCGACAGCAGCCGCCGGTGGACGCTCAGCCACGTCTCCCTGGATCGCTGCTGGCTGAGCGACGTCTCGATGCCGACGAGCTTCCTGGCGATGCCCGGCCCGGCGACGGCGGTCGTCACCGATGGCTCCGGTCGCCGGTTCGGGATCGCCGGCGAGAAGAGCTACGGCGACGTTCCCGGCGCGATCGTCGGCGTCGAGGGCCTGTACCTGCTGCCCGATGACGAGACGCTGACGATCACCATCCGCGGCACCGGCGACGGCGTCTACCATCTCGCCCTGGTGAACGGCCATGCCGGGACCTCGACGGCCCTGTGGGACGTGCCCGTCACTGCCGGTTCGGTCGACGAGTTGGAGGTCCGCCCCGGATCGCTGTCCGTCCGCACGCGCGGTGACGGCAAGACCGTGAGCGTCGTGCACGGCCGCTCCGACGGGACGTCCATTCATGCGCTCCGGATCGATGGCCTGTCGCTGGGACGAGAGACCGTGACCATCACCACCGCCGACGACCTGAGCGAGATCAGCATCGACGCCGCCGCAGCGATGACCGTCCCGGTCGAGCTCTTGGCCCAGACCGCGAGGGGCGCGTACGGACAGCGTTTCCCGTCGGTGGAACTCGCCGCGGGCCGCTCCGACTTCGCCGTGGCGGACTGGGGCCGATTGGATGCGTCGAGCCTGGCCCGCCGCACGCCGGAGGCGTGACGCTGGCCCTCGTGGTCGGCGGGACGCGCCCGCGTTCCTTGCCAATCGTCGGCGCTTGAAGATGCCAGGCCGGGCTGCTCCCGGGATATACGGCCCGGCATGTGGACTCGTAGACCGGGAGGTTGGTGGCCTGGAGTCGCCGGTCCGGGAGGTTGGTGGCCCGGAGTCGCCGGTCCGGGAGGTTGGTGGCCCGGAGTCGCCGGTCCGGGAGGTTGGTGGCCCGGAGTCGCCGGTCCGGGAGGTTGGTGGCCCGGAGTCGCCGGTCCGGGAGGTTGGCGACCCGGAGTCGCCGGTCCGGGAGGTTGGCGACCCGGAGTCGCCCGTCCGGGAGGTTGGCGACTCCGAGCCGCCCGTCCGGGAGGTGGGCGATCTCGACATCGCTCACCGATCAAGGGAAACCCCACCGGATTTCGGGTCACGACACGAAAGCGGCCAGCGTTCCCTCCATCGGACGGCGATGTCGAGATCGCCACACCCCCAGAAGCACCGGCCGAACGGAACTCAGCAGCGTTCCCTCCATCGGACGGCGATGTCGAGATCGCCACACCCCAGAAGCGCCGGCCGAACAGAACTCAGCGGCGTCCCATCACCCGGCGGTCGGGCAGCGGAACTTTCGGGCGGCGGCCGACCCGGTTCAGAACTGGCCGCCGAAGACGATGTCGACCGGAATCGTGCCGAACTCGGGCAGTTCCAGCGGATGGTCCTGTGGGCGACCTCGATGCCGAGGGACCGCGCCAGGTTGGTCTCGGTGTAGGGGAAGCCGAAGTCCGTGCCGAAGAAGGTGAACGGCTGGCCCTGGACGTCGACGATCTGGGCGGTCGACATCGAGCTGGCGTGCAGGAACACCGCCACCAGGCCCATGCGCGCAAGGAGATCGCGAACGCGCAGACGCCAATCGGTGCCGTCCACGCGGTGTTCCTGCCCTGGGTGAGCCGGTTGACTTCCTGCGCGACACCATCGCGAACACTCCTCTCCTAGGCTGGAGTCAGGCAATCGGCGCGACACGCCGTGCAGAGTGCCTCCACAAGGAGATGTGCATCGCTTGTTCGCATCACTCAAGGGTTCTTGATGCGAACACCACTGGCAGGAGTGACAGGGAATGGCCAACCGGCTGGCAACGGCGACGAGTCCGTACCTGCTCCAACACGCGGAGAATCCAGTGGATTGGTGGGAATGGGGGCCGGAGGCCTTCGCCGAGGCGAAGCGCCGCGACGTCCCGATCCTGCTCAGCGTTGGGTACGCCGCCTGCCACTGGTGCCACGTGATGGCCCATGAGTCGTTCGAGGACGACGAGGTCGCCCGCCTGGTGAACAGCGACTTCGTGGCCATCAAGGTCGACCGCGAGGAGCGTCCGGACGTCGACGCGGTGTTCATGAAGGCCACCCAGGCGCTCACCGGCCAGGGCGGCTGGCCGATGACGGTCTTCCTCACCCCCGAGGGCCGGCCGTTCTTCGCCGGCACCTACTTCCCACCCCAGCCCGGTCGCGGGATGCCGTCCTTCACGCAGGTGATCGGCGCCCTGGCGGACGCCTGGGCGTCCCGCCGCGATGAGGTGCTGACCAGCGCCGATGCCATCGTCGCCCACGTCGACGGAGAGTTCGGCGCGCTCCCGGCCCCCGAGGAACTGGACCTGGCCGGGCTCTACGAGAAGGTGTCGGCCGATTTCGACCCGGTGCACGGCGGTTTCGGCGGCGCCCCCAAATTCCCGGCTCCCGGGCTGGTCGATGCCCTGCTGGTCACCGGTGAGCCGGCCTCGGTCGACCTGGCGCAACGGAGCCTCGAGGCGATGCTGCGCGGCGGCATCCACGACCAGGTGGGCGGCGGCTTCCACCGCTACAGCGTCGACGCCGCCTGGGTGGTGCCGCACTTCGAGAAGATGCTGTACGACAATGCGCTGCTGCTCGGCAGCTACACCCGCGCCTGGTGTCGCACCGCCGACCACGACCGCGGGCTTCGGCTGCTGTTCGAGCGGACCGTGCGGGGGATCGTCCGCTGCCTCGCCGACGAGCTGCAGCTGGACGGTGGCGGCTTCGCCGCGAGCCTGGACGCCGATTCGTGCGACATCCGCGGCATGGTGCACGAGGGCATCTACTACGTCTGGTCGCCGGAACTGCTGACCGATGCACTCGGCGAAACCGACGCCGACTGGGCCTGCGAGATCTTCCACGTCACCGAGCGCGGCACCTTCGAGCACGGACTCTCCACCCTCCAATTGCGCGGGACGCCCGACTGGGCCCGGCTGGACGGCGTGCTCGACCGGTTGCGCGAGGTGCGGTCGGGACGGTTCGCGCCGGCCCGCGACGACAAGCTGGTCGCCGCCTGGAACGGTTTCGCGATCGACTCCCTGGTGAACGCGGCGCTGGTCTTCGACGAGCCAGAGTGGCTGGTGCTCGCCGAGCGGGCGGCCGAGGCGTCCTGGCGGCAGGTGATCGACGGCGAGCTGCGGCGCACCAGCCTGGACGGCGTTGCCGGCGACACCGCCGGCATGGCGGACGATCACGGGGCCCTGGCGCTCGGATACGCCCGGCTCACCGGGGCGATCGGCGAATCGGTGTGGCTGGAGCGGGCCGCCGGTCTGCTCGAATCCGCGCTGGATCGCTTCGGGGCCGAGGACGGCGGCTTCCACGACGCGCCCGCGGGCGGCACCGGCGTCCAGCCGTTCGCCCGGGCACGGGACACCTCGGACAATCCGACCCCGTCCGGGACCGCATGCCTGGTCGCCGCGCTGCGGCTGGTGGGGCTGCTGGCCGACCGGGCCGACCTCGCCGCTCGCGCCGATGCGGCGGCGGCCACCCTGCACGGTGTGCTGGAGGTGGCGCCGAGGTTCGCCGGGTGGGCGTTCGCCGACGTCCTGATCGCCGACCAGGCCGACAAGCGACTGGCTCCGGCGGTCGCCGTGCTGGTCACCCCCGAACGCACCCGGGCGGACGAACTCGTCCGCGCCGCGGCCCGGATGGCGCCGGCCGGCACCGCCCTGGTCGCCGGTCCGGCCGGGACGCCCGGCTTCGCCCACCATTTCGACGATCGGCCCGCCCGCGACGGCGTTACGACCGCCTACGTGTGCCGGGGCACAGTCTGCTTCGCCCCGGCGACCACGGTGCGGGAGCTGCGGGCCGCGCTGTGGAAGCGGGTGTAGCCGCACGCCCGATCGGCTCCGGCACGCTCACTCTTCGTGACGCCCAAGGCGTCCGCCCCGGGGGCTCGCGACGCACGCGTCCGTCGAGGGACGGCCGCGGTCCGCGGCGTCCGGACCCGGCACCCAATCGCCGTCCCACCACCGCGTTTGCTACGGAGGCGTAACTTACGGTACCGTAACTATTGTGTCTACTCTGCCAGGACATGAGAAGGGGCGCACCGAGCTGCCGATCACCAAACCGCTGATGCGGGGCTGGCTGCACCTTGCCATGACCCCGATCGCACTGCTGGCCGGCCTCACTCTGATCGTGCTCGCACCCACCCTCACCGGCCGGATCGGCGGTGCGGTCTGGCTGCTCGCCGCCGTCGAGCTGTTCGGGGTCAGCGCCACCTACCACCGCGGCAACTGGGGCGAACGGACCCAGCTGATGCTGCGCCGGCTGGATCACGCGAACATCTTCGTGTTCATCGCGGCGTCCTACACGCCGTTGGCACTGGCCCTGCTCGGCCCGGGGAGCCGAGCCGTCCTGCTATGGGTGGTCTGGCTCACCGCGCTGGCGGGGGTGTTCTTCAACCTGGTCTGGATCTCGTCGCCGCGCTGGCTGCACACGCTGCTCTACCTGTTGATGGGGTGGGCGGCGCTCGGCTGGATCGGTGAGTTCTGGGCCAACGCGCCGCTCCCGGCGTTCGTGCTGATCGCCGTCGGCGGGTTCGTCTACAGCGGCGGCGCGGTCGTCTACGCGCTCAAGCGCCCGGACCCGTCCCCGCGCTACTTCGGCTACCACGAGATCTTCCACGCCTGCACGATCGTCGCGGCGATCTGCCACTTCGTCGCGATCGCGCTGGTCACGCTGCGCTAGTGCCGCGGCCATCGACGTTCGTCCTGGCGAGCGGTGTCCGGTCGGATGCCTCGCAAGGCCGACGAGGGAGTCATGCCGGGTCGTCTGGTGACTGAGGAGAACGTGGCGAGGCGGCGTCCGGGCGTCGCGCAGCGGGCGAAGGTTGGTGGCCGGGGCACTGGGCCCCGGCGTTGGCGCGGTAGTCGGTGGCGTGCGCGGGCTGACCGCCGGTGTCGAGGACGGGGCGGGCGTCCGGGGCGATGAACATGCGGCACCACCCGGGCCGGGCGTGCCACAGTGGGCCCATGCGCCTGATCGTCCCCACCGATGCCCCGTCCACGCTCGACCCGATCGATGGGGTCGAGGTGCTCAGCTACGACCCCGACGCCGATCTCACCCCGGATCACCTGGCGGCCGACGCCGCGGTCGTCTGGGGATTCGCGTCCCCGATCATCGACCAGCTCGTGGGCGCACCCAACCTGCGCTGGATCCAGACCCTGACCGCCGGGCCCGATCCGGTGCTCGCGGCGGGCTTCCCGGACCGCGTCCAGGTGACCACGGGGCGGGGCTTCCACGACGAGACCGTCGCCGAGCACACCGTCGCCCTGGCGCTCGCCGGGCTGCGCCAGATCCCGGAGTCACTGGCCGCCCAGGCCGAGCATCGCTGGGCCGAGGAACTCGGCGGCTTCCGTCCGCTGCACGACGGCAGGACGCTCACCACGCTGATCGGCTCCCGGGTGACCATCTGGGGATTCGGATCGATCGGACGGACGGCGGCCGCCCGGTTCGCCGCCTTCGGGGCGACGGTCACCGGCGTGGCCCGCAGCGCCGGCGAGCGCGACGGCTTCCCGGTGGTGGCCACCGGTGACGTGGACGAACTGCTGGCCGACACCGACGTCCTGGTGCTGGTGCTGCCCAAGAGCCCGGCCACCGACCGGGTGCTCGACGCCCGGCGGCTGGCGCTGCTGCCGGCCCATGCCTGGGTGGTGAACGTGGGTCGCGGCAACGCGATCGACGAGGACGACCTGGTCGCCGCGCTGCGCGCCGGCACCCTGGGCGGCGCCGCCCTCGATGTGACCCAGGTGGAGCCGCTGCCGGAGGATTCGCCGTTGTGGGACGCGCCTCGGACGATCATCACCCCGCACAATGCGGGCGGCCGTCCGCTGCACACCAAGGAGTTCATCACCGACAACCTGCAGCGGCTGCTGGCCGGCGAGCCGTTGCGCAACCTAGCCGCCCGATAGGGGCGGGGCGCCGGTAGTCTGAGCGGCATGGAGTGGACCACCCGCGTCGCCCGGGCGTTGTCAGCGCTCGACCCGACCGGGTTGCTGTATCGAACCTACGAGCAGCGGCTGCTCGCCGAGCTGACCCCGGACCGGCTGCCCCGCCACGTGGCCGTGATGGCCGACGGCAACCGCCGCTGGGCCCGGCGCAACGCGCCCGACGAACCGGTCGCCGTCGGCTACGACGCGGGAGCCGACAAGCTCAAGGAATTCGTCGGCTGGTGCGAAGAGGTGGGCATCCCGACGGTCACCGTGTGGGTGCTGTCGACCGAGAACCTCGACCGCTCCGGCGACCACGAGTTCGGACCCCTGCTGCAGGTGATCGAGGACCTGGTGGTCGACCTGGCCGCCGACGGCCCGTGGCGGGTGCAGATCGTCGGCGACCTGAACCTGCTGCCGGCCGCGATGGCGGCCCGGCTGCGCGAGGCGTCCGCGAGCACCGAGGGCCGGGTCGGCATGCACGTCAACATCGCGGTCTCGTACGGCGGCCGGCACGAACTGCGGGACGCCTTCCGCTCCCTGCTGGCGGCCGAGGCGGCGAAGGGCAGGAGCCTGGACGACCTGGCCCGGACCCTCGAGATCGACCAGATCGCCTCCCACCTGTACACGGCCGGGCAGCCCGACCCCGACCTGGTGATCCGCACCTCGGGCGAACAACGCCTGTCCGGCTTCCTGATCTGGCAGTCGGCGCACAGCGAGTTCTACTTCCACGAGGCGTTGTGGCCGGACTTCCGCAAGGTCGACTTCATCCGGGCGCTGCGCTCCTACGCCGAACGGGAACGCCGGTTCGGCCGCTGATCCCGGACGTCCGCCCGATCTGCCGCCGGTACCAGCACCCGCCTAAAAGCCCTGCCTAACTATCTCTGCCCTCCCGTCGACGGGAGGGCAGAGATAGTTAGGCAGGGCCTTTCGTGTGGAGCCGAAGGGGCGCACGGAAGTGTCGGCGGCGGCTCCTATGCTCCGCGCATGACGATCCTGCGCTGCTTCGGGACGGGTGACCCGCTCTACGAGGCCTATCACGACACCGAGTGGGGTGTGCCGCCGATCCACAGCCCCGACGAACGCGAACTCTTCGAACGACTCAGCCTCGAGGCGTTCCAGTCGGGCCTGTCCTGGATCACGATCCTGCGCAAACGGGAGGGGTTCCGGACGGCGTTCGCGGGCTTCGATCCGGCCGTCGTCGCCGGGTTCGGCGAGGCGGACGTGGTACGCCTGCTCGCCGACGCCGGCATCGTCCGCAACCGGGCCAAGATCGAGGCGACGATCGCCAACGCCCGTGCCCTGCTCGCGCTGCACGAGACCGGTGGGCTGCTCGCCGACGTCTTCGAGGAGCACCGTCCCGCCGTCCGGCCGGTACGGCCCGCGCACCTCGGCGAGCTGCCGGCGTCCACGGCCGAGTCGGTCGCCCTGGCGAAGGCCCTGAAGCGCCTGGGCCTGAGGTTCGTCGGGCCGACCACGGCCTATGCGGCGATGCAGGCGCTGGGTTACGTGGACGACCACCTCGAGGGCTGCGTGGCCGTCGTCGGCGGCGCACCGGGCCGAATCTGAACTT
Organism: Micropruina sp.; assembly: GCA_018055925.1. Lineage (GTDB taxonomy): Bacteria > Actinomycetota > Actinomycetes > Propionibacteriales > Propionibacteriaceae > Micropruina. The sequence continues at coordinate 8,991 of JAGPGQ010000100.1, forward strand.
CGGATGACGCCCGCGCGCCGTTCCCGTCGAAGCCCGGCGGGCCTGCCTACAGTGCAGTTACGGCCACCTCCCGGTGACCGTCCAGGAGGAACGATGGTTCGTTTGACCCCAACGGGTCGAACCCGCGGGCCCGCACCAGGCCCGGCCCTTCCCGGCTGACACACCACGTGAGGCCGGCGCGGGTGCAGCGTGCGGCCTCAGGACAGGATCGCTCTCGTGCCCCGAACTGCCAGCAGTACGCGTCGAGTTCCCGAGACCGCCACCACCGTGCGGACCTATGTGATCGACACCTCCGTCCTGCTCAGCGACCCACATGCCCTGCGCAACTTCGACGAGCACGAGGTGATCGTGCCGATCGTCGTGATCTCGGAGTTGGAGGCCAAGCGGCAGCACCCCGAACTGGGCTACTTCGCCCGCACCGCGCTGCGCTACCTGGACGAGCTCCGGCTGGCCAACGGACGCCTCGACCTGCCGCTGCGGGTCAACGAGGGTGGCGGCACGCTGCACGTGGAGCTGAACCACTCCGATCAGTCGGTGCTGCCGCCGGGATTCCGGCTCGGCGACAACGACTCGCGGATCCTGTCGGTGGCGCTCAACTACTCCGCCGAGGGCCGCGACGTCGTCCTGGTCAGCAAGGACGTGCCGCTGCGGGTGAAGGCGTCCGCGGTCGGCCTGGCCGCCGAGGAGTATCTGCACGAACAGCCCGCCGACACCGGCTGGACGGGCATGGCGGAGGTCGAGGTCGCGGCGGCCGCGGTCGAGACCCTGTATGCGCAGGGGAGCGCGCTGATCCCCGAGGCGGTCGACCTGCCGTGCCACAGCGGGGTGGTCCTGCACGCCTCCGGATCGTCGGCCCTCGGCCGGGTGCAGCCCGACGGCACGGTGAGGCTGGTGCGCGGTGAGCGGGACTGCTTCGGCATCCATGGCCGTTCCGCCGAGCAGCGGGTGGCGCTCGACCTGTTGCTGGATCCGTCCGTGGGCATCGTGAGCCTGGGTGGCAAGGCCGGCACCGGCAAGTCGGCGCTCGCGCTGTGCGCCGGCCTGGAGTCGGTGCTGGAGCGCCAGCTGCATTCGAAGGTGATCGTCTTCCGTCCGCTGTACGCGGTCGGTGGCCAGGAGCTGGGCTACCTGCCGGGCTCTGAGGGCGAGAAGATGTCGCCCTGGGCGCAGGCCGTCTTCGACACCCTCGGCTCGGTCACCAACCGGCACGTGATCGACGAGGTGCTGGCCCGTGACCTGCTGGAGGTGCTGCCGCTCACCCACATCCGGGGACGCTCGCTGCACGACGCCTTCGTGATCGTGGACGAGGCGCAGTCGCTGGAACGCAACGTGCTGCTGACCGTGCTGTCGCGGATCGGCCAGAACTCGCGGGTCGTCCTTACCCACGACGTCGCGCAGCGCGACAACCTGCGGGTGGGCCGGCACGACGGCGTGGTCGCGGTGGTGGAGAAGCTGAAGGGACATCCGCTGTTCGCGCATGTGACCCTGACCCGTTCCGAGCGGTCGCCGATCGCCGCGTTGGTCACGGACCTCCTGGAGGACTGCGGGATCTGAGGCTCGATCCGCCGATGGGCGCCGTGGCGAGCGGCACCGGATGGGTGCCCTGGGCAGCCGGGTGCGCGAAGGCGTACCAGGTCGTACGGCGAGCCTGGACGGCGCAGCCGGGGTGCGCAGCCGGGGTGCGCGGCTGGGGTCGCGTATTGGGCGCAGAGCGGTGGATCGAGGCTGAGGGACACCGGTTGTGCGGAGATCCCGGATGACGACGGGTTGCGCAGTCCCGTCATCCCGGCGAACGCCGGGATCTCCGCGGTGGCCCGATCAGGAGTCCTCGGCTTCGCACGCGGACGTGCGGTCAGGAGCCACCCGGGCCAGCCGGGCGATGCACAACTCGGGACCGACCCACGGCCGCAACTCGGTCACCGTGTGCTCGGCGTCGCCCGCGGAGAGGTAGCCGCGCAGCATGCCGAGGTGAATCCGGCACACCGTCTGATCGCCACCCACGGTCAGGTCGCGGAACGGGGCAGCGGACGATCTCGACGAGTTCGCCGACCTCGTCGGTGGTGAGCCGCGAGGTCAGGCCGAGCCGGTTCACCTCGTCCACCAGTGCCTCGATCGAGGTCTTCGCCGAATTCCCGACCATCGACCGTCCCCAGGATTCGCCGATCGCCTCGGGAGACAGCACGTCGTCGTGGTCGCGGACGAACGCGAGCAGGGTCTCGGCCAGCGCCCGGAACGGCAGGTCCGACACCGAAGGGCCCTCCGGGGCGGCGCTGTAGAGCACCCGCGGTCGTCCCTGCCGTCCCTGGCGGTCGAGCAGCCGGCGGACCAGCCCGTCCCGGATCAGCGCGTCGAGGTGGAACCGGACGGTGTTGGCGTGCAGGCCGAGCGCCGTGGCGAGAGTGTCCGACCCGAGTGGATCGGCCACCTCCTGCAGATGGGCGAGCACCCGTCGGCGGGTCGGGCCCAGACGGTCCCGGCCTTCGGTCGGCGGCGATTCGGCGATGCTCATCGCTTCCATGATGACACCGGCCACGCCGTGCCGCAGCACAGCCGCCGCCGGGGCCGCGCCGGAGTCGACCGGGACGAGTGCACCGAACCCCCGGCGGGCGCGGTTCGGGTTCGCGTAGCCTGTCGGCTATGACTGTTCGGGCGCGTTCTCCGCTGTTACTGGCGGATGCACACGGCCGGGTGGCCACGGATCTGCGGGTGTCGCTCACCGACCGCTGCAATCTGCGCTGCACTTACTGCATGCCCCCCGAGGGGCTGGCCTGGTTCCCCACCGAGGAGGTGCTGACCGACGCCGAGGTGATCCGGTTGATCGCGATCGCGGTCGAACTGCTGGGTGTCACCAAGGTGCGGTTCACGGGCGGCGAGCCGTTGCTACGCCGCTCCCTGGAGCACATCGTCGGCGAGGTGAGCCGGCTTCGCACCCGCGCCGGACGCGCCCCCGAACTGTCCCTCACGACCAATGGGATCGGCCTCGACAAGCGGGTGAAAGACCTTGCCAAGGCCGGTTTGAACCGGGTCAACGTGTCCCTGGACTCGCTCGATCCGCAGCGTTACGCCCGCCTTGCCCGACGGGACCGGCTGGACGCCGTGCTGGCCGGGCTGGCCGCGGCCGAGGCCGCCGGGCTGCTGCCGGTGAAGGTGAACAGTGTCATCATGCGCGGCGTCAACGAGTGCGACGTGGTGCCGCTGGCCGAGTTCTGCCTGGAGCGCGGCTACCAGCTGCGCTACATCGAGCAGATGCCGCTGGGCCCGAAGGGCGAGTGGGACCGCTCCCAGATGGTCACCCAGGCCGAGATCCTCGCGCTGCTGGCCGAGCGGTTCACGCTGACGGCGGCCGTCGAGCCGCGCGGGGCGGCCCCCGCCGAACTGTGGCGGGTGCTGCCGGACGCCACCCAGCCGGGCGGGCACCTGGGTGTGATCGCCTCGGTGACCGCGCCGTTCTGCGGGGCCTGCGACCGGACCCGGATCACTGCGGACGGCCAGATGCGCACCTGCCTGTTCTCGCGGACCGAAACCGACCTGCGGACGCCGCTGCGGGCCGGAGCGCCGGACGAGGAGATCGCCGAGCTGTGGGCCGGTGCCCAGGGCCGCAAGGCGGCCGCGCACGGCATCGGCGAGGCTGGGTTCGTCCAGCCGGCCCGCACCATGAGCGCCATTGGAGGATGAGTCGATGAGGATCCGCTACTTCGCCGGGGCCGCGGAGGCCGCCGGGGTCGCCGAAGAGACCATCGCGTCGGACTTCGACGTGACCGTCGCCGA
>JAGPGQ010000330.1 GCA_018055925.1 Micropruina sp.
TGCCGCCGAACAACCTGGACGAGCCGCCGGTGCTGGCCACCGACCCGGACGCCGACGCCGACGCCGACGCCCTGGACACCCTCATCCCGGACGCCCCGAACCAGCCCTACGACATGCACGAGGTGATCACCCGGGTGCTGGACGACGGCGAGTTCTGCGAGGTCCACGCCCGGTTCGCCGCCAATGTGATCTGCGGCTTCGGCCGCGTGGAGGGCCGTCCGGTCGGCGTGGTGGCCAACCAGCCGATGGTCTACGCCGGCTGCCTCGACATCGACGCCTCCGAGAAGGCGGCCCGGTTCGTCCGCACCTGCGACGCGTTCAACGTGCCGGTGCTGACCTTCGTCGACGTGCCCGGCTTCCTGCCCGGCATCGACCAGGAGTGGAACGGCATCATCCGGCGCGGGGCGAAGCTGCTCTACGCCTACGCCGAGGCGACCGTGCCGCTGGTCACCGTGATCACCCGCAAGGCCTACGGCGGCGCCTACGACGTGATGGGCTCCAAGCACCTGGGCGCCGACCTGAACCTGGCCTGGCCGACCGCGCAGATCGCCGTGATGGGCGCCGAGGGCGCGGTGAACATCCTGTACCGCCGCGAACTGGCCAAGGCGGACGATCCGATCGGGCGCCGGGCCGACCTGGTGGATGCCTACAACGACGAGCTCTCCAACCCGTGGATCGCGGCCGAGCGCGGCTACGTCGACCGGGTGATCGCCCCCCGGGACACCCGCGCCGAGATCGCCCGGGGACTGCGGCTGCTGCGCACCAAGCGGGTCCAGCTGCCGCCCAAGAAGCACGGGAACATCCCGCTGTGACCGGCGCGATCGTCGTCCGCGGGCAACCCACCGACGCCGAACTGGCCGCGCTGACCGCCGTCCTGCTCGGCCGGCGCGACGCCCCCGACGAACCGGCCGCCGAGCCCCCGCGCACGTGGGGCTCGCCGCGCAACCGGCTCCGGCTCGCACCGGCGCCGGGGCCCGGTGCCTGGCGGGCCGCACTCCGACACTGAACCCCTCAGACACCGAACACCCAGAAAGGACGCCGCGCGATGGGCGAATTCTCCAAGGTCCTGGTGGCCAACCGGGGCGAGATCGCCGTCCGGGTGATCCGCGCCGCCGCGGACGCCGGGCTCGCCAGCGTGGCCGCCTACGCCGAGCCGGACGCCGACGCGCTGTTCGTCCGGCTCGCCGGCGAGGCGTTCTCGCTGGACGGGCGCGCGCCGGGCGAGACCTACCTGGACATCGACAAGCTGCTGGCCGTCGCCGCCCGCTCGGGCGCGGACGCCGTCCATCCCGGCTACGGCTTCCTGGCCGAGAACGCCGCCTTCGCCCGGGCCGTGATCGAGGCCGGCCTGGTCTGGATCGGCCCGCCGCCGGAGGCGATCGAGGAACTCGGCGACAAGGTCCGGGCCCGGCACCTGGCCGAGAAGGTGGGCGCGCCGCTCGTGCCGGGCACCTCCGACCCGGTGTCCGGTGCGGACGAGGTGGTCGCGTTCGCCGAACAGCACGGCCTGCCGATCGCGATCAAGGCCGCCTACGGCGGCGGCGGACGCGGCCTGAAGGTGGCCCGGACGCTGGCCGAGGTGCCCGAGCTGTTCGAGTCCGCCACCCGGGAGGCGGTGGCCGCCTTCGGCCGCGGCGAGTGCTTCGTGGAGCGCTACCTGGACCGGCCCCGGCACGTCGAGACCCAATGCCTGGCTGACGGCCACGGCACGGTGGTGGTGGTCTCCACCCGGGACTGCTCGCTGCAGCGCCGGCACCAGAAGCTGGTCGAGGAGGCGCCGGCCCCGTTCCTCACCGAGGCGCAGCGCACCCAGCTGTACGAGGCCAGCAAGGCGATCCTGCACGAGGCCGGCTACGTCGGCGCCGGCACCTGCGAGTTCCTGGTCGGCACCGACGGCACGATCAGCTTCCTGGAGGTGAACACCCGCCTGCAGGTGGAGCACCCGGTGTCCGAGGAGGTCAGCGGCCTCGACCTGGTGCGGGAGCAGTTCCGCATCGCCGCCGGCGAACCGCTCGGTTACGCCGACCCGGTGCTGCGCGGGCACTCCATCGAGTTCCGGATCAACGCCGAGGACCCGGGGCGCTCCTTCATGCCCGCGCCGGGCACGCTCACCGCGTGGCGGCCGCCGGCCGGACCCGGCGTGCGGGTCGACGAGGGCTACCTGGCCGGCATGGCGGTGCCGGGGGCGTTCGACTCACTGGTGGCCAAGATCGTGGTCACCGGCGCCGACCGCGAGCAGGCCCTGCAGCGGGCCCGCCGGGCGCTCGCCGAGACCGTGCTGGAGGGCATGCCGTCGGCGCTGCCGTTCCACGCCGCGGTGCTGGACGAGCCGGCGTTCGTCGCCGCCGACGGCGCCTTCGGCGTTCATACCCGCTGGATCGAGACCGAGTTCGACAACCGGATCGAGCCCTACGCCGGCCCGGCGCCGGACGCGGAGCCGGCCGGGCGGCAGAGCTACGTGGTCGAGGTGGACGGCCGCCGGCTCGAGGTCCGGCTGCCCGCCGACCTGGTCGCGCCGGCTCGCGCCGGGACCGCGCAGCCGTCCCGCCCGGCGCGCCGCGGCCGGGCGACGCACGCCGTGGCGACGGCGTCCGCGGAACTCACCGCGCCCATGCAGGGCACCATCGTCCGGGTGGCGGTCGCCGAGGGCGATCCGGTCGCGGAGGGCGATCTGGTGGTCGTCCTGGAGGCGATGAAGATGGAGCAGCCGGTGCTCGCCCATCGCGCGGGGATCGTCCGGCAGCTGCGTGCCGAACCCGGCGCCACGGTGACCAGCGGGGCCGCGCTGTGCACCATCGAGCAGATACCCTGAGAATCCTTGCGACAGTTCTCAGATTCTCAGCTTTGTGTCGCACGGAAAATTCTCACGGAAATTTTGGTGACACGGCAGCATCTGTGTGCACAATGTCGGGATGGACTATCTCGGCGCGGTGCTTATCGTGGCTGCTGCAGCCACGGCGTTCGTCGTGATCGCCCGCCGCGCCGTGGCCCAGGCGCGCCGCACCCAGGTCGAACGGGCGCGCACCCTGGCGCTGGCGAAACGTGCGGCGGAGGCCGACGTCACTCTCTTCGCCGACGCCCTGAAACGCCTGCTGACCACGGCCGACGACCATCCGCTGATCGCGGGCGAGTATCAGCACGCGGCCTCGCTGCACGTCCGAGCGGCCGCCGCCCTGGCCGCGGCCCGCACCCCCGACGAACTCAGCGTGGTCACCGAACTGCTCGAGGAGGGCCGCTGGACGACCGCCCGGCTGACCGCCCGGGCGGCCGGCGAGCCGATGCCGTCGCGGCGTCCGCCCTGCTTCTTCAACCCCGGCCATGGGCCGTCGATGTGCAACGTCGGCTGGCAGGGACGCAGCGTGCCGGCCTGCGCAGCCGATGCGGCGCGGATCGAGGAGGGCGCGGACCCCTACATCCGCACCGTGGAGCGCGACGACCGCCGGGTGCCCTACTGGGAGGGCGGCCCCACCTACGCCGGCTGGGCCAGCGGCTACTACTCGT
>JAGPGQ010000101.1 GCA_018055925.1 Micropruina sp.
GGACGTTCTGGCGGATGGGCGTCCTGGTGCCCTACGTGGTCGCCCCGGTGGCGGTCGCGCTGGTCTTCAACCAGCTGTTCGCCGACCAGTCCGGCGTGATCAACACGTTGCTGGCCGGCATCGGGCTCGACCCGGTCGGGTGGCACGCCAACCGGTTCGCCTCGCACCTCGCGATCGCCACCATGGTCAACTTCCGCTGGACCGGCTACAACGCCCTGATCTTCCTGGCCGCCATGCAGGCCATTCCGCGCGACATCATCGAGGCGGCGGTCGTCGATGGCGCCGGCCGCTGGCGCACGTTCATCGACATCACCGTGCCGCTGCTGCGCCCGACCATCATCTTCGTCGTGATCACCTCCACCATCGGCGGCCTGCAGATCTTCGACGAGCCGCGGATGTTCGACACCTTCGGGCTCGGCGGGCCCGACCGGGAGTGGATGACGGTCACCATGTACCTCTACGAGCTCGGCTGGGCCGGCCAGCGCAACCTCGGCCGCTCGGCCGCGGTGGCCTGGCTGCTGTTCGGCATCATCGTGGTCTTCGCCCTGATCAACTTCGCCATCACCCGCCGGATCGCCAGCAGCGACGTCCGGCACCGTCGGCGGGCGGTGTCGCGATGAGTTCCGTCGGGGTGGCCGAACAGCTGGCCGGACGGGGTGCCGCTCGGGCCGCGCGCCGCCGGCGGAGCCGGATGGAGGGCGGCTTCCGGCGTCCGGGCCGGCTCACCTACCTGATGCTGACCGTCGTCATCGCGATCTCGGCCGCCCCGTTGTACTACGCCTTCCTGCTGGCGAGTTCGACGGCCGCCGACATCGCCCGGAACCCGATCCCGTCCCCGATCCCGCAGGGCCACTTCCTGGAGAACATCCGCCGCGTGCTCGATGCCGGCATCGGCTTCTGGCAAGCCCTGGTGAACAGCGTGATCGTGGCGGTGGTCACCTCGCTGGCGGTGATCTTCTTCTCCACCCTGGCCGGCTACGCGTTCGCCAAGCTGCGCTTCCGGGGCCGCAACGGGCTGCTCGCCTTCGTCATCGGGACGATGGCGGTGCCCACCCAGCTGGGTGTGATCCCGCTGTTCATCGTGATGTCGAACCTGGGCTGGGTGGGCACGCTGCAGGCGGTCATCGTGCCCGGCCTGGTCACCGCCTTCGGCGTGTTCTGGATGACCCAATACCTGGCCGAGGCGCTGCCGTACGAGCTGATCGAGGCGGCCCGGGTGGACGGCTGCTCGATGATCCGGACGTTCTGGCACGTGGCCTTGCCCGCCGCTCGTCCGGCGGCGGCGATGCTCGGGCTGTTCACCTTCGTCGGGTCCTGGACGAACTTCTTCTGGCCGTTCATCGTGCTGGGCTCGTCCAACCCGACGCTGCCGGTCGCGCTGCAGTTGCTGCAGGCGTCCTACTTCAAGGATCTGTCGCTGATCATGGCGGGCGTCGTGCTGGCCACGGTCCCGCTGCTGGTTCTATTCGCCGTCGCCGGCCGCCATCTGGTCTCCGGCATCATGCAAGGAGCAGTCAAGGGATGAGTAGCCGCCAGTTCCCCCCGGAGTTCCGTTGGGGCACCGCCACGTCGTCCTTTCAGATCGAGGGGGCCGCGGAGCTGCGTGCCGATTCGATCTGGGACGAGTTCTGCCGGGTGCCCGGCGCCATCGCGGACGGCTCCGACGGCCGGGTGGCGATCGACCACTACCACCGGTACGCCGAGGACGTGGGCTTGATGGCCTCGCTGGGGCTGGACACCTACCGGTTCTCGGTGTCCTGGCCGCGGGCGCTCCAGCCGGATGGTTCGGCCGACCCGGCCGGGATGGGCTTCTACGACGCCCTGGTGGACGCGTTGTGCGCGGCCGGGATCCGTCCGTGGCTGACGCTCTACCACTGGGACCTGCCCGCCTGGCTGCCCGGCGGCTGGACGAACCGGGCCACCGCGGACGCGTTCGCCGACTACGCGGTGCGGGTGCACGACGTGCTGGGCGACCGGGTGCGGGTGTGGACGACGCTGAACGAACCGTGGTGCGCGTCCTTCCTGTCCTATGCCGGCGGCCAGCACGCGCCCGGGCACACGGACCCGGCCGAGGCGTATGCGGCGGCCCACCACCTGCTGCTCGGGCACGGCCTGGCCGTCGAGGCGCTGCGGGCGGCCGACCCGGCGGCGACGCTGGGCCTGACGCTGAACTTCACCCCGGCCTACCCCGCCGACGCCGGCAGCCCCGCGGACCTCGATGTGGTGCGCCGGGTCGACGGCACGGCGCACCGGATCTTCACCGAGGCGGTGTTCCGCGGCGCGTACCCGGACGACGTGATCGCCGACGCCGGCCCGGCGTGGCCGTCCGGCCTGCTCCGGGACGGTGACCTGGCGCTGATCTCGGCGCCGATCGACGTCCTCGGGGTGAACTACTACACCTCGCAGCTGCTGCGTTCGGGGGTGCCCGCGAACGGGCCCACGCCGCATCCCGGCGCCCGCGACGCCGTGGCGGTGGCGCGTCCGTGGCTGGAGCGCACCGCCATGGACTGGGAGATCACCCCGGACGCGTTCCGCGACCTGCTCGTCCGGCTGCATCGCGACTACACGGGCCCGGCCGGAATCCCCTTGGCGATCACCGAGAACGGCTGCGCGATCGACGACGCCGACCCGGCGTCCGGACCGATCGACGACCGGGAACGGATCCACTACCTGTACGGGCACCTGAAGGCGGTGCACGAGGCGATCGAGGCCGGCGCGCGGATCGACACCTACCTGGCCTGGTCGCTGATCGACAACTTCGAATGGGCCTTCGGCTACACCAAACGCTTCGGCCTGGTGGCGGTGGACGCGGCGCTCTGCCGGGTGCCCAAGGCCAGTGCCCGGTGGTATGCCGAGCTGTGCCGCACCGGTACGCTGACCCTGCCGGAGAGCCTGTGACCAGGCACGACGGGAGGCGGGTACCCCGATGAGCGAGCGCACGGCACCGACCCTGGACGACGTCGCCCGCGCCGCGGGCGTCTCCCGGGCGACGGCGTCCCGCGTGATCAACGGCGTGGTCCCGGTGTCCCCGCCGGCGGCCGAGGCGGTCCGCAACGCGGTGGAGTCGCTCGGCTACCGGCCCAACGTGGCCGCCCGGGCACTGGTCACCCGCCGGGTCGGTGCGGTGGTCGTCCTGGTGCCGGAAACCGAGGAACGGGTGTTCTCCGACCCGTTCTTCCCGCGGGCCTACCACGGCGCCCTGGAGGCGTTCCGGCACACCGGCGTGCACGTGCTGCTGTCGATGGCGCACCCCGAGGACGGCGTCGATCCGATGCTGGCGTTCTTCCTCTCCGATCACACCGACGGCGCGATCGTGATCTCGCACCACGGCCAGGACTTCGCCCGCGCGGTGGCGACCTCGTCGCGTCCGGTGGTGTTCGTCGGCAACCCGGGGGTGCCGGGGCTGGCCTACGTGGACGTCGACCAGGTCGAGGCGGCCGCGACCGCCACCCGGCACCTGCTGGAGCGGGGCGCCCGGACGATCGGCAGCGTGACCGGGCCGATGGACATGTCGGCCGGCGTGGACCGCCTGCGGGGCTTCGAGCGGGAGCTGGCCGCGGCCGGGCACCGTGAGCGGCTGATCGCCCACGGCGACTTCACCTTCGCCGGCGGTGAGGCCGCCGGCTACGAGTTGCTCGGCCAGCATCCCGAGATCGACGCGCTGTTCGTGGCCTCCGACCTGATGGCGTCCGGCACCATCCGGGCCGCCGAGCGACTGGGCCGACGGGTGCCGGACGACCTGCTGATCGTCGGCTTCGACGACTCGGTGGTCGCCACCCAGAGCAACCCGGCGCTCACGACGATGGAGAACCGTCCGGACGTCCTGGCCCGCACCGCCGGCCAGATGCTCCTGGAGAAGCTCAACGGCCGCGAACCCGACTCCCCGGTGATCCTGCCCAGCCGCCTGATCCGCAGAGAATCCGCCTAGAGACGGAGACCGATCAGCGTGAACGGCAAAGAGAACCGTCCCCTGAACCGTTTGGGGGACGGTTCCATTCCGGTTCACCGTCAAACGGTCAACCAACCGCCCCGCAACCAACGCGACCAACAAGCGGAGTGGGCTGCACCCCGTCCTGGTGTGGTGGGCGTTGGGCGCGCTCGTCCCCCACCACCCCAACGCGACACTCACAGCCAACCGGGACGAGCGCGACCGGGCGGGACGGGGTGCAGCCCACTCCGCGGCACCAAACGCAACCGAACGCATCTGAGCGGAAGAACGGACGTGAAGCTGGGTGACGCTCAACGAGATCCCGGCGTGCGCCGGGATGACGAGGGCGCCGGGATGACGAGGGCGCCGGGACGACGAGAGCGCCGGGACGACGAAGGATCCGCGGTCAGTCGTCAAACGGGTTCCGGGCGACCAGCGAGGTGTCCAGCGGGGGCCAGGGATCGTCCAGTTCCTCGTCGGCCCAGACCGTCAACCGGCGCAACCACGGGGCACCGTAGGTGGTGACCAGCGCCACGTCGGCGGCGTCCCGGCCGCGGGCGATCGGCACGTGGCCCTTGCGCCGCTCGTTGTGCCGCGGGTCGAACGTCCACCACCGGTCACCCAGGTACAGCTCGACCCAGGCGTGGAAGTCCATCGCCGTGGGCAGCGGGGGAACGTCCAGGTCGGGCAGGTACCCGCTGACGTAGCGGGCCGGGATGTTGACCGCCCGGCACAGCGTGATCATCAGGTGGGCGAAGTCGCGGCAGACGCCGAAGCCGCTGTCGAACGCGTCCTTCGCCGTCCACCACGATCCGGTGCTGCCGGTGCGGTACTCCAGGTGGTTCCACACCCAGTCCTGGATCGCCACCCCGAGTTCGAAGGTCCGCGGACGGTCGCCGAACAACCGCCACGCGTCGGCGCTGAGCACGTCCGACTGGCAGTAGCGACTCGCCAGCGTGAACGGCAGCGCGTCGGCCGGCAGGTTCTCGGGGGCGTTGACCGGTGCCGCGCTGTCGGCGTCGTCCAATTCGTCCGGCACCTCGACCACGGCGTAGTACGACACCAGGGACTCGCCCTCGGGCAGGAGCACGCGACGCAACTCGTTGCCGTGCGCGTCGGCGACGCTGCGCGCGCCGGCCGCCGGATCGCTGGTCCACAGCTCGCGCAGCACCGTCGTACCCGCTCCCGGCCGCACCATGAACGTCGCGGGGGTCGCCGCCTGGGCGACGTGATTGAACTCGCAACCGATCCGCAATCGGCGAACCGACGACCGCACCTCAGGCACTCGGGGCCCCCTTCTCGTCGAGAGCGACAAGGTACCTCACGGGCGGGGGCCGGACGCTCCCGGGCCGTGCCGGCGGGACGCGCCCTATGCGTTCATATTCGATAATCTAAGTCAAATACTAGATTCCTTGAGATCGGGTGAGACCCGTCAGGCGACCTCCGCCAGGATGGCGGCTTCGCGCGCGAGCCGGCGGATCGACCGGCTGTTGCGCCAGCGCACCAGCGCGGGACTGATCCGCAGGTGGACGGCCGCCTCGTGGCTGCGCAGGCCGAGCCCGTACACCGCGTACAGGGACGCACCGGCGGCGGGATCGATCAGCCCCAGCCGGGTCGCCGCCCGGACGACGCTGCCGGCGGTCATGGTCGGCGTGGCCGGCAGCAGGTCGGGATCGCCCGGCGGCACCGGGAGTTCGTCGTGGACGTCACCGGCCCGCACCGCCTTGCGGGTGTCGAGCGCCAGGTTGGCCGAGATCCGGACGGGCCTGCGCACCAGCGGGTAGCGGCAGATCTGCAGCCAGCACTCGGCGATGTACTCGCCCACATCGTGCCGGCGGTCGCGGGCCGCCATGATCACCAGCACCCCGAGCATCGACTGCAGCACGACCCGGCCGGCCAGTTGGTCGCCGGCCTGCTGCCGAGCGATCAGCACCCGCAACCAGCCATCGGGGTCTTCGGTCACCGCGGTCAGCAGCTCCGCCAGCGTGCCGGGAGGGGACGCCGGCCCCTCCGGATGCCAGCCGTCGGGCACCGCCGACCGGCCGAGTTCGGCCCACTCCTTGTTGAGAATGCTGAGACTCGTCGGCAGGTGGTCGTCCATGGCCCAACCCTCACGAAACGGTGTTGGCACAGGTGTTGTCACATCCGAATGGGGTGTGTCCCGGCGCACCCCCCGAATCCCCCCGATTCAGGGTGCGACACCGCTGGACGGATTGGGCTTCACCGGCTTGTCAGGCATACACTTGACGTGTCACCATCGCGGTCATGGTTGCCGAATCAACCACCATGTTCGCCCAGGGGGCTGCTTGGACGGTCCAGTAGCCCCCTGGAGCCCTTTCAGAGCTGAGAGTTTGCCGGTCGTTCGAGGTCCTTCGAGCGGCCGGCATCGGCGTTCCCGAGGGCCGTCACCGGGCGGCGTAGGCCTCCAGGGTCCGGGCCAGGAAGTCGGTCAGGTCGCCGGTCTCGCCGTCCCGGCCACCCAACCCCACGACCAGCGGGGGCGGGCTCGGGGTGAGCTTCACGCCGGTGAACCGGGCGAACCGCCCACCGGTCGTGAGCAGTTCGAAGTAGCGGCCGTCGGGGGCGATTGCCACCGTGCAGGCGTTGTTCAGGTAGAAGCCGACCTGGTCGCTGCGCACCCGGCGGCCGTCGATCAGCACCGCCTGCAGGGGTTCGGGCTGCAACCCGCGCCGGCGCACCTCGGCGACGAACTCGTCCACGTGCGCCTGGGCGGCGATCGATTCGGCGCGCTTGGCCGCGTCCGCCAACTCCTGACGACGTCGCGCGTCCTCGCGCCGGCTACTGGGTGCCATGGTGGTGATGCTAGCGGTCGGTGCCCGGCAGCACCCACGCGAAGAGGGTGCGTCAGCGCCCCGGGACGCCGTTGGCGGCGGTCGGCTCCGGGCGGTCGGTCTGGTCGAGCCATTCGGCGAAGAAGTCGGTGAGGTCCTCCGCGGTGGCGTCGTCGGCGGCCCGGCGGAAGTCCTCCAGGCTGCGCGGCCCGCTCTGCTGGGCCCACGTCTTGATGAACGCGAAGAACTCGGTGTCGCCCATCCGGGTGCGCAGCGCGTGCACCACCAGGGGACCCCGGTCGTAGACGCGTTCGAACAGCCGGTCGAGGCCGACGTCCGACAGCGCCGGCCCCCAGAAGGCGCGGTCGGTCGCGCGCCCCCAGTACAGCCGGTCGAACAGCCGGCCGGGCGTCGAGTCGCCACTGGTGAGCCACTCGAAGTAGCTGGTCAGGCTCTCGTTGTTGAACATGTCGTTCCACTCGGTCAGGGTCACCGTGTTGCCGAACCACATGTGCGCCAACTCGTGGTTGAGCAGCCACTGCGACCCGATCATCCCGTTGTGGTAGACCGGCCGCATCGCGGCCTCGATGCCGCCCCACCGGAACTGGGTGCCCGGGACGATGCCGCCCAGTCCCTTGAACGGATACGGACCGAGGTACGTCTCCAGCTTGGCGACGGCGGCCGGGGTGCCCGCCAGCCACTTCAGCGCCCGCTCCTGGTCGGCCCGGCTGAGCCGGGTGCTGACCGCGTAGACGAACGGACGCTCCCCGGCGGTGCCCCGCTCCACCCGGTACTGGCCGACGGCCAGGAAGGTCGCATAGGTGACCGTGGGGGTGTCCAGTCGCCAGACCCACCGTTCGGACGCCGGATCGTCCGGGTCCGGATCGTTGCCGACCAGCAGCCCGGCGCAGATCGCCTCGACGCCGCGGGGCACGGTCACGCTGAACGTCATGGTGGCCGGGTCGCGGGGATGGTCGTTGGACGGGAACCAGAGGCTGGCCGACACCGGTTCGCCGACGATCACGAACTCGTCGCCCGCCGTGTAGTGCGGCGACGGCTCGGCCGGTCCGTCCTCCCCCGGCCGTCCGGCGTAGTCCACGGTCACGGTGAACGTCGCTCCGGCCCGGATCGCCGGAACGTCCGGCTGAGTACGGTCGACGATCACGGCCAGGTCGTCCCCCTGTTGCTCGAAGCTGGCCGGCCGGTCGTTCACCGAGACGGCCAGGGCGCCCAGGTACAGATCGAGGTGCAGCCTGTCCAGGTCCTGGAGGGCGCGGGCGGTCAGCGTGGCTCGTCCCTGGAGGTCCTGGTTGGCCCCGGACACCCGGATCGCGACGTCGTAGTCCTGCACGTCGTAGCCGCCCCCGCCGGCCTCGGGCAGATAGGGGTCGCCCAGGCCCGAGGAGCCCGCCGCCGGGTCACCGGCCGGATCGGCACCCTCGGCGCCGGGCCGGGACAGCAGCATCGCCAGCACCAGGACGACGACCAGCGCGATCGCGCCGAGGGTGATCCAGGTCCGGCGAGCGAGTGGCATTCCCCCAATGTGCCAGACCGGGAACCGGCCCTGGCTTCATGCCCGGACGGAGTCGGGGTCACGGGATCCCGGGTCGGGGCCCGGGATGACGCGGCAGTCGGGGCCCGGGATGACGCTGGCTGTCGGGGTTTCGGGATGACGCGCCCGGACGACCGCTGACAGGTCGTTAGCCGCGCAACAGGTCGGTGAAGTCGATGTCGACGTCGAACTCGTCGGCCACCCGGGTGCCGGGACGGTCGTGGACGAGTTCGGCGAAGGCCCGGCCGGCCGCGTCGATCCGGGCGCCCAGGTGTCCGGACGGGTCGCCCCAGTCGCCGGTCGCGGCGAACACGCCCAGCGGCGCCACCGCCGCCTTCAGGTAGTGGAACATCGGCAGCATCGCGGTGTCGATCACCAGGGAGTGCCTGGCGGTCCCACCGGTGGCGGCCAGCAGCACCGGCCGGCCGGCCATGGTGCCCTCGTCCAGCAGGTCGAAGAACATCTTGAACAGGCCGGAGTACGACGCGTTGAACACCGGCGTCACCGCGATCACGCCGACCGCCCGCCCGACGGCCGCGTAGGCGTCCGCGAGCGCCGGGGACGGCACGTGGCTGGTCAGGTGGTGGGCGAGGTCGGCGGCGAGGGTCCGCAGTTCGATGTGCCGCACCTCGACCGGCGCGCCGGCGGTGGCCAGCACCCGCCGGCCGGCCTGGGCCAGCCGGTCGGCGAGCAGTTGGCTGGACGACGGCGTGCCGACGCCGGCGCTGATCACCACCAGGGTGCGCTCGCTCATCGCGGTTCTCCGCTCTCGACGACCTGGTACGGGCTGCGTCCGGTGACATCGTCGACGGTGGCCGCGCGCTCGGTGGCTCGTTCGACGGACGCCCGCTCGGCGACCAGCGAAGCGTGCGTCGGCGCCTCGGGGACGTGCGCCGGGCGACGCTGAGCGAAGCCCTCCCGCAGGGCTGGCAGGATCTCGCCGAGCAGGTCGAGTTGCTCCAGCACGGTCTTCAGCGGCAGCCCGGCATGGTCCACCAGGAACAGCTGTCGCTGGTAGTCACCGACCTGATCGCGGAACGACAGCGTCCGCTCGATCACCTGCTGCGGCGAGCCGACGGTGAGCGGGGTCTGGGCCGCGAAGTCCTCCAGGCTCGGCCCGTGGCCGTAGACCGGCGCGTTGTCGAAGTACGGCCGGAACTCGGCGACGGCGTCCTGGCTGGTGCGGCGCATGAAGAACTGCCCGCCCAGCCCGACGATGGCGGTGTCGGCCGGACCGTGGCCGTAGTGCTCCCAGCGGCGGCGGTACAGATTGACCATCTGCCGGGTGTGGCTCATCGGCCAGAAGATGTTGTTGTGGAAGAAGCCGTCGCCGTAGAACGCGGCCTGCTCGGCGATCTCGGGGCTGCGGATCGAGCCGTGCCAGACGAACGGCGGCACGCCGTCCAGCGGTTGCGGGGCCAGCGTGAAGCCCTGCAGCGGCGTCCGGAACCTGCCCTCCCAGTCGACCACCGGGTCACGCCACAGCCGGCGCAGCAGCGCATAGTTCTCGACCGCCAGGCTGATGCCGTCGCGGATGTCCTTGCCGAACCAGGGGTAGACCGGGCCGGTGTTGCCGCGGCCCATCATCAGGTCGACCCGGCCGTCGGCCAGGTGCTGCAGCACCGCGTAGTCCTCGGCGATCTTCACCGGGTCGTTGGTGGTGATCAGCGTGGTCGCGGTCGAGAGCGTGATCCGCTCGGTCGTGGCGGCGATGTAGCCGAGCAGCGTGGTCGGGCTGGACGGGTGGAACGGCGGATTGTGGTGCTCGCCGGTCGCGAACACGTCCAGGCCCACCTCCTCGGCCTTCTTCGCCAGCGTGACGGCGGCCTTGATCCGGTCGTGTTCGGACGGGGTGACGCCGGTGGTCGGATCGGTGGTGATGTCGCCGACACTGAAGATGCCGAACTGCATGCCTGCTCCCAAGTAGTTGCTGTTTCAACTATGCCGCATAACCCCGCCGCCCACGACCCTATTCCCTGGCGAGCCGGGTCCACCTGGCCGATCCGGACGTGCCGCGTGCAGGGGGTGCGGAGATCCCGGCGGCCGCCGGGATGACGAGGAAGGCCGGTCGGTCATCGCGGGCCCGACCCGGGATCTCCACGCGCCACGGGAGCCCGGCTCTCGACCCGGCCGGCCCCGCCGCGCCACACTGAGCCATGGACGATGTCGCGCGAGCCCGCGAACTGCTGCGCGATGCCGGCCGGGTCGCCGTTCTCACCGGGGCCGGCATCTCGACCGCGTCCGGCATCGGCGACTACCGCGGCCCGCAGGGCCGGTGGACGCTCGACCCGCTCGCCGAACGCGTCTCGACCCTGTCGTGGTACCTCAACGATCCGGACGTCCGGGCGCGGGCCTGGCGCTACCGGGCCGAGTCGCCGGTGTACACCGCCGAACCCAACGCCGCCCACCGGGCGCTGACCGTCCTGGAACGGGGCGCCCGGCTGACCGGGCTGATCACCCAGAACACCGACGGCCTGCATCAGCTCGCCGGGTCGAACCCGGAACTGGTGATCGAACTGCACGGCAACAGCCGGACCTGGCGCTGCGAAACCTGCCGGGCCACCGGCGAGATGACCGAGATGGTCCGCCGGGTGCGGGCCGGCGAGACCGATCCGCACTGCCCGTTCTGCGGCGGCATCGTCCGGGCCACCACGATCCTGTTCGAGGAGGGGCTCGACCCGGCGACCATCGACGCGGCGGTGGCGGCCGTCGACGAGGCGGACGTCCTGCTGGTGATCGGGACCTCGCTGAGCGTCCATCCGGCCGCCGGCCTGGTGCCCTACGGGCACCGCCGGGGCGTCCAGCCGATCATCGTGAACGCCGAACCGACCGACTACGACGGGCTGGCGTCCGCGGTGCTGCGCGACCCGATCGTCGAGGTGGTTCCGGCCCTGCTGAGCCCGGATTGAGTTGCAGCATGGTCACAATCCTTGGACGATCCCCCCGATGTGCTTCTGTTCCTGCCCGGTGAGCGCAATAGTTTCGGGCAACGTCGCGACGACGGTCGCGTGTGACAAGGAGGCAACGTGCGTAACAAGAAGCTGCTCGGAGGCGCCGCCGCTCTGCTGAGCGCATCCCTGCTGTTCACCGCCTGTGGCAGTCGCAGCGAGCCCGCACCGGGCGGCTCCGACGCCAAGGTCGCCAAGATCGGTGTGATCGCCCCGCTCACCGGCGACCTGTCGGTGATGGGTCTGGGCATCAAGAACTCGGTCGACCTGGCGATCAAGCAGGCCAACGAGTCCAACGCGATTCCGGGCTGGAAGCTCGAACTGGCCGCCGAGGACGACATGGCCACGCCCGAGACCGGCGCCAACGCCGCCACCAAGCTGGCCGGCGACAAGGACGTCGTAGCGGTCGTCGGCACGCTCAACTCGGGCGTCGCGCAGTCGGTCCAGCCGATCCTGAACAGCGCAAACATCCTGATGGTGTCCCCGGCGAACACCAGCCCGAACCTGACCCAGGGCGCCGACCTGACCAACCCGAAGCGCACCTACGCCAACTACTTCCGGGTGTGCACCACCGACGCCATCCAGGGCCCGTTCGCGGCCCAGTACGCGTGGGAGTCGGGGATCAAGAAGATCGCCGTGATCAACGACAAGAAGCCGTACGGCCAGGGCCTCGCGCAGGCGGTCGCCAAGGAGTTCAAGGCGCTCGGCGGTGAGGTGGTCGCCGACCAGACCGTGAACAAGGACGACAAGGACTTCTCGACCGTCATCGACCTGGTCAAGGCGAAGAATCCCGAGCTGGTCTACTTCGGCACCGAGTTCCAGCTGGCCGGCCCGATGAGCAAGCAGATGAAGGACAAGGGCCTGAACGTTCCGCTGATGGGCGGCGACGGCATCTACGACGCCAAGTTCATCTCGCTGGCCGGTTCGAAGTCGGACGGCGACCTGGCCACCTCGGTGGGCGCCCCGATCGAGACCCTGGAGTCCGGCAAGAGCTACGTCGACGCCTACAAGGCCGCCGGGTACTCCGACGGCTGGTCCGCCTACGGCGCCTACGCCTACGACGCCGCGAACGCGATCATCGCCGCGCTGAAGACGTCCCTGCCCGAGGCGGCCGACGTGGCCTCGGTCAAGCAGAAGACGATCGACGCGATCGCCTCGGTGACCTTCGACGGAGCCACCGGCAAGGTCGGCTTCGACCAGTACGGTGACGCCGTCACCAAGACCCTGACCGTCTACGTGGTCGAAAAGGGCGCCTGGACGCCGAAGAAGACCGGCGAGGTCAAGTAGGGCACACAACAACCAGTGATCCTGTGGGGAGTCGCTCGCGAGCGGCTCCCCACAGTCTGGACGGGAGGTCGTCGCTTTGCTCGATCAGTTGCTCAACGGTCTGTCCCTCGGCGCGCTGTATGCGCTGATCGCGGTCGGGTACACCGTGGTCTACGGCATCATCCAACTCATCAACTTCGCCCACGGCGAGATCTTCATGATCGGCGC
>JAGPGQ010000331.1 GCA_018055925.1 Micropruina sp.
GGCCCCTTCCCGGCGCCCTTTCGTCATCCCGGCTGCCGGGATCTCCGGGTCGGGTAGCCCTGTTCGGGGTGAGATCCCGGGTCGAGCCCGGGATGACGGTGGTGGCCGGGCCCATTCCCGGCCTTCCCGGGGAGGCTGCTACTGGCGTTCCGCCTGATATCGACTACAGAGTCGGGCTCGTTCGACAACTCCTGAGGCGGGGCCCTCTGCCCGGCGCCGCGACTCTGACGTCGATATCAGGCGGAACCCCGGTACCCCGGGGCGTCGGGCCACTCCGGACGCCTCCGACCCCGACCGGGCGACTCGGTTAGGCTGTGCCGGTAAGGGCCCCGTGCGGGCCGCTTTTCATGCCGGAGGGAACTACATGCCGGGCATCGTGGTCGTCGGGGCGCAATGGGGCGACGAAGGCAAGGGCAAGGCCACCGACCAGCTGGGTGACCGGGTCGACTACACGGTTCGCTACTCGGGCGGCAACAACGCCGGCCACACCCTGGTGGTGGGCGGCGAGCGGTACGCACTGCATCTGCTGCCGTCGGGAATCCTGAGCCCGAACAGCGTGCCGGTGATCGGCAACGGCGTGGTGATCGACCTCGACGTGCTGTTCGACGAGATCGACGGCCTCGCCGCCCGCGGTGTGGACGCCGCCCGGCGGCTGCTGGTCTCCGCGAACGCCCATCTGATCACCCCCTATCACCAGACCATCGACAAGGTCTCCGAGCGGTTCCTCGGCAAGCGCAAGATCGGCACCACCGGTCGCGGCGTCGGCCCGGCGTACTCCGACAAGGTCAATCGCCTCGGCATCCGGGTGCAGGACCTGTTCGACGAGGAGATGCTGCGCGCCAAGGTCGAGGCGTCCTTGTGGCAGAAGAACCATCTGCTGGTAAAGGTGTACAACCAGCGCGCCATCGATCCCGACCAGATCGCCGACCGGCTGCTGAGCCACGTCGAGCGGCTGCGGCCGATGGTCGCCGACACCTCGCGGGTGCTCAACGACGCCCTGGACGCCGGTGACGTGGTCCTCTTCGAGGGCGCCCAGGCCCACCACCTGGACGTCGACCACGGCACCTACCCCTACGTGACCTCGTCGAACCCGATCGCGGCGGGCGCCTGCACCGGCTCGGGCGTCGGGCCGACCCGGATCGACCGGGTGATCGGCATCGCCAAGGCCTACACGACCCGGGTGGGAGAGGGGCCGTTCCCGACCGAACTGCTGGACGCCGACGGCGACAAGATTCGGGCGGACGGCGCCGAGTTCGGCACCACCACCGGCCGCAAGCGGCGCTGCGGGTGGTACGACGCCCTGGTGGTCGAGGCGGCGGCCAGCGCCAACGCCTTCACCGACATCTTCCTGACCAAGCTCGACATCCTGTCGGGCTGGGAGAAGATCCCGGTCTGCGTCGCCTACGACGTGGACGGCGAGCGGCACGACCGGCTCCCGATGACCCAGCACGACTTCGCCCGCGCCACCCCGATCTACGAGAAGCTGGACGGCTGGAGCGAGGACATCTCGGGCGCCCGCAGCTTCGCCGACCTGCCGAGGAACTGCCAGGCCTACGTGCGCCGGCTCGAGGAGCTCAGCGGCGCCCGCATCTCGGGCATCGGCGTGGGTCCCGGCCGTGAGCAGGTCGTCATGCTGCACGACCTGCTCTGAGGTCGCCCGGGACCATCATGTCGCCCGGACGATCATGTCCCCCGCGTCGACCCGCGACCCACGTCGTCTCCGGCGGCCTCTTGGTGACCGGGTCGACCCGGACATCCACGTCATCTCCCGCGGCCTCCACGTGATTCCGGTGACCCGGATCGAACCGGCGACCCGCACGTCGAACCGGTGACCCGGATCGACCCGGCGACCCGCACGTCGAACCGGCGACCCGCGTCATCCCGGCGACCCCCCGTCATCCCGGCGCATGCCGGGATCTCGGGCCGGGCGCGGGACGACGAACGTCCGCGCCCGCACCATTCCGGCGCATCCCGCCCGGTATCCCTTTGGACGCTGCTCTACTGCTCGTCCAGATGCCGGGGGTCATGCACGCGGATCTCCACGATGCCGCGGTTGCGGGCGTCCTTGAGCAGCCGGGAGACGGTGGCCATCGAGACGTCCATCGTCCGCGCGACCTCGTCGACGGTCTGGCGCTGCAGGTAGTAGAGCCGTGCGGCCTGGGCCATCAGTTCCGGATCGCGTGGACGCATGGATCTCCCCTCGCTGGTCAGAGCAGGCCGGCGGCCAGCATCGAGTCCTGCAGCCGGCGCATCGCCACCAGCGGCCGGGTCTCGTCGACCTCGACGTCGGCGTAGGTGACGATGGCGTCCGCGGGCAGGTCGCGGATCAGGCGGCAGCCGCCGACGATCCCGACCGGGACGGCGTTCAGCGCGCGGGCCTCGTCGGCGTCCATGATCCAGCCGCGGACGTGGTGGCCGCCCATCCCCTCGAGGGTGGTGCCGGCCGCGACGCCGAACTTGGTTCGGGACACCACCTCGGAGCGCCACACCTTGGTCTGGAAGTCGGCCCGGCGGTCGAGCACGGCCTCGCTGATCGACAGGTGCGCCTCGATCGAGGCCAGGTGATGCGGGCGGTAGATGGCGTAGTAGGGGCCCTTGCCGAGCTTGAGGAAGTCGAGCTCGTCGGTCTGCACCTCGTCCTCGGACCGGACCACGACGAAGATGCCGGGCGCCACGTCGCCCTCGACCGTGTACTCGACGGCGGGAAACCGGTTGAGGATGCCGCCGTCGGAGACCGGGATCAGCTTGGTCGCGAGCTCGTCGATCGTGCAGGACGGGCCGTGCATGCCGCCGACGTCCACCGGGATGCCGGTGGCGTTGGACAGCGCCGCCATCTCGAGCTGGGTCTTGGTGCCGTCGGTGAACTCACACAGGATGCGCGGGTTCATGCCCTTGGCGATGGCCTCGTCGTAGACGTCCTCGATGACGTCCGTGGGCCGGTTGGGGTTGTTCTTGCCCTTGCCGGTGGCGATCACGGTGAGGCCGAGGTCTTCGGCGTACTCGACCAGTTTGAGGCATTCCACGGGCTCGTCGCCGCGGCAGATCGTGTACACCTGGTTACCCGCGTTGGCGACGCTGGCCAGCAGCAGGCCGACGGTCACGTCCGCCTCGACGGTCATCAGCGCGACGTCCTTGCGGTTGACCAGGGACGCCCAGGCGATCTGGGCGGCGATCTCGGGAACACCGGAGACCTCCAGGACGATGTCCACCGGCAGCTTGGGCACCTGCAGCCCGTCGTCGATCACCACCGGACGCCCGGCCTCGATCAGCTCGGCGGCCTCGGCGACGTCGGACGTGACGGTGGCCGCCTCGCCGCGGCCGGTCTTGGCGTAGGCCTGGACGCCCCGCTCGGGGGCGATGTCGGCGATGACCGAGACCTCCATGCCGCGCGAGCGTTCGATGGTGGCGATCAGGCCGCGACCCATCTGTCCGGCGCCCACGACCCCGACCCGGACCGGCCGGCCCACCTCCTTCTCGCGCCGGATCAGGCGTTCGGTGT
>JAGPGQ010000102.1 GCA_018055925.1 Micropruina sp.
GGTCCGGGGGGCGCTGGAACGCGCCGGGGTGATCGACGACTCGGGGGTCGACGAGGCGGGGGAGCAGCTGGTGCTGACCTACGACGCGTTCGCCGCCCGGCTAGTCGCCGAGCACGGGCTGCGGATCGGCGTCGAGAGCGACCCGGTGATGATCACCGGCGCCTCCCGCTACCGGCTCGCCGCCCGGGTGGTCACCAACGCCGCCGGGCCGTTCGAACAGCTGGCGTCGTTCACCCCGACGACGCTCACCGAACGGCTGCTCAAGCTCGACTCCGACCTGACCTCGCACCTGGTCACCGCCGACGAGGTGGGCGCCCACGCCCGCCAGTTCGCCACGGCACTGGCCGAGGCCCCGCTGAACCGGTACCGGCGCGAGTACGCGTCCATCCGGACCGCGCGCGCGATCACCGAGCAACGACTCGAACTGCTCGGCCTGACCACCGCGTACGCGGAACTGAAACGCAGCCTCGGCTACGTCGAGTTCGCCGACCAGATGGCGGTGGCGGCCGAACTGGCGCGCCGGGTGCCGGCGGTATCCGAGCTGCTCAGGCGGCAGTTCCGGGTGGTGCTGCTGGACGAGTACCAGGACACCTCATCGGCGCAGGCGGCGATGCTGCGGGCGCTGTTCTCCGGCGACGACGAGGCGTCCGGACGGGGTCATCCGGTGACGGCGGTGGGCGATCCGCACCAGGCGATCTACGGCTGGCGGGGTGCGGCGGCCAGCAACATCCTGCAGTTCGCCGGCGACTTCCCGACCGCCCAGGGCGCTCCGGCGCGGTCGTTCGCGTTGACGGTGAATCGGCGTTCGGGGCCGACGATCCTGGCCGTGGCGAACGTGCTGGCCTCCGGGCTGCACACCGACCCGGCGATGGGGGGCGGCGCGGCGGCGCTGGCGTTGACCGCGCCGGAGGGGACGCCGCCGGGCCGGGTCGAGGTGGCGAGCTTCGACACCTGGCCCGACGAGGTGGCCTTCATCGGTGAACGGGTCGCCGCCCTGCACGGCGCGGGCCGGGTCGGGCTCTGGTCGGACGTGGCGGTGCTGGTGCGCCGCAACGCGCAGATCCCGGCGCTGTACGCCGACCTGAAGGCGCGCGACATCCCGGTCGAGATCGTCGGGCTGGGCGGCCTGCTGGAACTGCCCGAGATCGTCGAGGTCTGCTCGGTGCTGGCCCTGCTCGACGACGTCAGCGCCAACCCGGCGGCGATCCGGCTGCTCACATCGGCCCGCTGGGCGATCGGGATCGCCGACCTGGCGCTGCTCGGCCGCCGGGCGACCGACCTGGCCAGCGTCGAGGGGCCTCGGGACGGCGACCTGGTGGACGACCTGGGCCGGGCGGTGGCGCGCACCGACGGAGTGACCCTGCCCAGCCTGCTGGAGGCGCTGCACGACCCGGGTGACCTGCCGTACAGCCCGCAGGCGCGGCGCCGGTTCGCCGTGGTCGCCGAGGAGCTGGCCGGGCTGCGGCAGCACGCCGGCGAACCCGTCCTCGACCTGGTGCGGCGGGTGATCGCGGCCCTGGGGGTGGAGGGCGAGCTGGCGGCGTCCGGCTCGTCCAGCGCGCAGCTCGGGGCGTTCACAGACGCCGTTGCCGCTTACTGCGACGTGGACGGCGAGGCCTCGCTGGGCGGCCTGCTGGCCTACCTGGATGCCGAACGCGACCACGGCGTGGGACTCGACCAGGCGGTCGCCAGCGACGCGGATTCGGTGAAGCTGCTCACCGTGCACCGGGCGAAGGGCCTGGAGTGGGAGGTGGTGTTCCTGCCCGGCATGGCTGAGAACGTGTTCCCGAACGACCGGGTGACGGAGAACTGGGTGACCAACGCCGCCGTCCTGCCGGCCGAGCTGCGCGGCGACGCGCAGGCGATTCCGCAACTGGCGGAGGGGTCCGATGCCGCGTTCAAGGAGTATGCCGCCGCCCTGAAGCAGCAGGCGCGGCACGCGGAGGATCGGCTGGCCTACGTGGCCGTGACCCGGGCCAAGCAGCTGCTGATCGCGACGACGCATTCGTGGGAGGGCGAGCTGATCAAGCCGCGCCGGCCCTCGCCGTACCTGCGGGCGATCGAGCAGCACGGCGTGCTGCTGCGGGAGGCGCCGCCGGTGGCCGGGGACAATCCGCTGGCCGGCTCGGGTGCCGCGCTGGAGTGGCCGGTGATCGGCGACCCGGAGGCGCGGGAGCGCCGGCAGCTGCTGGCCGCCGATGTCGAGGCGGCGTCCGCGGTGCTGGTGCCGCTGGATCCGGTGGGCTTGTCGGCCCAGGAGCGGGCCGAGGTCGCCCAATGGGACGCCGATCTCGATGCGCTGGCCCTGGCGGCTGTGGAGCAGGTGACGCCGGGGCGTCCGGAGTATCTGTCGGTGACCGGCGTGGTGCGCCTGGCGCGCGACCCGGAGACGTTCGTCGCGGACGCCGGGCGTCCGATGCCGCAACGGCCGATCGCCGCCCAGCGGCTCGGCACCCGCTTCCATCGCTGGATCGAGGACCGGTTCTCGCTGGCGCCCACCTTCGACGTGGATCCCGGCCAGGAGCCACCCGACGATCCGTACTTCGCGCGGCTCAGCGCGGCCTTCGAGCGCGGGCAGTTCGCGTCCCGGCGTCCGTCGGCGGTGGAGGTGCCGTTCAGCATGCTGGTGGCGGGCACCATCGTCCGCGGCCGGATCGATGCCGTGTTCACCACCGACGACGGCTACCTGGTGGTCGACTGGAAGACCGGCGACGTGCACCGGGCCGACCCGGCGCAGCTGGCGATCTACCGGCAGGCGTGGGCCAACCTGGTCGGCGTCGGGGCCGAGAAGGTGCAGGCCGCGTTCTTCGACATCCTCGCCGACCGCCTGGTGACCCCCGTGCTCCCACCCGAATCCACCTGGTCGGACGCCGTCGAGCGCCTCGCCCGCCCGTGACTGTCTCCGGTGTGTCGAGATCCCGGCGTCCGCCGGGATGACGAGTCGGTCGTTGGTCGAGCCTGTTGAGACCCCATCGTCTGCCCGGCTCGTGGTCTGTCGTCACGGCCTGCAACATCGTCATCCCGGGCTTGCCCCGGGATCTCGAAGCCCGCTGGTTAGTGATGGCGAGACCCCGGTGTTCGCCGGGATGACCATTCGGTCTTTGGCCGAGCCTGGCGAGACCCGGCGGGTTCCAGGTCATAGGTTGAGCACATGGACTTCTGGGGTTCGGCTGGACAGTTGGATCGCTGCGAACACCAGCGCGCCGACCCGGTGTGGTTGGCGGCGCAGTGGGCCGCCCCCGGCGCGTCACTGCTGGTCGTGGACTCCAAGGGCAGGGTCGGAGTCAACGGCGACGGCCTGACGATCGCGGCACGGCCGCCCGCGGGTGAGTTCGATGAGCAACAGCACTACCTGCTGGGTCTGGTGGCCGGACGCCCGATGTTCGTGGAGGCGGGCGAGATCGAGGCCGGCGCCGGCCTGCGCGAGCTGATGCCGGCACTCGACGACGCCTTTCGCGAACTGGTGGTCGCCGCCGTGGCGCTGGTGCAGTGGCACCTGACGTCACCGCACTGCGGCCTGTGCGGCGCGTCGACGGTGGTCACCACCGGCGGCATGGTCCGGCACTGCCCGGGGTGCGGGCGGGACCGGTTCCCGCGCAGCGACCCGGCGATCATCGTCGCCGTCCTGGATGCCGACGACCGGCTGCTGCTCGGCCATCAGTCCGTCTGGGCACCCGGTCGGATGTCGATCCTGGCCGGCTTCGTCACGGCGGGGGAGTCCCTGGAACAGGCGGTGCACCGCGAGGTGGCCGAAGAGACCGGTTTGGCCCTGTCGGGCGTCCGCTACGTGGCGAGCCAGCCGTGGCCGTTCCCGCGCTCCCTGATGCTGGGCTTCGTCGCCCGCGCCGTCGGCACCGACATCACGGTGGACGAGGTGGAGATCGAGTACGCCCGCTGGTTCACCCGGGACGAACTGACCGCGGCCGTGGACGCCGGCGAGGTCGGGTTGCCGGGCGAGGCGTCCATCGCGCACCGGCTGATCGCGGACTGGCGAGCCGGCACGTTAGCTCCTGTGAGCGGGTGAGTAACGGAGCCAAACCGACTTGCCAGGAGGTCGTCAACCCACCACTCGCAACCAGATCCGCGAGTCGGTTCAGACCTCTAGCCACCAGACGAAGGCGGGTTCGCCGAGGCCGCTTGGCGGACCGTTGACAAATCTCACGAGCGAGTCTCGGAGGCGAGCCATGCCTGGCCGCGTGCGAGGGAAGCGAGCCTGATGGCAGAAGATCACGCCGGCGTGGGCCGGGACGGCCGCTATCGCGATGGAGAACGTCGTGACGTCTTCGGTCACCACGACCCGGCCCTCGCTTGTTGCCAGGCGCAGGACACTCGTGTCATCGGCACCCCGGATGTCGTCGCGCACGATGACCGCCTGGGCATCGATACCGGCGTCCGTGAGTTGGTCGGCGAGCCAGCCGGGGTAGTGCTCATCCAGAAGGAGCCTGATCGTAGAGTCAGGCACTCGCGAGCGCCTGCCGCCGCTCCCAGGCTGCCAGGGCATCATCCTGCGCTGCGCGATGCCGTCGAATGACGTCGTCGATCTCGTCGCGCTGGTCGGCCCAGTACGCCAGCGCGGCCTCGACCATCCCGATCGGGATGCCGATCGCATCGCTCACATTCGCGGCGGTTCGTTCGCTCGGCTCGTGGGCCAGCCACGACTCCGCCACCGTCCATACCTGGGGGCCGTCGACCAACACGGCGCGGCGCTCGCCGGTCTCCACCGCGACGAAGCTGACTCGCGGGTGCGCCTGCATGCGCAGCCACTCGTCCACGGCAGTGTTGATGACGCCGGACTTGGTCTGACCGGTCCGCTGGACGTAGCGAGTCAGCGATTCCTGGGTCGATCCGGTGAACCGGACATTGGTGGGCGCTACCATGCACTACAGCGTAGCGCGACCTCCCAGATGGGATGGTTCGCCAGCTTGCCGGGCCGTACCAGATATGGAGACGACCCGTCGGAGGCCGCGGGAGGCGGCGAGCGCCAGGGTCCTGGCGACCACTGTGGGGTGCAGCAGGGTGTTGGGGTGCGCGCGCATGAAGGTGACGTGGGCGAAGGTCCGCGCCAACGCGGTGTCGGTGACCGTGGCGTCGAGGAGCATGTTCGCGTAGGCCTCACTCGCCCTGGAGACGAGGGTGCGCGGCGCGCCGACGTGGGGGAGCGCCAGGTCAGGCACCGCGGAGGTCTGCCACGCGGCGTCGACGATCACTCGTTGCAGGTCGAAGAACGTCCGCGCCGGTTGGTCGAGGTCGGGGCCGGACGTGAGGTACTCCGACAGGCAGGACGCGTGGAGCGCGGCCGAGCTGATGCCCTGCCCGTAGATCGGGTTGAAGGACGCCGCTGCGTCACCCACCACGGCCAACCGCGCCGGGAACCGGGTGACCGCATGGAAGTTGCGGCGCCGACTGTCGGCCTGCGTGTAGCCGGCGATCGGTTCGAGCAGTTCCCCTCGCGTCGCCTGCGGGAAGGGCGGCGGCAGGCGATCGCAGATGGCGCGAAGCGCGTCCGGCGTGCGTCCGGGCTTGTCGGAGCCGTAGCCCCCCATCATGACGATCCAGCGGTTGCCCTCGACCGCGTCGATGATGGACGGCGCCAGTCCCGGCGGCGTCCGACCGATGCCCCAGGACGCGAAGGCGAAGGCCACCTCCGGGTCGGCCTCGTCGCGGTGGAACAGGGCGGTGGTGTAGTTGATGTCGACCCGCATGCGCTCCAGCGGCGGAGCCGGCCAGCCGGCCCGCTCCAGCCAGTGCCCGAGGCGGCTGGAGCGTCCGGTGGCGTCGACGACGAAATCCGCGGGCACTCGTTCGCCGTCGTCGAGGACGACGCCGGCAACCGCCTTCCCGACGACGTCCAGGCCCACGGCGCGGCCACGGACGACACGCAGATTCGGCAGTGCGAGGGCCCGGCGACGCAGCACAGCCTCGAGGAACGGCCGGGTGCTCATCACCATCCCGCTGCCGGGCACCGGCACCTTCAGGCGGCCGTTGTAGTACACGCGACTGTTCTGCGGGGTCGCCCACCCCGCACCGCCGGCCAGCAATTCGTCGGAGAAGCCGTCGTACCAGCGGTCCAGCTGGACGCGTCCCGCCGACAGCAACGTGTGTACCTGACGGGCCTGCGGCACACCGTGCCGGGGTGCGGCGTCGTCGAGCAGCGTGTCGGGTTCGACGATGATCACCTCGTCGACGTGGTCGGACAACACCCGGGCGGCGAGCAGCCCCGCGATGCTGCCTCCGAGGACGACGGCACGACCGGCCAACCGGCCGGATACGGGCGGGCGGGACGCGGTTCCGAGTCGGTCGAAGATTCGCGAAGGCCGGCCCATTGTCGGAGTCTACGCAGCCATGAGTCGGTGTCGTCGGCCTAGCGAGGGGAAGATCCTGGAGTTCGGCGGGGATGGTTGCCAGGGGGCCAACCGGACCGGCGGTTGGCCCGACACCTGGCCATCGATCGCGCGATCGACCACTGGTCGCAGGAAGACGTCCTCACTTTCGCCATATTTGCCGAAAGTGAGCCGGTCATCCCGACAGTAGAGTCCGATCGCGCGATCGACTGGCCCCTGGCGTGGGCCGACTGGCCCTTGGTGCTGGTGCTGTCCGTTCGGCGCCCAGGGCGACGATCAACAGGTCAGGGACGGACGGCCCGGCGACCCGATCTGCGTGAGCGACTCAACTCAGCCATCGTCCTCGGGCCCTCCGGCGACCACGGCGAGGACGGCGTCCCCGTAGGACTCGAGCTTCTTCGCGCCGACGCCGCTGATCGCGGACAGCTCGTTCAGGGTGGCCGGACGATGCTCTGCGATCGCGGCCAGGGTGCTGTCGGGGAACACCACGTAGGCCGGGACGGCGGCGGCCCGGGCGGTCTCGGCGCGCCAGGCGCGCAGCCGTTCGAAGAGCTCCCGGTCCTCCACGGTCAGCTCGGTTGCCGCGGCGGGGCCCTTCGCGGACGCCGTCCGCTTCCGGGACGATCCCGCGCGCACCACCGCGTCCTCGCGCAGCGGAACCGACCGCTCGCCGCGGAGCACCGACCAGGAGGTGTCGGTGATCTCCAGGGTGTGGTGCCCGTCGGAGGAGACCGCCAGGATCCCGGCGGCCAGCAGTTGGCGGACGACCGCCCGCCACTGCACGTCGGTGAGCTCGGTGCCGATGCCGAAGGTGCTCAGCTGGTCGTGCCGCCACTGCTCGACCCGTGGGGTGCGCCGGCCGTGCAGGATGTCGATCAGCTGACCCGCCCCGAAGCGCTGATTGCGTTCCCGCTTCAACCGCACCACGGTGGAGAGCAGCTTCTGTGCCGCGATCGTGCCGTCCCACGGTGTCGGCGGGTTCAGGCAGGTGTCGCAGTTGCCGCAGTCCTCGCTGGATTCGCCGAAATAGTCGAGCATCAGCTGGCGCCGGCAGCGCAGCGTCTCGCACAGGCCGAGCATCGCGTCGAGGTGCTGTCCGAGCAGCCGCTTGTGCCGGGCGTCCCCCTCGGAGCGGTCGATCATCTGGCGTTGCTGGACGACGTCCGCGAGCCCGTAGGCCATCCAGGCCGTGGCGGGCAGGCCGTCGCGTCCGGCGCGTCCGGTCTCCTGGTAGTAGCCCTCGATGCTGCGCGGCAGGTCGAGGTGCGCGACGAACCGGACGTCCGGCTTGTCGATGCCCATGCCGAACGCGATGGTCGCCACCATCACGATGCCGTCCTCGCGCAGGAACCGTGACTGGTTGGCCGAGCGGACGGACGCCGGCAGGCCGGCATGGTACGGCAGCGCCTCGATGCCCTGTTTGGCCAGGGATTCCGCCGTCGCCTCGACCGACTTGCGGCTGAGGCAGTAGACGATCCCGGCGTCTCCGTCGTGCTCGGTGCGGATCAGTGAGACCAGCTGCTTCAGCGGCTGCTGCTTCGGCTCGATCCGATAGCCGATGTTCGGCCGGTCGAAGCTGGCCACGAAGGTGCGGGCCTGCTGCAGTCCGAGGCGTTCGGCGATCTCGCGCCGCGTGGCCGGCGTGGCGGTCGCGGTCAACGCGATCCGCGGCACGTCCGGCCAGCGCTCGCCGAGCACGGAGAGCTTGAGGTACTCCGGACGGAAGTCGTGCCCCCACTGCGACACGCAGTGCGCCTCGTCGATCGCGAACACCGACAGTCTGAGCCGGTCGAGGAACTCCTGCGTCCGCGGCAGGTCGAGGCGTTCCGGCGCCAGGTAGATCAGGTCGAGTTCGCCCGCGATCGCCTGCTGTTCGGTCAGCCGCTGCAGGTCGTAGCTCTGGCTCGAGTTGAGGAATCCGGCCCGCACCCCGAGGTTCTCCAGCGCGGTCACCTGGTCGTGCATCAGCGCGATCAGCGGTGAGATCACCACGCCCACGCCGGGTCGGACGATCGCCGGAATCTGGTAGCACAGCGACTTGCCGCCACCGGTCGGCATCAGCACGATCGCGTCGCCACCACCCGTGACGTGCTCGATGATCGACCCCTGCTCGCCGCGGAAGTCGTCGTACCCGAACGTGGTGCGCAGCACTTCCAGCGGGGACGGGGCAGGCACGGGTTCATCGTAGAGGCCGGCACCGACAGCCGTTGGCCGGCATCCGGCGGTGACCTGGCGCGAACTGCTCACTCGGCTCCGAGCACCGACCGACTCGGCATGGTGAGCACCTCCGCCCCGTCGGCGGTGATCGCGATCGTGTGTTCACTGTGCGCGGTCCGGCATCCGGTGGCGCTGCGCAGCGTCCACCCGTCGTCGGGGTCGATGACCAGCTGGTCGGTATCGGCCATGACCCACGGCTCCAGCGCCAGCAGCAGGCCGGGCCGGAGGACGAATCCACGGCCAGGCCGACCCGCGTTCGGGACGTGTGGATCCTGGTGCATTGTCGAGCCGATGCCGTGCCCGCCGAACTCGGTGTTGATCGGGTACCCGGCGCCCGCGAGCACCGTCTCGATCGCGTGCGACAGGTCACCGAGGCGTGCTCCCGGCCGGGCCACGGCGATGGCGGCGGCCAGCGCCCGCTCGGTGGCTGCGATCATCGCCGCATCCTCGGGGGCGCGCCGGTCCCCGACGATGAAGCTGATCGCCGCGTCCGCCGCGATGCCGTCCTTGACGATGGCGAGGTCGAGGGTCAGCAGGTCGCCGTCCGCGAGCCGGTGGTTGCGCGGCCTGCCGTGCAGGACGGCGTCGTTCACCGCGGTGCAGAGGTAGTGCCCGAAGGGGCCGCGGCCGAACGAGGGCGCATAGTCGACATAGCAGGAGGTCGCCCCGGCATCGAGAATCATCGCCCTGGCCCACCGATCCATCTCGAGCAGGTTGGTGCCGACCCGGCACCGCAGCTTGAGGGTGTGCAGGATGTCACCGACAAGGCGACCCGTGACCCGCGCGCGATCCAGTTGGGCGGCGTTCAGAATCTCGATCATGTGGCTGGCCTCCTCCTGACCCGGCAACTATCTCACCGTCGCCACGACCGCACCGGCCAGTGGAGGACGCCGAGGTGGCGCTACGCCGGTATCCGGGCTGAATCCGCGGAGCCGGGGCGATAAGCTGAACAACCCTGTATGCCCTACCTGGGAGGTCCGCACGTGACGATCCAGCCCACGTCCGCCAGCACCCGCGACCGCGGCAAGCGTGCGGACGCCCGTCGCAACATCGAGGCGATCGTCGACGCGGCAACCCGGCTGCTCGCCGTGGATCCCGAGGCGAGCGTGAACGAGATCGCGAAGGCGGCGGGGGTCGGCCGAGTCACCCTGTACGGCCACTTCGAGTCCCGCACGGCGCTGGTTCGCGAGGTCGTCGAGCGGGCGATCCACAACACGAACGACGCGCTGTCGGCGGTGGAGTTGGACGGCGACCCGCGAGCCGCGCTCGGACGGCTGCTCGAGGCCACCTGGCATCTGACGCATCGTTATGGGGCGTTGGTCGTCGCCGGGTCGCGGGCGCTGCAGCCCGAGGAGTTCCTGCGTGCCCACGAGGAGCCGGCCGCCCGCGTCCGGTCTCTGCTGGAGCGGGGACGCCAGGCCGATGAGTTCCGATCCGACATGCCGATCGAGTGGCAGGTCAGTGTCATCCAGGCGATCCTGCACGGCGCCTCCGCCGCGGTGCACCGCGGCGAGGTCACGGTCGACGAGGCCCCGTTGCTGGTTCGGGGCACGGTGCTCGCCGCGCTCGCCGGCTGATCGGATTTCGCGCCCTCCCGCTCAGCGGTGTGCCGCCCGGCCGGGACGGACGCCACGCAGTCGCTGCACCACGAGCGCCAGTGCGCCGGCGGCCAGGCCCCACAGCGCGTTGGTGGCCAGCATGGGGATGATCGCCAGCGGTGTGGCCAGAGGGCCTTGGAGTTCGCCGGTCAGCATCGGCGAGAGGATCCCGCTCAGGAGTATGGCAAAGACGGCGTAGGCGAGTCCGGTGAACAGCAGGGTCAGCACCGGGTGCGCGGTTCGGGTCAGGCCGACCACCAAGACCCAGATGGCGGTGATGACTCCGGTGACGATGACCGGGCCGGCCGGGAGGCCGCCGGTGCCGAGCTGATCCTCCACAGTCCGGATCAGCGGCCTGACCAGCGCGAGTGCGCCCAGGCCGAGGATGAGGGGCCACTGCAGCTTCGTGATGGTGTTCATGTGTTCCACGCTAGGAACCTGCCCGGCCGCACACATCGGCCTCGGCTCTCGACCGTCGTCGCTTCTCAGCGCACCCTCGGTACGTCGAAAGGCGACACCAGGAACACCCACGGACGCAAAGACTCCGGGGCCCGCGGCTCCTAGGCTGGGGCCATGTTCGAGCGCGTCGCCGCCCCGCCGGGAGCACCGGTGGCGGCCGATCGCGGCGCCGGCGGGGCACCGTCCTGGCTGATCGACGCCCTGGTGGGAACGGCTGTCACGCTCTCGCTCGCGCTGATCATCGCCACCGGCGGTGGCGGCCGTCCACCGGACGGTTTCGCATACCCGTTCACGGTCGGCTTCGGTGCCCTGATGCTGCTGCGCCGCCGCACGCCCCGGACGGTGCTCGTGCTCAGCGTCCTGGGCGTGTTCGGGTACTACATCCTGGACTACCCGCCGATCGGGGTGGCCGTCCCGGTGGTGGCCGCGCTGTACTCGGTCGCCGAGGCGGGGTTGATCGCGTGGTCGGTGGCCGCCTCCCTGGTCGTGTTCGGCGTCTCGATGTTCTTCCGGATCCGCGACGGGGGAGAGGCACTCGGCTTCCTGATCGGCTACGAGTCGGTGTCGAACATCGCGCTGTTCGCGGCGGCGATCGCCCTCGGCTACGGCGTCCGCGCCCGGCGGATCCGTGCGGCGCAGCAGGCGGAGATCGTCCGGCTCACCGAGGCGCAGCTGGCCCGCGAAGCGGAGTTGCGGTTTGCAGATCGAGCGCGAACGGATCTCCCGCGAGCTGCACGACACGGTGGGGCACACCATGTCGGTCATCTCCCTGCAGACAGGGGTCGCGGCCGAGGCGATCGGCCACGACGACCGCGCCGCGGGCGAGGCGCTCGACCGGATCCGCACCGCCAGCGGCCAATCGCTGCGCGACCTTCGATCGATGCTGCGCCTCCTGCGCTCCGCGGACGAGTCCGGCGAGGCGCGCGGCGTCCAGTCCCTGGCGGCCGTCCCCGAACTGGTCGCCGGCGCGGCGGGTGCCGGTCTCGAGGTCACCGTCGACCTCTCGGTCATGCCCGCGGAGCTCTCGGGGCCGGTGGACGCCGCCGCCTACCGGGTGGTTCAGGAGTCGATCACCAACGTCGTCCGGCACGCCGGCGCGACCCGGGCCTTGGTGGAGGGGAGGGTCCGCGACGGCCGGCTGCGGATCCGAGTCACCGACAACGGCCGGGGTGCCCCGCGGGATGCACCGACCGGGTTCGGCATCGCCGGCATGACCGAGCGGATCCGGCTGCTCGGCGGGTCGCTCACCACGTCCTCGTCCGCCGACGGAGGCTTCACGGTCGAGGCCACGATTCCGGCGAGGCTGCCATGATCCGCGTCGTCCTGGTCGACGACCAGCAGCTGGTCCGGACGGGCCTGCGCGCCCTGGCCGAACGCGACGGCGACATCCGCGTGGTCGCCGAGGCGGGCGACGGACGGGACGGGCTCGAGCAGGTGCGCCGGCACCGACCGGGCGTGGTGCTGATGGACATCCGGATGCCGCGGATGGACGGGATCACCGCCACCCGGGCGATCGTGGACGACCCGACGCTGGCCGGCGTCCGGGTGGTGGTGCTGACCACCTTCGACGAGGACGCGGACGTGCTGGCGGCGATCCGGGCGGGATCGGCCGGCTACCTACTCAAGGACATCGCACCGGACGACTTGCGGGCCGCGATCCGGCTGGTGGCGGCCGGGGACGCGCTGCTCTCGCCCGCGATCACCGGCAAGGTGATGGCGCAGCTGGCCGCCCGTCCCACGGCGAGTACCCGTCCGGGGATCCTCGAATCGCTCACCGAGCGCGAACGCGAGGTGCTCACCCGGGTCGGCCTGGGGGACTCCAACGACGAGATCGGCGCGAACCTGCGGATCAGCCCCGCCACGGCGCGAACCTACGTCAGCCGGCTGTTGGCCAAGCTCTCCGCGCGGGACCGTTCGCAGCTGGTGATCCTCAGCTACGAGTCCGGGCTGATCCGTCCAGGACAAGGGGAATCACCTTGAATCTCTCAAGACCCCCTGTCGTCATCGCACCCTCCCGCCAACCCGCACGCCCCCGCCATGCCGCCCCCTCCCGTCATCC
>JAGPGQ010000103.1:0-1168 GCA_018055925.1 Micropruina sp.
GGTGGACGAGCCGGGCATCGTGCACGTCCCGCGCGGTGTACTCGCGATGCCCGGTGGGCTGCCGACGTGGTCGTAGCGCGCCGGCCCGTTCCCAGCTCCTGAGTGTGGCCGGGGTGATCCCGAGACGACGGGCGAGCTCACCGACGGTCAGGGGCGTCCGGGGCGCCTGCGGATCGGGTGACATCCGGGAGGCGGTAGCCAGCACGCCGTCGAGCTGCAGGAGAGTCTCCCGGTCGGCCAGGAGCTGCGCGTGTGCCCGGTCCAACGCCTCGAGGGCCTCGTCCAGGCGGTCCCCGGTGACGGCCGTCATGATCGACACTCCGGTCGCGTGACCGACCGCGCGGACCAGGGCGGCGAAGGCCAGCAAGGCGTCGAGATGGTGCTGCTCGTAGACCCGGTAGCCGGAGTCGGCGCGAGCGGCGGGGGGAAGGACGCCCTGAGCCTCGTAGTTGCGCACGGCCTGTGCCGAGACACCCGCAGCCCGAGCCAGGTCGACCGGTCTCATCGCTGTCTGGTTTTAAGGTTGGCCCGATCTATGACCTTCACTCTGTGCCCAAACCTTCCACCGGCCATTCAAAGTTACGATAGCAAGGCATGATCATAGCCAGCATTCCCCGTGCCCCGCGCAGGCCGGACTTCGACCTGACGCTCGACCAGCTCAGGGCCGTGACGGCCTTCAACGTTGCCTGCGCCGAGCAGGTCATCGATCTCTTCGAGAGGGTGCGGCCCGAGGACGCTCGCCCGCGCGAGGCGCTGGATGCCGCCACCGCCTTCGTCCGTGGCGGGCCGCGCTCCAGGGCCCAGCGGGCCGCCGCGCCGGCGGCGCATCGAGCGGCCAAGGAGGTGGGGCCGCCGGCGGCGTTCGCGGCCATGGCGGCCGGCGATGCGGCCTTACCTGCATCCGTTGGCCGACGCCGCGCAGGTGGGCCACATCCTGCGCGGACCCGCATACTGCGTCCTCGCCCTGCAAGATCGCCGGGACGAGCCACTGCCGCGCCGAGACGCCGTGGCGGCCGTGCTTCGGTGCGCCACCCCCACGGTGTCGGAGGTGTTGCTGCACTATCCCCGCGTCCACCCGGGCCGGCGTGAGGTCGCCGTCGTGATGAGCGAACTCGACGCGCTGGTGCGACAGGGTCCGGTCCGGTGACGGGGCACGCCGTGGCGGTCG
>JAGPGQ010000103.1:1268-12547 GCA_018055925.1 Micropruina sp.
GTCCGAACCGGAGTTGGGCCCACGTGCTTGGGCGCCTATCATGGGCGATCGGTGTCGGGCTGAGGTAGCCCCGGGCTCCAACACTTGCCGCTGCGAGCGGCCACGCGCCGAGAGGCGCTCCCAGCCCGACACCAACCCCAATCCCCTCTCGGGGCGTGCCACGCTGCCGTGCCCGGCCGCTCCCGTCACTCCACAACGACTGAACCCGGCCGTTCGGGGCGAACGGCCGGGCGGAAAGAGGAAATCAGTCGCTGGAGCGGGTCAGGGGCGGCTCCTCTCTCCGCCGCCGTCGGATGTGACCGGCGCCGGGATCCCGGGAACCTCGCGTGCTGTGTTCATGACAGGTACTCAACCGGCCGAGTCTCGGTGCGGGCTGGCGTCCGGCTGTGCTCCGGCTATGACTGCCGTCGATCGTCGCGGTCGCGATGGTGGGCAGCTCCCGAACCCCGCGGCCGCGCCGAGCACTAGCCTTGCTGCCATGGCGACTCCGCAGCGGATGTGTGCCGGCTGTCGTGGCCGGGCGGAGAAGCGCACCCTGCTCCGGCTGGTCTGGGACGGCGGCACGTCGGTGCTGGCCGACCACCACCAGCGGTTGCCCGGACGCGGCGTCTACCTGCACCCGGACTGCGCCGAACGCGCTCTGAAGACCCGGGCGATCGGCCGCGGACTGCGCCGCAGCCTCGACGCCACGCGCGTCCGTGAAGTGCTCGCTGAGGCCTCGTTTGGGTGATTCGGGGGCGACGACGATACACTTGCGGGTGCGCCTCCGCCCGTTCGGGGCGGATCCCAACCAGAAAGTGGGCTAACGCTCATGACCACTCGATGAGTACCTCGAAATGAGCAACAACAACTAGCTGGTCCGCGCGCCCGCGGACCTGAAGGAGAGTAGTGGCCAAGGTCCGCGTCTACGAGCTCGCCAAGGAGCTCGGACTCGAAAGCAAAGATCTACTGAAGAAGCTCAACGACATGGGCGAGTTCGTCCGGTCGGCTTCTTCCACGATCGAACCGCCGGTTGTCCGGCGACTCAACGAACGTATGGCGGCCGAGAAGGCCGGCAACAGCGGTGCCCCGGCGAAGGGGAAGTCGACTCCGCGTCCGGGTGTTCCGGGCGCCGGAGCGGCTCGTCCGCGCCCCGGTGGATCCCCGCAGCCGCGCCCGAGCGCGCCGCAGGCCCGCCCCGCCGCGCCGCAGGGTCGTGCCGCGACCCCGCAGCCCCGGCCGAGCACGCCGCAGGCCCGTCCGGCCGCGCCGCAGCAGCGTCCGGCGGCCGCCCAGCCGCCGCAACAGCAGCGCCCGGCCGCCCCGCAGCAGCAACGCCCCGCGGCACCGCAGCAGCGTCCCGCCGCCCAGGGTGGGCAGCAGCCCCGTCCCGGCGGTAGCGCCCGCCCGGTGCCCGGTCCCGGTAGCCCGGCGCCGCGTCCCGGTGCCCGGCCGATGCCGCGTCCCGGTGGCACGGGCGGCCTGCCCGGTGCCGGCGCCCGTCGTCCGGGCGCTCCGCGCCCGGGCAACAACCCGTTCTCGTCCAGCCAGGGCATGGGTGTCCGCCGGCAGCGCCCCGAGGGTGCGGCCGGCCAGGGACGTCCCGACGCCCGCACCGGCGCTCCCCGTCCGGGAGGCGCCGGCGGCGCTCCGCGTCCCGGCCCCCGGCCCGGTGTGCCCGGCATGCCGCGGCCGAACCCCGCGATGATGCCCCGGCAGGCCAACCCGGCACTCGGTGCCCCCGGCCGCCAGGGTGGCGGCGGTGGCCGTCCCGGCTTCGGCGGACGTCCCGGTGGCGGCGGCCCCGGTGGTCGCGGTGGCTTCGGTGGCGGCCCCGGCCGTCCCGGTGGTCCCCCCGCCGGTGGTGGCGGTGGTCGTGGCCGTGGTGGCCGCGGCGGCTCCGGCACCCAGGGCGCGTTCGGTCGCGCCGGCGGCCCTGCCCGGCGGGGACGGAAGTCGAAGAAGCAGCGCAGGCAGGAATTCGACCAGATGGAAGCGCCGACCATTGGCGGCGTGCGGATCCGTTCCGGTGACGGGTCCACCGTCCGGCTGCGTCGCGGCGCCTCGCTGACCGACCTGGCCGAGAAGATCGGCGTCGATCCCGCGTCGCTGGTGCAGGTGCTGTTCAACCTGGGCGAGATGGTCAACGCCACCCAGTCGGTGTCCGACGACACCCTGCAGGTGCTGGGTGCCGAGCTCAACTACAACATCGAGGTCGTCTCGCCCGAGGACGAGGACCGCGAGCTGCTGGAGAGCTTCGACATCGAGTTCGGCGAAGACCTGGGGGACGAGGACGACCTGGCGCCGCGGCCCCCGGCCGTCACCGTCATGGGCCACGTCGACCACGGCAAGACCAAGCTGCTGGACGCGATCCGCAACACCAACGTGGTCGCCGGCGAGGCCGGTGGCATCACCCAGGCGATCGGCGCCTACCAGGTGGCCACCGAGGTCGACGGCAACGAGCGGAAGATCACCTTCATCGACACCCCGGGTCACGAGGCGTTCACCGCCATGCGTGCCCGGGGCGCCAAGTCGACCGACATCGCCGTGCTGGTGGTGGCCGCCGACGACGGTGTGATGCCGCAGACGATCGAGGCGCTGAACCACGCCAAGGCGGCCGACGTGCCGATCGTGGTGGCGGTCAACAAGATCGACAAGGAGACCGCCGACCCGACCAAGGTGCGCGGCCAGCTCACCGAGTACGGCCTGGTGCCCGAGGAGTACGGCGGCGACACCATGTTCGTCGACGTGTCGGCCACCGCCCGGCTGGGCCTGGACGAACTGCTGGAGGCGATCGTGCTGACCGCCGACGCCGCTCTCGATCTGCGGGCCAACCCCGACATGCCTGCCCAGGGTGTGGCGATCGAGGCGCACCTCGACAAGGGTCGCGGTCCCGTGGCCACCGTCCTGGTGCACCGCGGCACGCTGCACACCGGCGACTCGATCGTGGCCGGCTCGGCCCACGGCCGCGTCCGCGCCATGATCAACGATCAGGGCGAGCAGGTCAGCGAGGCGCCGCCGTCCATGCCGGTCCAGGTGCTCGGCCTGACCTCCGTCCCGGGCGCCGGCGACAACTTCCTGGTCGTCGACGACGACCGGATGGCCCGGCAGATCGCCGACAAGCGCGAGGCCCGGCAGCGGGCCGCGATGCACGCCAAGACGACCCGTCGCAAGACCCTCGACCAGCTGTTCGAGCAGCTCGAGAAGGGCGAGACCCAGGAGCTCAAGCTCATCCTCAAGGGCGATTCGGCCGGTTCGGTCGAGGCGCTGGAGGACGCGCTGGCCAACATCGAGATCTCGGACGAGGTCAGCCTGCGGGTCATCGACCGTGGCGTCGGCGCGATCACCGAGACCAACGTGTCGCTGGCCGAGGCCTCCGACGCGGTGATCATCGGGTTCAACGTCCGGCCGCAGGGCAAGGCCACCCAGATGGCCGACTCGGCGGGCGTCGACATCCGCTACTACTCGGTGATCTACGCGGCCATCGACGATGTCGAGGCGGCGCTGAAGGGCATGCTCAAGCCGATCTACGAGGAGAAGGTCACCGGTCAGGCCGAGATCCGCGAGATCTTCCGGTCGTCCAAGTTCGGCACGATCGCGGGCTGCATGGTCATCGACGGCGTCATCCGGCGCAACTCGAAGGCCCGGCTGCTGCGCGACGGCGTGGTCATCACCGAGACCTCGATCGCCTCGCTGCGGCGGGAGAAGGACGACGCCACCGAGGTCCGCGAGGGCTACGAGTGCGGCATGACGTTGGCCAACTACTCCGACATCAAGCACGACGACATCATCGAGACCTTCGAGATGGTCGAGAAGCCGAGGGACTGACATGGGAAACCCGCGCTATCTCAAGGTCGCCGAGCAGATCAAGGTGATCGTGGCGGAGCTGCTGGAGCGGCGGATCAAGGATCCGCGGCTCGGCTTCGTCACCCTCACCGACGTCCGGCTCACCGGCGACGGCCGGGAGGCGACCGTGTTCTACACGGTGATGGGGGACGAGCAGGCCCGGACCGACACGGCCCAGGCGCTGGAGTCGGCCCGGGGCCTGATCCGTTCGACGGTCGGCAAGCAGTTGGGCATGAAGTTCACCCCGACGATCGCCTTCGTGCTCGACTCGGTGCCGGCCACGGCCGCGCAACTCGAGGACGTCCTGGCCCGGGCCCGCGCCGCCGACGAGGCGGTGGCGGCCCAGGCCGCGGGGGCGTCCTACGCCGGTGAGGCCGATCCGTACAAGAAGCCGGAGGACGACGCGGAGTAGCC
The DNA here is from genome assembly GCA_018055925.1 of Micropruina sp. Classification (GTDB taxonomy): domain Bacteria; phylum Actinomycetota; class Actinomycetes; order Propionibacteriales; family Propionibacteriaceae; genus Micropruina. The sequence continues at coordinate 5,508 of JAGPGQ010000103.1, forward strand.
CCCGCGCTCGGGTTTCCTCGTCCGGGGGTCGCCCGCTCCGACAAGGCCCTCCCTAACTATCTCTGCCCTCCCGTCGACGGGAGGGCAGAGATAGTTAGGGAGGGCTTCAGGGTGCCGGGCGCGGGACGGCGGGCTACAGCGACAGGCCGTGGCCGAACCGGAAGAGCGGGTCGGCGGTGTCGAACGGGACGTCGGAACGGGAAGCCTCGACGGCGGCCCCCGACCGGGGCACGTCGAACGGCAGCGTGCCGCGGGCCGGCGAGGCACCGCTGAGCACGTCGAGCAGGTTGGCCGGGCTGACCCCCAGTTGGCCACCACCGCGTTCGCGACCTGGACGATCGGCGCGATGATCGCGGGCCGGTCGAGGAACACGTCGACCACGGTCGGGACGGCCGCCGCGACCTCGGCGATGTGGGCCAGCACCTCCTCACCGAAGTCGAGCGGGCCGGAGTGGAAGAAGCTCTCGAACACGCTGGGGCCGGAGGGGGTGAACGGGGCCGACACCCGGAGCACCGCGACGTCCGCCTCCTGCGGCGTGTCGACGAGGTCGCCGTACGCGGCGGCCACCTCGGCCGGGATGCCCTCGACGTACAGCTTTGCGCCGCGCGCGATCGGCAGTGCCCCGTTGTTCGTCAGCACGGTGACCGACGCGCGCTGCGCCTCGTTCCCGGCCGCGCGGAGTTCGTCCGTCCCGACGAGTTCGGCCACCGCGTCCACGTCGACGTACGGGTTCTCGAACAGGCCCAGCTCGAACTTCTCGCGCAGGATGCGGCGCAGCGACACGTCCAGCCGGTCCTCGGTGATCCGGCCGGAGTTCACCAGGTCGAGCAGGATGTCGTCGCACTGCTCGCCGCCGAACTGGTCGCAGCCGGCGTCCAGGATCTTGGCCATGCGCTCGTGCGGGGTGAGGTGCTCGGCGCCCCAGGCGCGCGCCGGGTGCACGGTGCCGAGCATCTCCTGATCGGTGATCAGGCCCCAGTCGGTGCAGACGATGCCCTCGAAGCCGAAACGCTCGCGCAGCAGTCCCGTGATGACGCCCTGGTTGAGGCCGAAGCCGACCTCTTCGTATTCGGTGCCCATCGGCTTGCCGTAGTACGGCATGATCTGGCGGGTCCCCGCCTCGAACGCCGGGATGAACGGCTTCAGGTGATACTCGAACGCGCCGCCGGTGTACACCTGCTCGGCGCCGTACGGGAAGTGCGGGTCCTCGCCGTCCTTCTGCGGGCCGCCGCCCGGGAAGTGCTTCGTCATCGCGGACACCGACCCCGGGCCGAACGTTTCGCCTTGTAGGCCGCGGATGTAGGCCGCGCCCAGCTCGCCGGAGAGGTCGGCGTCCTCGCCGAAGGTCTGCAGCTGGCGCGCCCAGCGCGGCTCGGTCGCGAGGTCGATCTGTGGGTGCAGGGCGACCCGGATGCCGACGGCGGCGTACTCCTGCCGGCAGATCTCGGCGAACCGCCGGACGAGCGCGACGTCGCGGGTCGCGGCGAGTCCCAGCGATTCCGGCCACTGCGAGAACGCGCTGGTGAAGATCGCCGTGCCCGGGTTCTCGGTGTACGAGTGCCGCGGGTCGGTCGAGATGGTCACCGGGATGCCGAGGCGGGTGCCGGCCGCAAGCTCCTGCAGCTTGTTGTGCCAGCGCGCGAGCATCTGGGCCGACGGCACCGCGCCCAGCACGTTGAAGTGCGACAGGTGCCGGTCGACGACGTACTCGCGATTGGACGCGATGCCGAACTCGGGGTTGCCCTCGGAGAGTTCGCCGTCATCGCCCGCCGAGATCATGGTGTGGAAGAACTGTCCGACCTTCTCCTCGACCGTCATCTGGCCGAGGAGGATCTCGACCCGCTCGTCCACGGGAAGGGATGCGTCACGGTACCGCGGGTCGACAGCGGCGTCGGCGTCATTGCTCATCGCGGCAGTCTAGGGCTTCCACGGCCGAATCCCTTCATCGATGAGGGATTCATGTCTAGGCTGCGACCAGTGATCCAGGCTCGCCTCAGAAGACAGGAACCAGTCGCATGACTCATGGTCGCATCGACACCCATCAGCACGTCCTCCCGCCGAAGTATCGGGCCCAGCTCGACGCCCACAACCTGACCGCCGGCGGCTGGCCGACTCCCGCCTGGAGCGCGGAGGCCGCGATCGCCCTCTCGGACGAGCTGAACATCGCCACGGCCGTCCTGTCGGTGAGTGCCCCCGGAATGCACTGGGGAGACGACGGCGAGGCGCGCGTCCGCGCCCGGGAGGCGAATGAGTACGTCGCCGAACTGGTCAAGGACCGGCCCGACCGGTTCGGCATGTTCGCGAGCCTGACCCTGCCCGACGTGGACGGCGCCCTGGCGGAGGTCGCCTACGCCTTCGACGAGCTGGGCGCCGACGGCGTGGTGGTGCTGTCGAACGCCCACGGCACCTATCTCGGCGACAGTTCGCTCAACCCGCTCTGGGAGGAGTTGGACGCCCGTTCCGCGGTGGTCTTCGTCCACCCGACGGAGCCGCCGGTCCCGATGCTGCCCGGCCTGCCCAGCCCGCTGCTCGACTACCCGTTCGACACCACGCGTACGGCCCTGCACCTGGTCGCCAACGGGGTGCTGCGCCGCCACCCGAACCTGCGCATCATCCTCTCGCACGCCGGCGGCTTCCTGCCCTACGCCGCCTACCGGTTCCTCGGTGCCGCCGGCTTCAACCCCGGCATCACCGAGGACACGGTCCTCGAGGACCTGCGGCGCTTCTACTTCGACACGGCGCTGTCCTCGTCGCCGAGCGCGCTGCCGTCGCTGCTCGCCTTCGCCGACCCGACGCATCTCACCTTCGGCAGCGACTTCCCGTTCGCACCCGACCCGGGGCACTGGACCGGCATGCTGGACGCCGCCGGCCTCAGCGAGGAGACCGCGCACGCGATCAACCGCGGAAACGCCGAAGCACTCTTCCCGCGCCTGGCCTAGGGCTGAGAAGCCCGACTCCGGTAGGGCGGCCGGGGCGTCATCGAAGGAGCCGGCCGTGCGGGGTCGCCGTCCGGTCGGCTGCGAGGTGGTCCGGGGTATCCGGCCCCCACCGCTTCCATCGCGGTGCGGGCGAGCGGCACGGGCCGGACCGATCCCGGACGTGCTTCGTCCGGGTCCGGCGGTACCGTCCAGGCATGGGCGAGTACCGGATCCAGCGGCTGGACGAGGCCACCTGGCCGGCGTTCGAGGCGCTGGTCGACAAGCACAACGGCATCTTCGGCGGCTGCTGGTGCATGTGGTTCCAGCCGGACGCGGACCGTCAGGGGCACGGCGGCGGGCGGGCGGCGAAACACCGGCTCGTCGTCCAGGGCCGGACGCACCATGCCCTGGTGATGGACGGCGACAGCGCGGTCGGCTGGTGCGAGTACGGCACGCCGGAGGAACTGCCGCGGATCTACCATCGCCGCGAGTACGAGACCAGCGGCATCGAGCCGACGACGTACCGGATCCCGTGCTTCTTCGTGGACCGCAATCACCGTCGCCGGGGTGTCGCGTCGCTGGCCCTTCGGGGTGCCCTCGACCTGATCGCGGCGGCCGGCGGCGGCACCGTCGAGGGCTACCCCCGCGTCGACGTCGGCCAGAGGAAGCTGTCGGCGTCCTTCCTGTTCAGCGGATCGACCACGATGTTCGCCGACGCCGGCTTCGCCCGCGGTCCCGCCCTGGGCAGGTTCCGCTGCATCATGCGGCGCGAGGTGGCGTCCGCCTGAACGGTCGGGGGACGGTTCCTTAAACGGTGGGGACGGTTCCTTGAACGGGAAAGGAACCGTCCCCTGAACGGGAAAGAGAACCGTCCCCGCGGTTCACCGGCGGGCGCGTAGCCTGTTCCGGACGTGCCCGCATCCAAGGAGGACAATGCCCAGCTCGGGAATCCTGGTGGTCGACAAGCCGTCCGGCTGGACGTCCCACCAGGTCGTCGGACGGTGCCGCCGGCTGCTCGGCACCCGCAAGGTCGGGCACGCCGGAACCCTCGATCCGATGGCGACCGGTGTGCTGGTGGTCGGGGTCGGCAGGGCCACCCGGCTGTTGGGGCACCTGGCGCTGAGCAGCAAGACCTACACCGCGACCATCCGGCTCGGCCAGGCGACGGTCACCGACGACGCCGAGGGCGAGGTGACTGCGGCGGACGGGGCCGTCGGTCTCGAAGACCGGGCGATCGTGGACGCGCTGGTGCCGCTGCGGGGGGACATCGTCCAGGTGCCCTCCACCGTGTCGGCGATCAAGATCGACGGTCAACGCGCCTATGCCCGCGCCCGCCGGGGAGAGGACGTGGTACTGGCCGGCCGGCCGGTCACCGTGTCGCGGTTCGACCTGCTCGGCCGCCGGCACGCCGAGGCGGACGGCACGCCCGTGGTCGATCTGGACGTCGTGGTCGACTGCTCGTCCGGCACCTACATCCGGGCATTGGCCCGTGACCTGGGCGCCGCGCTCGGCACCGGCGGACACCTGACCGCCTTGCGCCGCACCCGGGTCGGCTCCTTCGGACTCGGCGAGGCACTCCCGCCCGAGGAGCTGACCGCCGATCCGCCCGCCGCACCGGCACTCATCGCAATGGCCGAGGTGGGCAGGCGATGCTTCGCGCACATCGAGGTGACCGACGAGCAGGCGAGGGACGTCGGGTACGGACGTCCTCTGCAGCTCAGCGTGCCCGCGGACCCGACCGCCGTGCTGCACTGCGAGCGGATGCTGGCCCTCTATCGGCCGGACGGGGAGCGGTCGGTCCCGGTTGCGGTGCTGGTCTGACGTTGGTCGGTCCGCGTCTCCTGGCGCGACGAGAGATCCCGGCGTTCGCCGGGATGACGGGGTCCGTCCAGGACGACGGGATCCGCGTCACCCCGGGCGCTCCGCGTCATCCCGGACTTGCTCCGGGATCCCGTCTCGGCGTTTTCGCCGGGATGACCAGCCAGTCATTCCAGGACGACGGGGGCGCCGCCCGCGTCACCTCGGACGCTCCGCCTCACCCCGGGCGCGCTCCGCGTCGTCCCGGTCCCTCCGCGTCATCCCGGACTTGCTCCGGGATCTCCTCGGCGTTCGCCGGAGTTGACGAAGGCCGGCGCGGTGCTCACCCTCGGACGCCCGCGCCGAGCCGCCAGCCGGCTCCCTGTCGCTGGTGCTCCCAGAACGCGGCGAACCGTCCACCGGCGGCCAGCAGATCCTCGACGGTGCCGTCCTCGGCGATGGCGCCGTCCTCCAGGAACAGCACCCGGTCGGCGGTCCGGATGCTCGACAGCCGGTGAGCCACGATCACCCGGGTGCGGGGCAGGGGGTCCCGGGTCAGCGCGTCGACCACGGCCCGCTCGTTCTCGGGGTCGAGGGCGCTGGTCGCCTCGTCGACCAGCAGCACCGGCGCCGGCTTGAGCAGGGCGCGGGCGATGCTCACCCGCTGGCGTTCGCCGCCGGAGAGCTTGGCCCCGGCCTCGCCCACGTCGGCCGCGTCGCCCTCCGGCAACCGTGCGGTGATCTCGTCCACCCGGGCCAGGGATTCGGCGGCGGCGACCTGCGCCGGAGTCGCCCCCGGGTCGCCGACCAGGACGTTCTCCCGCAGGGTGCCCTCGAACAGGTAGGGATGCTGGAACACCACACTGACCGCGTCCCGGTGGGCCTCGGCGGTCAGGCCGGCGACGTCCCGGCCGTCCAACAGCACCCGGCCCCGGGTGGGCTGCAGCAGGCCCGCGATCAACGACAGCACGGTGGTCTTCCCCGAGCCGGACGGCCCCACGATCGCCGTGGTGGTGCCCGGCTGCAGGGTCAGGTCGAGACCGTCGATCACCGGCGGGTGGTCGCCGTGGCGCACCCCGATGCCGCGCAGTTCGATCACCGGCGGGGCACCGAAGCGGGCGTCGTCGGGGCCGGACGGCGCCAGCGGCGCGTCCAGTACGGCACGGATCCTGGCCAGCGCGAGCCGGGTGGTCTCCAGGGCAGGTGCGAAGGTGGCCAGGGCGGTCATCGGCTCCAGATACCGGACGATGACCACGATCAGCCCGACCGCGGCACCCGTCGACAGCTCCCCGCGCAGCACCAGGACGGTGGCCGTGCCGGCCAGCAGCACCAGCGCGAGTTGGCTGGCCAGCGCGAACAGCAGCTGTCCCGGCGCCTGCATCAGGACCAGCCGCATCGTGGCCGCGTGCTGGCCGGCGAGCGCCTCGGCGACCTGGCTGCGAGCCGGGGCGGCCCGGCGGCTGGCGCGCAGCACCGGCTGGGTGCGTCCGAACTCGACCAGCCGCTCGGTGAGCGCGGTGTTGGCGGCCTCGGCGGCGGCGTCCGCGCGACGGGTGGCGCGGCCGGCGAGCCACAACGCGCCCAGCACCGGCGGCACCCCGGCCAGGGCGGCCAGCGCCAGCGGTGGGGAGACCCAGAGCAGGGCCAGCGCGATCGCCGGCGGCAGCAGCACCGCGCCGACGATCGGGGTGACCAGGTTGACGATCAGCCCGACCAGATCCGGTCCGGTGGCGGCGATGGACGCGCGGGCGTCCGCGATGCTGTCGGCGGTGAACCAGGACATCCGGATCCGGGTGAGCCGGTCCGAGATGCCGTGCTGCGCGGTGTCCAGCACGTCGAAGCCGAGGTCGAAGCCGCGCCGGGACGCCGCACTGTCGACCACCCAGCCCACCAGTGTGCTGCCGGTGAGCAGCGCGAGCACCCAGAGCGCGGTCCTCGAGTCGCCTTCGACCAAGGCCGCGACCAGCGGCACCACCAGGACGGCCGAGGCGGCCCGGAGCAGGACGGAGACGATGGTCAGCGCCACATAGCCGACCAGGGTGCGGCGGGCGTGGCCGGGAACCAGGGCTATCAGGGTGCGGATCATGCGGGCACCTCCGTGCCGGGAACGGACGCCGTCGCGACGTGCCCGCCGGCCTCCCACAGGGCGCGGTAGCGGCCGTCCAGGGCGAGCAGTTCGTGGTGCGTGCCCGACTCCGCGACGGCGCCGGCGTCGAGCACCAGGATGCGGTCGGCGTCGGCGATCGTGTGCAGCCGGTGGGCGATCACCAGCACCGTCCGGTCGGCGGTCAGCCGGTCGAGCGCCCGCTGGACCAGGTACTCCGA
>JAGPGQ010000332.1 GCA_018055925.1 Micropruina sp.
CAGAACTGCAGGGTGAGGACGGTGTTGTCCCGGCTCTGCACCTCGGCCTCCTCGAGTTCGCGGATCACCGAACGCCACAGCTTCGGCCGCCGGCCGGCCCAGCGGATCCGGACGCCCATGGCGTCCAGCTGGTCGCGGCGGCGGTGGATCACGTCGCGGTTGAAGCCCATCAGCCAGCGCACCTCGTCGGGGGAGCGGCGCCAGTTCTCGGTCGAGAAGGCGTAGGCCGACAGGTACTTCAGGCCGATCTCGATGGCGCCCTCAATCACGTCGAACAGGGAGTCCTCGCCGCGGGCGTGACCCTCGGTGCGCGGCAGGTTGCGCGCCTTCGCCCAGCGTCCGTTGCCGTCCATCACGATCGCGACGTGCTCCGGGAGCGCCTTGCGTGGCAGTTGCGGCGGACGGGCGCCACTCGGGTGCGGGATCGGGGGGCGGACGGGCTTGGGCACGCCCGCAGACTACCCGCCGGAGGCCGGCGCGGCGGGTGGACGCGGCGCCCGGCGAACGGCCGGCTGCGCCAGGATGGACGGGTGCGCGCATGGCTGGACGTCACGGCCGGGGTGGCCGGCGACATGGTGATGGGGGCGTTGGTGGACGCCGGGGCCGACCTGGCGGGCATCCGCCGGGCGATCGGTGAGGTGGTCGGCCGCGAGGTGCAGGTGCACCGGGAGCCGGTGAACCGGGCGGGTCTGCGGGCCACCAAGATCCACGTCGACATCGTCGGCGGTGGCACCGGAACCCGTTCCTGGACGGAGCTGCGCGGCACCATCGGGAGCGCCGCACTGCCTCCGCTCACGCGGCGGCTGTCGCTGGCCTGCCTCGACCTGGTCGCGGAGGCGTACGAGGCCGGCTACGGGGTGCCTGCCCGCGAGGGAAGCCTGCACGAAGTGGCGGCGCTGGACATGCTGGCCGACATCGTCGGCGACTGCGAAGGCCTGCGCCAGCTGGGCGTCCGGCAGGTGTCCGCGTCGCCCGTCGCGGTGGGTTCCGGACGGATCCACAGCAGCCACGGCGAACTCCCGGTGCCCACCCCACCGGTGGCCCACATGGCCCGCGACTGGGTGATCGCCAACCCGCCGCTGCCCGAGGGGGTGCGAGCCGTCCCCGAGGCCCAGGCCGCCGACCGGCCGGGGAGCCCGGCGACACCCACCCATCTGCCGGTGGCGGAGGTCGTCGCCGACGCCGACGGCGTCTGGACGGAGGCGCCCGCCCAGTCGGTCGGCGATGCCGGGCTGGGCGAACTCGCCACCCCGACCGGGATGGCGCTGGTGCGGACGCTGGCTCGCGGCTGCACCAGCGAGCCCGGGTTCACCCCGTCCGTGATCGGCGTGGGCGCCGGCGGGCGGGACGTGCCCGGCCGGCCGAACGTCGTCCGGCTGCTGCTGAGCTGACGGTCCGCCGATCGTCCGATCCTTCCGTCAGGGGCCTCGTCTAGGCTCGCCGGTGACCCACGTGACCGAGCCGAGCAGGGAGATCCGATGGAGATCAGCGTCCAGGCAGCCCATGAAGAGACCGTGCGCCCCGAGATCGGCCGGCTGCACGCGGGGGTGCGGGTCGAGGCGGGCAGCAAGACCGAGGTGCTGCGCACCGCCACCGGAGTCGTCCAGCTGCTGCAGTCCGAGCTGAACCGGCTGCACGAGCGGGGCGCGGTCGCCGAGGTGGTGGTGCGGCCGCTGAGCACGTCGACCTGGCGTCCGGTGGTGAAGGGACGGCAGGCGCCGCCGATCTTCCGCGCCTACGCCGGGCTGCAGGCAGACTTCACCGACTTCATGGCGCTGGCCGACCTGGCCGCCCAGTTCGGGGACACCGACGGACTGGAACTGCACTGGGTCGAGTGGCGGCTGACCGACGACTCCCGGCGCGCGCTCGAGGAGGTCTGCCTCACCCGGGCGGTCGAGCAGGCCCGCGAGCGGGCGTTGGTGATGGCCCGGGCCGCGGGCGAAGCCGGGGTCCGGTTCATCCAGTTGGCCGACCCGGGGCTGATGGGGGAGCGGTCCGCACAGCCCGAGGTGCTCGCCGCCGCGGCCCCCGGCCGGATGCGTGGGGCGATGGCGTCCGACCAACTCGCCGGGATCGAGCTGCAGCCCGCCGACCTGACGGTGGGCGTCGTCGTCCAGGCCCGGTTCATTACCGACTGATCGGCGACCCGGGCGAGCGCCTGCCGCCCGGGGCGGCCGGCATGGGTGAGAATGAGGGGTGCCCACCTATCGTGACGAGGCGGTCGTGCTGCGCACCCACAAGCTGGGTGAGGCCGACCGGATCATCACCCTGCTGTCGCGGCACCACGGCAAGATCCGGGCGGTCGCGAAGGGCGTGCGGCGCACCTCGTCCAAGTTCGGCGGCCGGCTGGAGCCGTTCAGCCACATCGACGCCCAGTTCGCCGTCGGACGCAGCCTCGACGTGGTCACCCAGGCGGTCACCAAGCATGCCTACACGGAGCCGCTGTGCAACGACTATCCGGCCTACACCTCGGGGCAGGTGATCCTCGAGACCGCCGACAGGCTGGTCGCCGAGGAGCGGGAACCGTCCCTGCAGCAGTTCCTGCTGCTCGTCGGGGCGCTGAACGCGCTGACCGCCGGCACCAGCGACGGACGCCGTCCGGCCACCATGGTGATGGACGCCTACCTGCTGCGCGCCGTCGCCGTCGCCGGCTGGGCGCCGAGCCTGTCGGACTGCGCCAAGTGCGGCACGTCCGGTCCGCACGAGGCGTTCAACCCGCAGGCCGGCGGCATGGTGTGCCGGCGCTGCCGGCCGCCCGCCTCCGCGCTGCCGTCGCCGGCGGTGATCGGCTACCTGGCCGCCCTGCTCACCGGCGACTGGCCGGCCACCCGGGGGGTCGACGAGCACACCCAGCGGATCGCCAGCGGCCTGGTCAGCGCGTTCGCCAACTGGCATCTGGAGCGCGGCCTGCGCTCGCTCGTCCACGTCGACCGGGCGAGGGTGGGCTGACATGCTGGCGGTGAACCGGTTCCGGGTACGTCCCGGCGACGAGGACGACTTCCTCGCCCGGGCCGGCGCGGCGGTGGAGTTCATGCGCACCCGCGAGGGCGCCGAGTCGATCGACCTGGTGCGCAACCTCGACGAGCCCGACCTGTGGGCGATCGTCGGCCGCTGGGCCAACGTCGGCTCGTACCGGCGCGCCTTCAACGGCTACCAGGCGAAGGTCGTCCTGGTGCCCCTGCTGAGCCAGGCGATCGACGAGCCCGGCGCCTACGACGCCCCCGAGGACGTGGGCGACAACCTGCCCCGCCACCGGTAGCCGCTGGTTGGGCCCCTCGAACGTCGTCATCCCGGCGCTCCCTCATCATCCCGGCGTTCCCTCGTCATCCCGGCGTTCCCTCGTCATCCCGGCGTTCCCTCGTCATCCCGGCGAACGCCGGGATCTGGGAACCGCCGTGCGTTGTCTACCGCCGAGATCCCGGGGCAAGCCCGGGATG
>JAGPGQ010000333.1 GCA_018055925.1 Micropruina sp.
CCCAGGTCGGCGTCCCGGTGACGCGCTCCAGCAGCGGCCAGCGGTACGCCGGCGTGACCGGCACGTGCTCCGCGACGATCCGGGTGGCGTCGGCGAGGTCCTCGGTGGTCAGCATGAGGCGAGCCTAGGTGTTCGACGACGCTTGCAATATGCCAGTGATACATGCATCATGCATGCATGAGTAAGTCGGTGACCATCCGCGCGCTTCCCGACCATGTCGTGGCGGAGCTTGCCTCCAGAGCCGCCCTTCAGGGGCGGTCGCTCCAGGAGTACCTGCACAAGGAACTGACCGAACTGGCCGAGAAGCCCGACATCGCGCAGTGGCTGAGGACGGTCCGCGAGCACAAGGCCGTGGGCGGGGTCGCGGTCGATGTCGAGCAGTTGCTGACATGGCGGGACGACGACCGCCGATGAGCCTCGTTCCGGACGCCTCGGTCGTGGTCGCCGCGCTAATCGATAGGACGCCGACGGGGGCCTGGGCGGAACGCATTATCGGCGGAGGAAGCCTGATCGCACCGGAACTGTTGCTCGCCGAGGCCACGAATCTGCTGCGCAGGTTGGAGGCGTTCGGTGGGCTGACCGCTCCCGCCGCAGAACAGGCGCGCCAGGATCTCCTGCGGCTGCCGATCGACCTGGTGTCGTTCGTTCCGTGCGCCGACCGCGTCTGGGAGTTGCGGCCAAACCTCACCACCTACGACGCCTGGTACGTGTCCGTCGCGGAAAGTGCGGACGCGCCCCTCGCCACCCTTGATCGCAAGCTCGCTCGAGCGCCCGGTCCGCGGTGCGCGTTCCGCTTGCCCTGAGAGCCGGCGGGTCGCCGTGAGTTCGGTGGTTGAGCGTGCCGAATCGGTATTTTCGAGTGTGGGAATCCCCGAAGTCATCCCACCGACATTCGTGGACCATAAACGACGACCCGGAAGATACCAACGATTCCGAACGCCCGACCACTGAGCAATGCCGTGCCATTGTCAGAGAATGCAGCTCCGACTCTTCCCCGGTGGCGGCCGGATCTGGTGGGATGAGCGCAACCTCGTCACCCCCAGCGAGAGGGCGTCCCCATGTCCCGTCTGCTGCCGGCGATTGCCGCCGTGGCCCTGATCCTGACCGGCTGCACGGCGTCCGATCCGTTGCAGCCCGTCGGTGACACCCCACCGGACGCCTACGCGGCGCGTCCGATCCCGTCCGCCCAGATCGACGCCGCGGTCGGCGGCCTGGACGCGATGGTCGCCGACGTGATGCGGCGCACCGGCGTCCCGGGCATGTCGGTGGCCGTCGTCCGGGGCGGCGAGATCGTCTACGCCAAGGGGTTCGGCGTCCGGGAGCTCGGCAAGGACGCCGCGGTGGACGCCGACACCGTGTTCCAGCTGGCGTCGGTATCCAAGTCGGTCGGCAGCACGTGCGTCTCCGCGGCGGTCACCGGGGGCCTGGTGTCCTGGTCGGACCCGGTGGTCAAGCACCTGCCCGACTTCAGGTTCTCCGACCCCGAGATCAGCAAGCGGATCACCATCGCCGATCTGTACGCGCACCGCAGCGGACTGCCCCGCGAGGCCGGCGACGACCTGGAGGCGTTCGGCTTCGACCGTGCCGGCGTGCTCGCCCGGCTGAACCAGTTCGAGCTGGACCCGTTCCGGATCACCTACCACTACAGCAACTTCGGCATGACCACCGGCGGCGAGGCGGTGGCCGCCGCGGCCAAGCGGCCCTGGGAGCAGCTGTGCGCCGAACGGCTCTACGCACCCCTCGGCATGGCCTCCACCAGCTCCACCTACGCCGACTTCCTCGGCCGGGAGAACCGGGCCACGCTGCACTTCCGCACGGCCGAGAAGACGTTCGAGCCGCTCTACACCCGCAACCCGGATGCCCAGTCGCCCGCCGGCGGGGTCAGTTCCTCGGCCAACGACATGGCCCGCTGGCTGCTGATGAACTTGGCCGACGGCAAGTCCGGCGACCGGCCGTTGATCGACCCCGACGTGCTGCGCGAGTCGCACACCGCGCAGATCGCCACCGGCCCGCTGCCCAGCTCGGATTCTCGCGGCCGGTTCTACGGGTACGGCTTCAACGTCGAGGCCACGTCGACCGGGCACGTCCGGCTGGGTCACTCCGGGGCGTTCTACGTCGGGGCCGGCACCGCGTTCGGCCTGCTGCCGGCGGCGGACGTCGGCATCGTTGCGCTCACCAACGGCTCCCCGGTGGGCGCCGCCGAGGCGGTGACCACCGGGTTCACCGACCTGGTCCGCACCGGCGCGCCCGAACGCGACTGGCTGGACTTCTTCGGGCCGATCTTCGGCGGGCTATTCGTCAACCGGAGCAAGGTCGCCGCCCCGCCACCCGCGGACGCCAAGCCCGCGCGACCGCTGGACGCCTACGTCGGCCGTTACACCAGCCCGTACGCCGGGGACGTCACGGTGACCCGCGACGGCGACCGGCTCACCCTCACCATCGGACCCAAGAGGCTCAGCGCACAGCTCACCCACTACGACGGCGACACGTTCAGCTGGCTCGCCCCGGGCGGCAACGGCGAACCGGTCTCCGCCGTCACGTTCTCGGGCGGGACGGACCTGGCCCGGTCGATCGACATCGAACTGGTGCAGCGCCCGCGGTTCGAACGGGCCTAGCTGTACCCGCCCGGACGGCGGGACGGGCCACAATCGAGCCATGCGCCATCCCGTCCGTCCGCCCTTGCGCGTCGTCCTGTTGGACGCCGACGGCGTGCTGCAGCGCCGCCGTCCGGGCCTGGTGCGCGGACTGCTGCGGCTCGGTGGCCCCCGGTTCCTGGTGGACGCCATGCGCGCCGAGGTGCGCTGCCTGACCGGCGAGCACGACTTCCCGGACGCCCTCGCCGAGGTCATGCGGCGTCACCGGATCCCCCGCAGCCTGGACGAGGTGGCCGGCGGTTGGCTGGACATCGTGGTCGACCCGCGCCGGCTGGAACTCGTGGACGCCCTCCGCGCCCGCGGCGTCCGGGTGGCGTTGGCCACCAACCAGCACCGGTTCCGCGGCCTGCACATGCGCGACGTGCTGCGCCTGGACGATCGCTTCGACGCCGCCTACTACTCGTTCGAGCTCCGCGTCGCGAAGCCCGACGCCGCCTTCTTCACCCGCATCCTGGACGACCTGGGCGAGCATCCCCCCGGCTCGGTGCTGTTCGTCGACGACCTGCCGGGCAACGTCCGCGCCGCCCGCACCCTCGGCATCGACGCCCGGCTGCACCTGTGGCGCACCGGCGCGGCCGGCCTGCGCCGCACCCTGGCGTCCCGGCTCTGACCGGGCGTCTCAGGCGAGCAGCGGCAGCAGGGTGACCACTCCCGCGATCGTGCCGAGGCTGGCCAGGGTGGACAGCGCCACCACGCTGGCCACCAGGGCCGGGTTCGAGCCGTACTCGCGGGCCAGCATGAACGCGTTCACCGCGGTCGGCATCGAGCAGGCCAGGA
>JAGPGQ010000334.1 GCA_018055925.1 Micropruina sp.
ACCGCCAGGGCCGGCATGCCCATCTGCTCGCAGCCCTTCACCAGGTCCTTCAGCCGCGCGGCGCCGTCCAGCATCGAGTACTCGGAGTGGCAGTGCAGATGCACGAACCCATCGGCCATCGGCGGTTTCGACCTCCATGAGCGTGGTGGACCGGGCGGATCGCCAGGGGGAAGTCCAGCGGGGAACCCCTACCCTAACCCCGCGGCCACGTCCGTCCGGGACGACACTCGCCGTCGGCGCCGGTTCCCGGGCGTGTCGCGGCGGCGCGTCCCGTCGCGGGCACGGCCCGCCCGGAAAAGCCCTGCCTAACTATCTCTGCCCTGCCGTCGACGGGAGGGCAGAGATAGTTAGGCAGGGCCTTGGGGTCAGTCGCCGACCACCGCGGCGGTGGCGGCGGCGACCAGGCGCAGGTTGTGTGGCAGGGCGCCGTCGAAGCCCGGGGTGGACATCGTCATGATCACGGTGTCGAGCCGCGGGTTGTTGACGAACTTGGTGCTGAAGAACCCCTGCCAGGAGTAGGCGCCCGGGCCGCCCAGGTAGTGGAGCGAACCGGCGGGCGCGTTCTCGCCCTGCTGGATGTCGACCATGTAGCCCCACTTGTTCTGGGTGAGCTGCCAGTTGGTCAGCTCGCCGATCTGGTTGCTGGTCATCAACCGGACGGACGCCGGGCTGAGCACGCGCACACCGTCCAGTTCGCCGCCGTTGAGCAGCATCTGGGCGAACCGGAAGTAGTCGGCGGTGGTGCCGTGCAGGCCGCCGGCGCCGCTGAACAGGGTCTTGTGTTCGCTGAAGGTGTACTGCGGGCCGAGCATGCCCAACCCGAGCGGAGACGCCTCGGTCTGCTTCTCGTCCCGGCCGGCCCAGTAGACCGCAGCGAGCCGGTGCCACTGGTCCTCGGGTGGGAAGAACCAGACCTCGTGCATGCCGAGCGGTTCGAAGATGTGCTTGGCCAGGTAGCTGTTGAAGTCCATGCCGGAGACCACCTCGACCAGGCGGCACAGCACGTCCACGCTGGGATTGGAGTAGTCGAACATGGTGCCCGGGTCGGCGATCAGGGGCAGCGACGCGATCAGCTTGCTGTTCGCCTCCAGGGTCGTCGGCGGGGTGTTCAGGTCGTCGACCAGTCCCGCCTCGTGGTACAGCTTCGGGACGACGCCGTAGATCGACGGCTCGAACATCCGGTACCACCAGGTGTTGGTCATGCCGCCGGTCATGGTCAGCAGGTCGTGCGGGGTGAGTTCGCGGCTGGCGGTGCGGAGCTGGGTGACCTGCCAGTCCTTGACCACGGCCACCTTCGGGTCGGCGAACTCGGGCAGGTGCACCGACAGCGGTTCGTGCAGCGCGATCAGCCCGCGTTCGAACAGCTGCAGGACGGCCGCCGCCGCGACCACCTTCGACATCGAGGCCAGCCGGAAGATGCTGTCGGTCGCCATCTCGACGCCCTCGTCGGCCTTGCCGAACGCCTTGAAGTAGCACACCTTGCCGTGCCGGGCCATCAGGACGACCGAGCCCTGGTAGGCGTTCTCGGCCAGGAACCGCTCCTGCAGCCCGTCGATGTTGCGGAGGTAGGCACCCGAGACTCCGACGTCCGCGGGATCGACCTGGATGTACGACGCTGTACTCATGTGAGGTCCTTTCGCGATGTCCGCTCAGGGCATCAGCACCGGACCGGCCGCGTCAACCCTGCGGAGCCAACGGACCACCAGTCGGGAGCCGGGTCAGTTGCCGGCGGCGGTCGCCGCGTCCAGGGCGCGGCGGAGGTCGTCCCACAGGTCGTCCACGTCCTCCAGGCCGACCGAGAGCCTGATCAGCTCGTCCGGCACCGTGTCCGGCTCGGACGCGATCCGGCGACGCCGTTCGAGCAGCGACTCGACCCCGCCCAGACTGGTGGCCGGCAGCCACAGCCGCACGGAGCGGACCAGCCGCTCGGCGACCGGGAGCCCGCCGGCCGGCTCGATCGCCAGCATGGCGCCGAAGCCGCGCATCTGCCGGGAGGCACGTGCGTGGCCGGGGTCGCCGGGCAGGCCCGGGTAGCGCACCCGGGCGATCGCCGGGTGGCCGTCGAGGCGTTCGGCGAGGACGCCCGCGGATCGCTGCTGGCGTTCCAGCCGGACGTCGAGCGTCCGGATGCCGCGCAGCGTCAGCCAGGCCTCCATCGGGCCGAGAATGGCGCCCTGGGTGCTGCGGTAGCTCTCGATCCGTCCCATCAGTTCGGCGTCGCGCGCCACCAGCGCACCCATCAGGACGTCGGAGTGGCCGGCCAGGTACTTGGTGCCGGAGTGCATCACCGCGGCGGCGCCCAGGTCGAGTGGATTCTGCAGCAGCGGGGTGGCGAACGTGTTGTCCACGCCGATCCGGACGCCGTGGTCGCCCGCGGCCGAGCCCAAGGCGGCCAGGTCGGCGACCTGCAGCAGCGGATTGGTCGGTGACTCCAGCAGCAGCCAGTCGGCACCGGGCAGCGCCGCGATCACCGCCTCGGTGTCGGCGATGTCGACGGTGGTGAGTTCGAAGCGGCCCGCCTCGGCCAGCCGGTGCGCCATCGCCAGCATGGTGTTGTAGGCGCTGTCGGCCATCACCACGCGGCCGCCGGACGGGACCAGGTCGAACAGTGCGGCGCCGGCCGCCATGCCGGACGCGAAGCAGATGGCACGGCCCGACTCGAGTTCCCCGATGACCTCCTCCAGGGCACGCCAGGTGGCGTTGTTCATCCGGCCGTAGACGCCCTCGTCGGTGGCGCCGAACGGCTCGTGGGAGAGGTAGGTCGAGGTGAACTCGACCGGCGGGCTGACGGGGGCGCCGACCCGTCGGGCCGGGCGACCGCCGATCACCGCCCGGGTGGTCCTGGTCCAGGCGTGCTCGGTCGGGACGGCCGGATCAGTCATGGCGTCACTGTATCGATCGCTCCGGGGGCGGGACGCAGCCGGCGGTCGAGGATTGCGACGGTCGCCAGCAGGACGGCGAACACCCCGGTGATCACCAGGCAGGCGACCAGCACTGGCGGGTAGCCGAGTTGGCCGGCGTTCAGGAACGGGTACGGGTACCAGCCGGTGAGCGCCCCGATCGCCAACGTCCAGGCCAGCCAGGCCAGCGGCCACAGCGCGGCCAGCAGGCCGGTGCGCCGATCGATCCGCGGACGGGGTCCGACGAGCAGCCAGGCGGTGACGCACAGGGCGGGCGTGAGAATGTGCAGACCGAGATCCGCCCACCACGACCAGCCCACCAACCGCAGCACCGGTCGCAGGGCCACGAAGTGCACGACGCCGGTCAGGGTGATGCCCACGACCGCGTCCAGCCGGCCGACCCGGAACAGGGATCCGTCCCGGTCCGGCCGGAGTGCCAGCATCGCCGAGGTCACCGCGACCAGCAGATTGGACTGGATGGTGAAGTAGCTGATCAGGCGTCCGCTGCGG
>JAGPGQ010000104.1 GCA_018055925.1 Micropruina sp.
GTGCCGAAACTGTTGCCGATGGTGAGCATGTCGATGACGTGCGATCCCAACGGAACGCCTCCTTCACTGTCCGCTCGCGCGGGGCTGAAACAACCGAACCACCCTAATGGACGCCGTGATCGGCGCTGCTCCGGGAGGCGGATGCACCGGGCCAAATTGTCTGACAGTCTGCACCCATGGTTGTGCTGGCCCCCGTCCCCTCCTCCGCCCGGCGGTTCGACGGCACCGTGTCGGTGGTGACCGGCGCCGGCGGCGGCATCGGTTCCGCGATCGCCGAGCGGCTGGCCGCCGAGGGCTCCCACGTGATCGCCTGCGACGTCGGCGCGGCCGCGGCGGAGGCCACCGTCCGGTCCATTTCCGGACGCGGCCAGCAGGCCTCGGCGCTGCCCTTCGACCTCGCCGATCCCGCCGCCTGCGCGGCCGCGATCGGGACCGTGCTGGCCGAGCACGGCCGGATCGACGTCCTGGTGAACAACGCCGGGATCAACCGGCGGGGCGACCTGCTGGCCCTCACCGAGGACGACTGGCGACTGACCTTCGCGGTCAACCTGGACGCCCTGTTCCACCTGTGCCGGGCGGTGCTGCCGCCCATGGTGGAGGCCGGACGGGGCGCGATCGTCAACGTCGCCTCGCAGTGGGGGCTGCGGCCGGTTCCCGGCCACCTCGCCTACAACGTGAGCAAGGCGGCCGTGGTCTCGTTCACCCAGAACCTGGCCCGCGACCACGCCCCGCACGGGGTGCGGGTGAACGCGGTGGCGCCCGGCGAGATCTACACCCCGATGGTGGCGTCCGGGCTGGCCGCCGGCGGACGCAGCCGCGCCGACCTGGACGCCCTGGTGCCCTACGGCCGGGTCGGCGAGCCGGCCGAGGTGGCCGCGCTGGTGGCGTTCCTGGCCTCGGACGAGGCGCCGTACCTGTGCGGCTCCGTGGTCGAGATCACCGGCGCCCAGGCGGCCGGCGCATGACCGGGCCGCTGGCCGGACGGACCGTGCTGGTCACCGGTGGCTCCCGGGGGATCGGACGGGCGGTCGTCCGGGCGGCGCACCGCGACGGCGCGACCGTGGTGCTGCACTACGCGTCCTCGGCCGCATCGGCCCGGGCGGTGGCCGACGAGCTCGGCGACCTGGTGCACCTGGTGCCGGGCGACCTCTACCGGCCCGGCGCGGCCGAGACGATCTGGACCGCGGCCGCGGCCGCCGCCGGCCGGATCGACGTCCTGGTCAACAACGCCGGCGCCTGGATCGCCTCACCGCTCGAGGACACCGCGGACGGTGAGACCTGGGACGACGGCTGGCGGCGCAACCTGACGCTCAACCTGACCGCGCCGGCCGACCTGTGCCGGGCGGCGATCCGGCACTTCCGGCAGCACGGCGGCGGCATCGTCGTGAACGTCGCCAGCCGCTCGTCGCACCGCGGCGACGACGCCGACCACCTCGCCTACGGGGCGGCCAAGGGCGGCCTGCTGGCATTGACCAAGGGCATCGCGCGGGGTTTCGCCGCGGAGAACATCCTGGCCTACGCCGTGGCTCCCGGCTGGGTGGCCACCGACCTGGCCGAGGATCTCGACCCGGCCGTGCTGGCCGGGCTGCCGCTGCGCGAGGTCACTCCGCCCGAGGACGTCGCCGAGGTGATCGCCTTCCTCGCCTCCGGCCGTTCCCGGCACACCACCGGCGCCACGATCGACATCACCGGCGCCGACTACGTGCGCTGAGCGGGCAGTCGCCACCCGAGATCCCGGCGTTCGCCGGGATGACGTGGGGGCCTCGTCATCCCGGGCTCCGACCCGGGATCTCGGGATGACGCGGGTCCCAGGCTCAGGTCCGGGTGCCCGGGCTGTAGCGACGCAGGTCGAGGGTGCACGGGTACTCGGTGCCCATCGGGCCGAACACCTGCTCGGGGGCCGGCCAGGACGACGTGTCGATCGGGCCGGCGGTGTGCCCCTGGGCGCTGAACCGGGCGGCCCGGCGGGATTCCGCCTCGACCGCGTTGACCGGGTAGGTGTCGTAGTTGCGGCCGCCCGGATGCACCACGTGATAGGTGAACCCGCCCAGCGAGCGGGAGTTCCAGGTGTCGACCACCTCGAACCGCAGCGGCGAATGCACCCCCATCGTGGGGTGCAGCGCCGACCAGGGCGCCCACGCCCGGTACCGGACGCCGCCGACGAACATGCCGGCCGCGGCGGGGGCGTCGTCGGAGCCCAGGGCCGTCCCCCAGCCGCCGTGCTCCACGGCGGTCAACGGCACCGGCACCCCGTTGCAGGTGAGCACGTGCCGTCCCTCCAGCAGCCCCGAGGCGGCCAGCTGGACGCGCTCGACCGACGAGTCGACGTACCGGGCGGTGCCGCCGGCGGTGGCCTCCTCGCCCAGCACGTGCCACGGCTCGATGGCCTGCCGCAGCTCCAGGTGCACCCCGGCCACGGTGGTCTCGCCGAGCCGCGGGAACCGGAACTCCAGGAACGGGTCCAGCCAGGCCGGATCGAACCGGACGCCGGGGGCGGCCTCGGCCAGCCACTCGTTGATGTCGGCGACCACCTCGCGCAGATCGGACGCCGCGAACGCCGGCAGCAGGAACCGGTCGTGCAGCCGGGTGCCCCAGCGGATCAGCCGGCCGCGGTAGGGCCGAGCCCAGAACATCGCCACCAGGCAGCGCACCAGCAGCGCCTGCACCAGCGCCATCCGGGCGTGCGGCGGCATCTCGAAACCGCGCAACTCGAGCAGCCCGAGGCGTCCCCGCTGCGAGTCGGGGGAGTACAGCTTGTCGATGCAGAACTCCGAGCGGTGGGTGTTGCCGGTCAGGTCGGTGAGCAGGTGCCGCAGCAGCCGGTCGGTGTTCCACGGCAGCGCCGGGCCGCCCCACGGCGGCGCGAACGCCTCTGCCTCGGCCGCCACCCGGTCCAGCTCGGCGAACGCGATCTCCAACTCGTACAGGGTCTCGTGACGGCCCTCGTCCACCCGCGGCGCCTGCGAGGTCGGGCCGATGAACCGTCCGGAGAACACGTACGACAAGGACGGATGATGCTGCCAGTAGGTGATCAGCGAACGCAGCAGGTCGGGCCGGCGCAGCAGCGGCGAATCCGCCGGGGTGGCGCCGCCGAGGGTGAAGTGGTTGCCGCCGCCGGTGCCGGTGTGGGTGCCGTCCAGGTCGAACTTCTCCGTGGCGAGCCGGGTCCGCCGGGCGTCGTCGTACAGGCTCAGGGTGAGGTCGCGTTGCTCGACCCAGGTGCTCGTCGGCTGGGTGTTCACCTCGATCACGCCCGGATCGGGGGTGACCGAGAGGGTCTTGGTGCGCAGGTCGAACGGCAGCGGGTAGCCCTCCAGCACCACCGGCAGCTCGACGGCCGAGGCGGCGCTCTCGACCACGCTGAGCAGTTCGAGGCAGTCCTCCAGCTTGGTCAGCGGCGGCAGGAAGACGTACAGCCGGCCGTCCCGCTCCTCGACGCACAGGGCGCTGCGCGGGGCGTCGGCGATGTCCTGCACCACCGCCGGCGGCGCCTCGCCCTCGACGATGATCGGCAGCAGCCCGGTCATCTCCAGCGGGGATCGCTCGGGTTCGGCGGGCGGCTCCGTCCAGGCCAGGGACGACAGCGGCAGCCGCAGCCCCATCGGCGACGTGCCCGCGGTCAGGAACAGGTGCCGGCGGCGGGGCCGCCAGCGCGCGGTGCCCCATTGCCCCTCGTCGGTCAGCCGGAAGACCGGCACCACCCAGCCGCGGGCCGCGCCGCGGTCGCGGTCGTGGGCGTGCGCCAGCGCCGCGCGGGCGTCTTCGTCGGCCAGCGCCGGATCGTCCGGGTCGGGGTCGTTCTCGGGACGGGCCTCGCCCCACGGCTGCTGCACCTCGTTGAGCACCTCGACCAGCGGGTCCTCGAAGGCCGGGACGACGTGCGCCTGCGGAATCCCCAGCCCGCCGGCGATGTAGGCGGCCAGGTCCCGCACCGCGGTCTGCGCCGCCATCGAGCCCGGCTCCACGCACGGCTCGTCCCACGGGTTGGCCAACAGCGTCCGGTCCTCCCAGATCGGCAGTCCGTCGGTGCGCCAGGTGATCGCGATGTTCCAGCGCGGCAGGTCCTCGCCGGGGTACCACTTGCCCTGGCCGTGGTGCACCACGCCGTCGGGGGCCCAGCGTTGCTCCAGCCGGTCGGCCAGCAGCCGGGCCAGTTCCCGCTTCTCCGGTCCGTCGGCGGCGCTCTCCCACTGCGGGGTCGAGGTGTCGCCGGCCGAGACGAAGGTGGGCTCGCCGCCCATCGTCAGCCGCACGTCGGCGGCCGCCAGCAGCTCGTCCACCCGGCCGCCGAGGGCGTCCACCGCCGCCCACTGGCCCTCGCTGTACGGCTTGGTGACCCGCGGGTCCTCATGCACCCGGCGGACCGTGTTGGCGTAGCCCATGGTCACCGCGACCGGGGCGGTGGCGCCGGTGATCGGCGCCGCCGAGGACGGATGCGGCGTCGCCGACAACGGAATATGGCCCTCGCCGGCGAACAGCCCGGAGGTCGGGTCGAGCCCGATCCAGCCCGCCCCGGGGACGAACACCTCGGCCCAGGCGTGCAGGTCGGTGAAGTCCTCGCTGGGCCCGGACGGCCCGTCCAGCGCCTCGACGTCCGAGGTCAGCTGCACCAGGTAGCCGGACACGAACCGGGCGGCCAGTCCGGCCTCGCGCAGCGCCGACACCAGCAGCCAGGCCGAGTCGCGGCAGGAGCCGAGCGCCTTGGCCAGGGTGTGGTCGGGGCTCTGCACGCCCGGCTCCATCCGGACGGTGTAGGCGATGTCGTTCTGCAGCGCGGTGTTCACCGCGACCAGGAAGTCGACCATCCGGGGACGGTCGTCGCCGGTCAGTTCCGCGTAGCGGTCGGTGATGTGCTGCCGCACCCACTGCCGCACCAGCGGCCCGGGACCGTCGCCGGGGGTCTCGTCCACCCGGCGCAGGTAGGGCTCCAGGTCGGCCCGCAGTTCGTCCGGGTAGCTGAACGGGTAGCGCTCCGCGTACTCCTCGAGGAAGAAGTCGAACGGGTTGATCACCGTCATGTCGGCGACCACGTCGACGACGATGTCGAGCTCCTTGACCGGCTCGGGGAACACCAGCCGCGCCAGGTAGTTGCCGAACGGGTCCTGCTGCCAGTTGATGAAGTGGTTGCTGGGCGTCACGGTCAGCGAGTACGCGGCGATCGGTGTGCGCGAATGCGGGGCGGGCCGCAGCCGGACGGTGTGCGGGAACACCTTCACCGGCTTCGCGAACGTGTAGGTGGTGCGATGCTCGAGGGCTACCCGGATGGTCACCCGGTGAATGTACTGGCCCGGGCGGCCTCCGGTCAGCCGTCACACCCACACCGAAACCTCACTGAAACGGGACGGGGGACCGCCGGGCGGACCGGAGACCGGCCCGCGGGAGCCCGCCCGGGGCCGATCTGGGTAGCCTGGCTCGGTGAGCTCTGTGGAACCCGTCGCGCCGCCGCGGTCCCGGACCCGGTGGATCGCCGCCCTCGCCTTCGCGGTGGCGGTGGTCCTGATCGCCGGGGTCGCGTGGCTGCTGCGCCCCCAGCAGGACCCGTCGGCGGTCCCGGCGTCGAGCCCGAAGGAGGCCGTCACCGGCTACCTGGACGCCCTGGTCACCGGGGACGCCGAGCGGGCCCTGCAGTACGCGTTGAACCGCCCGACGGACACGTCGTTGCTGACCCGGGCGATGCTGGAGCAGTCGCACAAGAAGGCGCCGCTGGCCGTGGTCGACGTGCCGGAGGCCCCCGGCGGCGAACCGAACACCACGCTCGCGGCGCAGGTCACCCTGGGCGAGCGGGCCACCACGCTGACGTTCTCGCTGACCCGCACCGAGGAGGGCTGGCGGCTCGGCCAGGTGACCTCGACGATCGATCCCGGGGCGCTGCCCGGCAGCCTGAAGGTCAAGCTGAACGGCCAGGCGCTGGCCGACACCGCCCACATCGAGGTCTTCCCCGGCGTCTACT
Source organism: Micropruina sp. (assembly GCA_018055925.1). Taxonomy (GTDB): domain Bacteria; phylum Actinomycetota; class Actinomycetes; order Propionibacteriales; family Propionibacteriaceae; genus Micropruina. The sequence continues at coordinate 5,951 of JAGPGQ010000104.1, forward strand.
CGTTCACCGAGTCGGCGGCCGAGATCGACCTGGCCGGCGACCCGGTGGTGGTGGACGCGGTCGGGAACGACGTCCGGGCCGGCCTGCAGCCGAAACTCACCAAGGCCGGTGAGAAGAAGGCAAAGGCAATCGCCACCGCCTCGCTGAAGGCCTGCCTGGCCCGCCGCAGCCCGGCGCCGTCCGGCTGCCCGAACAACGTGACGGTGGCCAAGGACCAGAAGATCGACACCAAGACGATCCGCTGGACCCTCGTGGGCGACCCGTGGAAGGGCGCCACCCAAACCCTGGACGCGGCCGACCCGACGCAGGTGCGGGGCGCCACCACCCTCACCCTGAGGTTCCGGTGCACCCTCACCCAGGGCGGGCAGCGCTACACCGTCGACCAGACCAACCGGGTGAACGTCCGCTACCAGCTGCGGGTCACCGACCGCAAGGAGCCGGTTGTCTGGCAGCGGATCGCCTGACCCGCCCGGAGCGGACCGGGCACTGGTCCTGGGCGGCGGCGGACTCACCGGTGCCGCCTGGCTGCGCGGCGTCCTGGACGAGTTGCCCGACGTCGTCGGCACCGCCGACCGCACGGTCGGCACGTCCGCCGGGGCCCTGCTGGCCGCCCGGTTGTTGAGCGGTGGTTCCGCCGACGACCTCGCGCCGTTCGTCGCCGAACTGGCCGGCGTCCGGATCTCCGCGGCGGCGGCCGCCCGGCTGCTCGCCGCCCAGCTGTGGCCGAGCCGCCGGCACGCCCTGCGCTGGCTGGGACGGGCGGCCGTCCGTCCGGTCGCGCTGACCCAGGACGCCTTCGTCGACCTGGTCGCCCGGGCGATCGGCAGCGCCGCGTGGCCGCCCGGCCTGGTGGTGGCCGCGGTGGCGGCGGTCGCCGGCCGGCCCGCCTACTTCACCCCGCGCTCCGGCGTCGCGCTGGCTCGGGCCGTCGCCGCCGGCTGCGCCATGCCCGGGGTGCTGCCCGCGGTCACCATCGACGGCCGCCCGTTCGTGGACGGCGGACTGCGTTCGCCGGCCAACGCCGACCTGGCCTCCGGCTGCCGGCGGGTGCTGATCCTGGCCCCGCAGGGACGGTCGGTGCGCGGCATCCGCCGGCCCGGCTACCAGGCCGAACGGCTGCGTGCCGGCGGCGCCGAGGTCGTCCTGATCACCGACGAGCACCCGGGCCTGGCCGCCATGTCTCCCGCGGCCATGGACGAGGCCCGGGAGCGCGGCCGGCGGGCCGGACGGGCCGCGGCCCCGGCCGTGCGCCGGTGGTGGGGCGGACGGTTCAGGTGAGCTGGGCGCGGGCCCGGCTCGGTCCCGGATGGCTCAACCACAACCGATGGCAGGTGATCACCACGGCCAACCAGGCCAGCCCGATGCACCAAGCGGCCAGGACGTCGGTCAGCCAGTGATGCCCCAGGTACACCCGGGAGAGGCCCATCGCCGCCGAGTACAGCACCGCCACCGTCACCGTCACGACCCGGGCCACCCGGGTGGTCAGCCGAGAGAACAGCAGATAGGCGATCATGCCGGCGATCACCACCGAGTTCAGGGAGTGCCCCGACGGGAACGACGCCGAGGTCTCCGGCGGCGGAATGGAGAGCTCCAGCGGCGGCCGGGCGCGGTCGCTGAGCCGCTTGCCGACCACCGTCATGGCGAGCGATCCGCCGACCGCGATCACCATCAGCACCAGCGGTGTCCGGCGCCGCCAGACCAGGCACATCACGACCACGATGGTGCCGGTGATGATGGTCATCCAGAAGGTGCCGCCCGAGTGGCTGAAGGCGGCGATCGCGGCGTTCAACTGGTCGGTGCGCAGGGCGATCATCGCGTCCAGCACCGGCTGGTCGAACCGGGCGACGCCGGTGCCGGCCAGCACGGCCTCGTAGATCCAGCCCGCCATCGCGGTGCCGCCCACGGCGACCGCGCCGGCCAGCCCGACCAGCAGCAGCGCCGCCAGGTCGGCGTCGCGCACCCGCTGGACCAGGGCGCCGAACAGCCGCGCCGGCAATGAGCGGTGTCCGGCGGACCGGCGGACGGGCGGGGTGGCGTCCGGGTCGGGTTCGGTGGGCGTGGCGTGCATCGTTCCAGTCTGGCAGGGACGTCGGGTGCCGGCGGGCGGCGCGCGGTGGGCCCGCCGGCCGGGCTCCGCGTCCGATCTTCGCGGCTCCCCTGACCGTGCGGTGCGCCGGTGTGGCAGGCTCGTGCCTCTGACTCGAAGGAGAGCCATGTTCCGCAAGATCCTGGTCGCCAACCGCGGCGAGATCGCCGTCCGGGCCTTCCGGGCCGCCACCGAGCTGGGCATCGGCACCGTGGCCGTCTTTCCCTACGAGGACCGGCTGGCCGAATATCGGCTGAAGGCGGACGAGAGCTACCAGATCGGCGAGGTGGGGCATCCGGTGCGGGCCTACCTCGACGCCGACGGGATCATCGCCGCCGCCCTGGACGCGGGCGTCGACGCGATCTACCCCGGCTACGGGTTCCTCAGCGAGAACGCCGGGTTCGCGCAGTCCTGCGCCGACAACGGGATCACGTTCATCGGGCCCGGCCGCGGAATCCTGGAACTGACCGGTGACAAGGCCAAGGCCATCGCGGCGGCCCGCGAGGCCGGCCTGCCGACGTTGCGCGGCGCCGACGCCTCGGACGACATCCCCACCCTGCTGGCCGCCGCCGAGGAGATCGGCTACCCGGTGTTCGTCAAGGCGGTCTCCGGCGGTGGCGGACGCGGCATGCGCCGGGTGGACGACCGGGCGTCCCTGGAGCCGGCGCTGGTCGAGGCGATGCGCGAGGCGAAGGCGGCGTTCGGCGACGCCCGGATGTACCTCGAGGAGGCGGTGATCAGCCCGCGGCACATCGAGGTGCAGATCCTGGCCGACACCCAGGGCGGCGTGCTCCACCTGTACGAGCGGGACTGCTCGGTGCAACGGCGGCACCAGAAGGTGATCGAACTGGCGCCGGCGCCCAACCTCGACCCGGCGTTGCGCGACGCGATGTGCGCCGACGCGGTGAAGTTCGCCCGGCACATCGGCTACACCAACGCCGGCACCGTCGAGTTCCTGCTCGGCGCCGACGGCCGCTACGTGTTCATCGAGATGAACCCGCGGATCCAGGTCGAGCACACGGTCACCGAGGAGGTCACCGACATCGACCTGGTCTCGTCCCAGATGCGGATCGCGGCGGGGGAGTCGCTCACCGACCTCGGCCTGCGGCAGGAGGACGTGCAGGTGCGCGGGCAGGCGCTGCAGTGCCGGGTGACCACCGAGGACCCGGCGAACGGCTTCCGGCCCGACACCGGGCGGATCTCGGTGTACCGCAGCCCCGGCGGCGCCGGCGTCCGGCTGGACGGCGGGGTGGTGTTCGGCGGCTCCGAGGTGGGCGCCCACTTCGACTCGATGCTGGTCAAGCTCACCTGCCGGGGACGCGACCTGGTGGCCGCGGCCCGGCGGGCCCACCGGGCGCTGACCGAGTTCCGGATCCGCGGCATCTCCACCAACATCGGCTTCCTGGAGGCGGTGATCAACGATCCCGACTTCCTCGCCGGGCGGGCGACCACGTCCTTCATCGACGAGCGGCCGCACCTGCTCTCGCAGCGGATCCCGGCCGATCGCGGCACCAAGCTGCTCACCTACCTGGCCGGCGTCGCGGTCAACAAGCCCAACGGCGAGTGCCGCACCTCGCTGATCGCGCGGGACAAGCTGCCGGCGATGACCAAGCAGGAGCTGCAGGCCACGCCGCCGGCCGGTGCCAAGCAGTTCCTGATCGCCGAGGGCCCGGAACGGTTCGCCCAGGCGCTGCGCGCCCAGCGGGCCGTGGCGGTGACCGACACCACCTTCCGGGACGCCCACCAGAGCCTGCTCGCCACCCGGGTGCGCACCCGAGACCTGCTGCACGTGGCGCCCTACATCGCCCGCATGCTGCCCGGGCTGTTCTCGATGGAGTCCTGGGGCGGCGCCACCTACGACGTCACCCTGCGGTTCCTCAAGGAGGACCCGTGGCAGCGGCTGGCGAAGTTCGCCGAGGCGATGCCGAACATTCCGCAGCAGATGCTGCTGCGCGGACGCAACACCGTCGGCTACACCCCCTACCCGCTGAAGGTGACCCGGGCGTTCGTGCACGAGGCGGCCCGGACCGGATGCGACATCTTCCGGATCTTCGACGCGCTGAACAACATCGACCAGATCCGGCCGGCGATCGAGGCGGTGCGCGAGACCGACCACGGCGTCGCGGAGGCGGCGCTGTGCTACACCGGCAACCTGACCAGCCCCGGCGAGACGCTGTACACGCTCGACTACTACCTGCGGTTCGCCGAGCAGCTGGTCGGGGCGGGGGCGCACATCCTGGCGATCAAGGACATGGCCGGGCTGCTGCGGGCACCGGCGGCGGCCAAGCTGGTCACCGCCCTGCGGTCGGAGTTCGACCTGCCGGTGCACCTGCACACGCACGACACCGCGGGCGGCCAGCTGGCCACCCTGCTGGCCGCGATCGACGCCGGCGTGGACGCCGTGGACGTGGCCTGCGCCGCCTGGGCGGGCACCACCTCGCAGGTGCCGATGTCGGCCCTGGTGGCGGCCACCGACGACACCGACCGGGCCACCGGCCTGTCGTTGCCGGCGGTGACCGACCTGGAGCCCTACTTCGAGGCCGTCCGGCTGCTGTACGCCCCGTTCGAGTCGGGCCTGCCCGGCCCGACCGGGCGGGTCTACAACCACGAGATCCCCGGCGGGCAGCTGTCGAACCTGCGGCAGCAGGCGATCGCCCTCGGCCTGGGGCACCGCTTCGAGGCGATCGAGGACATGTACGCCGCCGCCAACCGGATCCTCGGCAACATCGTCAAGGTGACGCCGTCGTCCAAGGTGGTCGGCGACCTGGCCCTGGCCCTGGTCGGGGCCAACGCCGATCCGGACGACTTCGAGGCTGAGCCGGGGCGCTACGACATCCCGGACTCCGTGATCGGCTTCCTCAACGGCGACCTGGGCGACCCGCCCGGCGGCTGGCCCGAACCGTTCCGCAGCAAGGCGCTGCAGGGCCGGACGTCCAGGCCGGTCGAGACCGAACTCTCCGCCGAGGACGCCGAGGCGCTCGAGGCCGAACCGCGACGCACCCTGAACCGGCTGCTGTTCCCGGGACCGACCCGCGACTACGAGGACGCCGTCGACGAGTTCTCGGAGCTGTCGGTGCTCTCCACCCGCGAGTTCCTGCACGGCCTGGCCGTGCACCAGGAGCACGAGGTCGAGCTGGAGCGCGGCAAGAAGCTGCTGCTGGGCCTGGAGGCGATCGGCGAACCGGACGCCCGCGGCTTCCGGCAGGTGGTCTGCACGATCAACGGGCAGATCCGGATGGTGTCGGTGCGCGACCACGCGGTGAAGTCGGAGGTCGCGGTGGCCGAGAAGGCCGACCCGGCCAACCCGGGCCACGTGTCCGCACCGTTCTCGGGCGTGGTCACCCTGACCGTCGCCGTCGGCGACACCGTCGAGGCCGGCCAGCCGGTGGCCACCATCGAGGCGATGAAGATGGAGGCGGCGATCACCGCTCCCGGTGCCGGCACCGTCCAGCGCCTGGCGATCGGGCCGGCGCAGGCCGTGGAGGGCGGCGACCTGCTGGTCGTGATCGGCTGAGAACCTGGGGCCTCGCCGGTCGGCCGGGCTCCCTAAGCACCGGTCGGACGAACCGCCGACCGTCGCGCAGATCGCGATGCGCCAGCTCAGGTCACGTGCCACGACGGTCAGACATTGCACGTCCGATTGTGCACGTCCGGATTGATCGGCGGGGGATCGGGTACCTGACCAATGCCGCGCCCGCGGCACAACCACCCGCGGCACAACCACCAGAGCGGCGCAAGCAGAGCGGTACGACCAGGACGCTGCAATCGCAGCGGGAAGGGTGCACCATGACCAGCAGGAACATCGACCCGGTCACGGGACGCGCCGTCGGGGACGACGCCCGTGACCCGATCGGCCCGGGCAGCCCGGAGGGCAGCGGTGGCGACGGGACGGAGTACGCCACCGACCCCGACGCCGCGTTGCCGCAGCTCGGCGAACGCGATCACACCGCCGGCGGGGTCGGCTACGACCCGGATGCCGCCGAGCCGATCCCGGAGTATTCGCCGCGCGAGGGCTTCGACCCCGGAGCGGGAACGCGCGGCCTTCTCGAAGACTCCCCGAGTGACGGAGTCCCGGGTCGGGACGACGCGGCCACCGGCGGCCTGCGGGAGCGGGCGGGTCAGGTCGGCGAGCGGGCCGGCGAGGTCGGAGGCACGGTGGCCGAGCAGGCGACCGCCGTGCGCGACTCGGTCGCGGAGCAGGCGGGCCGGGTGGGCGACGTGGCCGTCCAGCGGGCGGGTGACGTCG
>JAGPGQ010000335.1 GCA_018055925.1 Micropruina sp.
ACTTCCACCTCCTCGTGAATCTCGGCGTCTTTAACGCCACCCATATGAACCAGGCCGTCTTCGCCTTCCGCCGCTACGAGGACTCCTCCTTGTCCTACACCGGCATCGAGTCCCACAAGGGCCTGCGCCGCTACGGCCTCTACGACACCGTCGTCGCCGTCAACGACGAGACCGCAGTCTGACCACCCGTCAGCCCGAATCGAGAGAGCCGCATGTACTTCTAGACCCCGTGCAGCATCGAGGAGATGCTCACCGCCATCCGCAAGCGCGAGTATCTGATGCCAGCTATCCATCGTGAATTTGTCTGAGGCACGGATACCCTGTCGGCTCCTTCCTGCTCTGGAACTTCAAGCCCGAGACCGCGCAGTCGTACACGTTCTACGAGTTCCTGACGAACTACCGCGAGCGCGACAACCTTACGCGGACAAGACAACGGTTCCCTCCGGGCAGCAAGACCCTTCAGCCGATTGGTCAGAGGTACCGGCAGATCGACTCGGGTGTGCAGGCCTCCGGCGGCGTCTGTGCTGCGTTCGCGCGGAGCTCGGCGACGCTGGTACGGAGCAGGCGGAGCTGCTCGAGCTGCTCGTCGATCTCGACCAGTCGCCGGTCGAGGAGGTCTCGAACATGACCGCACGGCGACCCGCCCGCGTCACGTACTTCGAGGATCTCGGCGGTTTGCGCGAGGGTGAGCCCTGCTGCGCGGGCCCGGTCGATGAATTCGAGCCGCTGCACCGCCTCGTCGCCGTAGTTGCGGTACCCGGCCGGGGTGCGCTCCGGCGGTTGGAGCAGCCCGCGCTCCTCGTAGTACCGCAGCGTGGACGCCCTCGTCTTCGCCTTCCCCGCGAGTTCTCCGATCCGCATCGTCACCTCGGCCACCGACTTGACCTTCAAGCATACTTTAAGGTCCATTCTTTCAGGAGTGGCCGCATGAGTGGCCGGTTCGAACTGGAGGAGGCATCGTGACATGGCACACGGAGGTTGATCTCGTGGTGATCGGGACGGGCGGGGCGGCGATGTCCGCAGCGATCCACGCGCGCCTCGAGGGGGCCAGCGTGGTCGCCATCGAATCGGGAACCCTCGGCGGTACCTGCGTGAACGTGGGTTGTGTGCCGTCCAAGACGCTTCTCGCGGCCGCGCACACCCGGCACTCCGCCCTCACGAACCCGTTCTCAGGCGCCCCCAGCTCTGCTGGGATGGTCGATCTCAGCGCGCTCATCGAGCAGAAGGATGATCTGGTTGGGATGCTCCGCCAGACCAAGTACGCCGACATCGCCGCTGCCTACGGGTTTGACATCCTCCCGGGCACTGCAACGTTCACAGACGCGGGAACCCTGCTCGTGGATGGACGACCGGTGCGCGCGAAGTCGTATCTCGTCGCCACCGGCGCCGAGCCGCACGTGCCGGCAATCCCTGGGCTTGAGCAGGTTGATTACCTCACGTCGACCACAGCGATGGAACTGACGGAACTGCCCGCGTCGCTCGTGGTGATCGGCGGTGGCTTCGTCGGCCTGGAACAGGCGCAGCTGTTCGCCCGGCTCGGAGTAGAGGTCACCGTCATCGGTCGGCTCGCCCCGCACGCCGAACCGGAACTGTCATCCGAGCTCCGCAAGGCCTTCCTGGCCGAGGGGATCAGCGTCATCGGCGACCGCGCAGCCACGATCACCCAGCACGAGGGCCTGGTCCAGGTGACGACCCGCAACGGGAAGGACGCGACCGGTGAACGTGTCCTCGTTGCCACCGGTCGCACCCCGCGCACCGAAGGGCTCAACCTTCCTGCTGCGGGTATCGCGACCGACGAGCGCGGCTTCGTCATCGTAGACGAGCAGCAGCGGACCACGAACCCGGCTGTGTTCGCCGCCGGTGACGTCACTGACGTGCCCCAGTACGTGTACGTCGCCGCGAGGACCGGGAAGATCGCCGCGCACAACGCCCTGGGTCACGACGAGCGAGTCGACTACACCGGGTTGCCGTCTGTGCTGTTCACCTCACCCCAACTGGCCTCCGCCGGGATCACCGAAGCCAGCGCCATCGCCGCCGGATACCGGTGCGCCTGCCGATTCCTACGACTTTCCGACGTGCCCAGGGCCATCGCCAACCACGACACACGCGGCGGCATCAAGGTCGTCGCCGACGCCGACACCGGCAAAGTCCTCGGTATCCACGCCCTCGCCGACACCGCTGGGGAGATGATGCTCGCCGCAACCTACGCCATCACCGCCGGATTCACCGTCACCCAACTCGCCGACACCTGGGCCCCCTACCTCACCATGGCCGAAGGCATCCGCCTCACCGCGAACCTCTTCCGCAACGAACTCCCCACCTCCTGCTGCGCCTGACACAAGAGCCGGGCCCAGCGATGTGGTGATCCAAGTGATATCCGCGACGCCTTCAACACCGGCACCGACCGCGTGATCGACGCCTACGCGGTCAGCGTGGGCTCAGTTGAGGCAGCGGCGCCGAGCACGTCGTCTGGGCCGCTCACACGCGCAGCGCACCGGGACACTCAGCCGCCAGGTAGCAACCACAGCACGCTGCCATCTACGCAGTCGGCTACGAGTTCAGAGGCCGAAGGCACCACCACTGACGAGGATGAAGATGCCCAGGCCGATGAGCACGATCGGGAACAGGATGTGTTCCCAGCGTTCCAGGAGTTCGGCGATCGGTCGGCGGGTGGCGACGAACTTGCCCAGGCCGACGAGGGCGGCGACCAGGGCGAGGAACACGATGCAGTACGCCACCACGGCCGCTGGGCCCACGCTGAGGAAGACCGGGACGTAGACGCCGATGTTGTCCCCGCCGTTGGCGAAGGTCACCCCGGCCACCGTCCACACCCCAACCTTCTTGCCCTCGACCTTTGCCTCATCGTCATCGTCGGCACCGCGGTTGCGCCAGGCTTGCCACGCAGCCCAAAGTCCCAACCCCAGCGGAATGAGTCCGAAGTAGGGGATGACCTCCGGCGGCAGGAACGCTCCCGCCCCGAGCGTCACCAGCACGGAAGCGCCCAGGATGCCAGCGAACCCGAGGTACTGTCCGACCAGGATTCGGGCGGTGGTCCCGCGCCGGCCCGCGCCTCGGGCGAAGAACAAGGAGAGCACGATGATGTCATCGATGTTCGTGGCGATGAATAGGCCGATCGCCTGCAGGACGGAGGACAGGATCATGCGCCCACCGCCGCGTTACAGCCGCCTGGCGACCCAGCGGTTCCGGCAGCCGCGTGCCGTTGATACTCTGCGACCATCATTGTCCGTTCCTGGTGTGGTGTGGGCCTCGGAGGTAAAGCAGGACGCCCAGGGCGACGCCGAAACCGAGGATGACGTCGGCAAGGTTGCCGATGAACAGGTTGCCGTAGGCGAGGAAGTCGGTGAC
>JAGPGQ010000336.1 GCA_018055925.1 Micropruina sp.
CGAGTCATCGACACCGCACTTGAGCGCTCGCTGGCTACCGCTGGCGCTGTCGTGATCGAGGGTGCACGAGCAACTGGCAAGACCATGACCGCACTGCATGCGGCCGGCTCCTACGCTTTCGTCGACGACGCGGAGGTCCAGCGCTTGCTGACGATCGCGCCTCGCTCCATCCTTCAGGGTGAGGCACCGCGGCTACTGGACGAGTGGCAACTGGCCCCTGAACTCTGGAATCTCGTCAGACGCGCGGTTGACGCCGCCCCAGAGCCAGGCCGGTTCATCCTGACGGGCTCGGCACTCCCATCCGACGATGTCACTCGCCACACCGGTGCGGGCCGGTTCCTCAGGCTCCGGCAACGGACGATGACCTGGCAAGAGAAGTCGGCCTCGACCGGACGGGTCAGCATTTCTGGACTTTTCAACGGCGAGCAGCCGACCATCGACATGTCAGCAGGATCCGAACTCGATGACATCATCGACAGCGTCCTTCGTCCGGGGTTCCCGGCGATGATCGGACTCGAGCCGAGCCGGTCCGCCGCCCGGCTGCGTGCCTACATCGACGAGGTCGCACGAACCGACATCCACCGACTGGCGAACATTCGTCATGAGCCGGACGTGGTGAAGCAGCTCATCGCCGCCCTCGCTCGCTCCGTCGCCTCAGACGTGTCGTACAGGACTCTGGCAACAGACCTCAGGGCGGTCGCTCCATCGATCAATGCCGAGACCGTCGGCAACTACGTCGGGCTCCTCCAACGCCTGTTCATCGTGGAGCCTCAACACCCTTGGACTCCCACGCTTCGATCCCGCGCCCGCCTCCGAACGTCCCCGAAGCTCCACCTCGTCGATGCGGCGTTGGCGGCCGCGGCGCTGGGCGCTGGGCCGACGCAGCTGCACCACGACCTCGAAACCCTCGGGGTGCTCTTCGAAAGCGCCGTGATTCATGACCTCATGGTCTACGCCACGGCCCTCGACGGCGAAGTCCGTCACTACCGCGACTCCAACGGAAAGGAGATGGACGCGGTGATCACGCTCCCCGACGGCCGTTGGGCTGCGGTGGAGGTCAAGCTCGGAGGTATGCAACTGGCTGCAGGCGCCGAGTCCCTTCGCAAAGTGGTCGCAGACATCGACACGGAAACGATCGGAAAGCCGACGTTTCGGCTCGTGGTCACCGGTACGGGGCCGACGCTCACCACCGACGACGGCATCGTCACCTGCCCGCTGAGCACACTGGCTCCGTAGCAGCAACCGCCTATGGTGTAGCCGTGTCCCAGCCCATCGGCGCCTGCGTCGGCACTGCCGGACCTGACCGGCGCGGAACCCACCGTGCCCGAGGGTGACACCGTCTGGCGCACGGCGCGGCGGCTCAATCAGGCCTTCGCGGGCGAGACCCTGACCCGGGTGGACCTGCGCTGGCCGGGCATCTCCACGCTCGACCTCGCCGGGCGCACCACCGTCGAGGTGGTCAGCCGCGGCAAGCACCTGCTGCACCGCCTCGACTCCGGCCACACGATTCATTCGCACCTGCGGATGGAGGGCCAGTGGCGCATCGCCCGGCCGTCCGAGGCCCGGCCGGACGCCCAGACCCGGGCGTTCCTGAGCACCGCCGAGTGGGCCGCGCTCGGCCAGCGGCTCGGCCTGCTGGACGTCGTCCGCACCGCCGACGAGCACACCCTCGTCGGCCACCTGGGTCCGGACGTCCTCGGCTCCGACTGGGACGCCGCGCTGGCCGCCGCCAACCTGCTCCGCGGCGAGACCATCGGCGCCGCGCTGCTGGATCAGCGGAACCTGGCCGGGGTCGGCACGCTGTACGCGGCCGAGACCCTGTTCCTGGAACGACTCGATCCGTGGCTCAACCCCGCCGGCCTGTCCGAGGAGGCCCGGCGCTCACTGGCCGAGCGCGCCCACCGGCTGCTCGACCAGGGACGGCGCAACGCCGTCCAGTCGACCACGGGCGAGCTGCGCCGGGGTCGCACCACCTGGGTGTACGGCCGGGCCCGGCAGCCGTGCCGGCGCTGCGGCGGCATCGTCGAGGCGGCACCGATCGGTCCCCCGCTGCGCCGCCGCAGCCTGTACTTCTGCCCGTCGTGTCAGAGCTTGTCGCCGAAGCTGTAGGTGTCGCGCGGCGTCGCCATCATGTCGGCCACCGTGGACCGCCAAGTCAGGTAGTGCGCGGTCTCCTTGTGCGCCAGCGTCGCGGCGTGATCGACGTACTCCTCGTAGATGATGAAGCGGGTCGGATCGTCGACCCGCTGCGTCAGTTCGAAGCGGGTGATTCCCGGCTCCTGGAGGCTGCCGGCGACGTTGGCCAGGGAGGCCGCCTTGAACGCCTCGATGCTGTCGTCCTTCACGTGCACGTTGCAGATCATCGTGATCATGCTGTTCCTCTCGTAGCTGTTCTCGGTGGTGAGGGGCTGACGCGTCCCGCTCGGCTCGATCCTCGCACCGTGGCTGTCCCGGGGCCACCGGCAGCGGCCAGAATGACGGGCGTGGCGCATTCCTCCGCCGGTGCCCGGCTGAGCTTCGAGGGCGATCGCGTGGTCAAGGAGCACGCGGCCGGCACCGACCCGGCCGCCCTGGCCGTCCGGCTCCGGCTGGCCGCGAGTCATCCGGCGTTCGTGCCGCCGCTCGAACCCGCGGTCGGGGTCGCGCCCTCGGGCCGCCCGGTCACCGTCTGGCCACGGGTGATCGTGGCCTCCCCCAGCGACCCGGGACTGCCGTGGGCCGAGTTCGGGACGCTGCTCGCCGGGCTGCACCGCACACCCCCTCCCGCCGGTCTGCCGGCTCACGGATGGCGTGGACGGCTCGACCGGGCGCGCGACCGGGCACCCGCCGAACTCGCCTCCCTGGGCGACGCCCTGGCCGAAGCCCTCGACCGCCGCGGGGAGCCGGGCGTGCTGCTCCACGGCGACTGGCATCTCGGTCAGCTGGGCCGCTGGGACGGAGCATGGCGGCTGCTCGACGTGGACGACACCGGCGTCGGCGATCCGGCCTGGGACCTGGCCCGGCCGGCCGGCTTCTGGGCGTCCGGGCTGCTGGACGACGGCGACTGGCAGGCCTTCCTGGCGGGCTACCGCACGGCGGGCGGTCCGGCCGTCCCGGCGTCCGGCGACCCGTGGCCGGGGCTCGACCTGCCCGCCCGGGTGGCCGTCTTCGTGGCCGCCGTCCGGTACCCGCTCACGGCGCCCGATCCGCACAGCGACGACACAGCCGAGGCCTTGCTCGCTGCCTGCCTGCGCATGGCACAGTAGTGCCATGTCGAGCCACCCGAACGACCCGATGCCCCGCTACGAGCCGTACGCCGGCCGCGGTCCGGCCGGGCCGGAGTTCATCTGTCCCAAGTGCAAGGGTTCGATGCGCA
>JAGPGQ010000337.1 GCA_018055925.1 Micropruina sp.
GGCGTCGCACTCGGTGCGGAGCCGTTGTGCGCTGCGTTGGGCGCGACCGGCGAGGTGCTGCAGCACGCGGTGGTCTACCTCAGGGTCTCCGCTCTCGGCCTGCCGGCGATGCTGGTGGTGCTGGCGAATCACCGGCCAACTACAACAGATGCAAGCCAGCCAAGAGACGGTCTGGGAAGTCGTCACAGTCCCCGCTGCGACACGTAACGAGGCGCCGCAGATGGGTACGGCCCAGGCATCGGCACCCCGCCTGTAACCGGCCTCCCGACCCGGGATATTCCACGGAATAATCGTGGGCCGCTGCTGGGAATCGGCACCCACTGTCCCCACCCCGGCAGAGAAGTTGTCACAGGCGGCTGGGACCGTTGAGTTCATGGATCATGCGCAGATGGCCGTATCGGTAGCCGATCCCCATGTGGCCGAGCGGTACTGGGCCAAGATCGTGATGGTTCCTGGCAGTGAGTGCGCCTGGTGGAGCGGGGCGATCAGCGGCAATGGGCATGGCCGGTTCTGGTTGGGCGGGGACAGGGTGGTCATCGCGCACCGTTTTGGGTTTGCGTTGCAGCGGGGCGTGGATGCGCTCACCCAAGCGAGCATGCTGAGCCATGGCTGCGACAACCCGCTGTGTCAACTGGTGCACCCGGAGCATGTGCGGCCCGCCACGGCCAGCGAGAATCGCCGCGAGTGGGCGGCTCGGCGGCATATCGCCGGGCTGCCGTTGAGTGACCCGCGAGGCTCACGGCGCAGGGCACAGACGCACCGGGACCTCCTGCGGCAGGACCCGGCCCTAGTACGACGTGATCAGGACGGGCTCGTCGCTAGGACGGGTCGGCAGATGCCGCTGTTCTGATGCCCTCACTGGGTGATGCGTGCACCGCGTCGTAGCTGGTTGGCGGGGTCCTGGGGCCAGGGCTGACCGTCGTTGTACTCGGCCTCCATGCGCTGGCACCACGCCAGTAGTGCCTGTTCTGTGAAGCGGCCGGCGGTGAAGCTCGGATCGGTTGCCTGCTGCAGGCCGATCACGGTGGCCCGCACCCGCGCCCCGAGCGCGGGGTCGATCCGGGAAGCCCAGGGGACGCGTCGGGTCACAACACACCCCGATTCTTGAGCCATGCCAGAACAGCCTTGTAGTCGGCGGTGGGGGCACTATTCGGCGCGTAGCTCGGCATTGGGATTCCTCTCGCGAACGAGTCCGGCACTTGCGACGCGCGACGCACCGGCGGGGACACGTCATCGCCGTATGCCTGCCGCAGCGCAGTCATGGCGTCGACGTAGACACGTCCCTGGTTGCGTGGCGGCACGATGCAGGCCACAACGCCAGCGAAGGTGAGATTAGGGTTGAAAGCCTCGCGGACGGCTTCGACTGCGTCGAGCAGTTCGGGCACTCCGGTGGCTTCCTTCATCGTGGGCTGAGTGACGGTGAGGACTGCGTCGGCCGCAACCAGGCCAGAGATCGTGATGGTCGAAACGGAGCCAGGGCAGTCGATCAGAACCACGTCGGCCTCCAGCTTCGCTAGGGCTAGACGCAGACGCTGCTCGGGACCGATCGCGGAGTCCAGCTGGATCGTGGCCGGCTCCAGGCTGCGGTTCGACGGCAGCAGCGATACGCCCTTCACCTTGGTCGCCAACACCGCCGACTCGGGTGAGGTGCGACGTAGCAGCACGTCACCCAGGGTGGCGGTCAGGGCGTAGGGGTCGTGACCCAGCCATGCTGTGGCGGTTCCCTGAGCGTCGGCGTCGACGACCAGAACTCGTTGAGTGCGGCCCAGCAGGTCGGCCAGGCTGACGACGGTCGTGGTTTTGCCGGCAGAACCTGATGCGTTCGCGACGGCGATCACTTTCGTCATTCACGCCTCCTTGGCTGCGTCGAGTTGGGTCTGTTCCCACTCGGTGGGGATGTACCCGGCGACGTCGCGGAGGAGGTCGAAGTAGCGTCGATGCCCCCATCCCCACGCTGTCCTGGAGTCGCGCACATGCCGCTCCAGTACTGCCAGCGCGACCACCCACGCCAGGCGCGGCTGCTGGGCCTCAGAGGCGCTCTCCAGTGACCGCCGCCACGCGTAATCACCCAACCCGTCCGGAGTCAGTTCCGCGTGGCGCGCCAAGTCGTAGGCCAATGCCGCCGCCCCACCCTTGGCCAGCATCGACATTCCGCTGAGGGTGATTGTGACCAGCGCCTCCTGCAGGACACCGGGCGGCACCTTGGTGACGGCAGCGACACGCAGCGCCTTGGTGCGGGCCGTCTCGGCGGCGCGGCGGCTACGCCGATCGTCGTCCTCCCTCTGATGATCGGCGTGGATCAGGTAGTAATCGGGCTTGGCGCTGCGCGTAGGCACCACCAGCAGGTTGCGGTCGGCCGCAGCGGCCTTCACCGCCGCCGGGTGGTAGATCTGGTGGGTGAACCTGACGTTGCCGAGCCGTGCAGCGATGTCGTCGCAGTACTCGGCCTCCAGTTCGTCGGCGCGCAGCTTGGCGGCGCTGCGCCCAGCCTCTGCTGCCCGGTCGTCGGCGACTCGACGCGCCAGGGCGTCCAGATCGGTGACCGCCGCTGCATCCTCCTCGCCCTCCTCGCCATCCTCCTCGTCAACCGCTGGCTGGGGCGCACTGTGGCGTTGCGCCAAGACGACCCCGATCCGCTCGGCCAGATCGTCATCCTTGGCCGACACCAAACGAAGTGCCTGAGACACCGCGACACGACCCTCGTCGATCGCCAGCTGGATCGACTCCGGCAGCGCCAGCAACTGCAACCGCTTGGCAACGTGCCCCTGAGACACGCCAGTCTCCGCAGCGATCTGTTGCTGGGTGAGTCCTTCGCTGTGAAGTAGCAGCCGGTACTGCTGCGCCTCCTCGATCGGGGTCAGCCGGAGCGATCGAGACGTGTGGAGCCGGATCAAGGACTGGTCGACGTCGACGCCGCGCACCTGGTACGGCACGTCGGCCCGACCTGCCTGCCGTGCCGCAGCCAGCCGCCGCATACCGTCCTGCGCGACCCACGCCTTGCCTGCAACCGCCGCCTCATCCTCGGGATGCTTCTCAAGCCACTCCTCGACCGGCGTCACCAAGATCGGTACCAAGACCCCGACCCGTGTCACCGACGGCACCAGATCGTCGATGCGTAGAACCCGCCCCGGAGGGTTCCTCGGGTTGTCCGCAATGTCATCGACCCTCAACTTGTTGCCAGTACCGGCCTGGCGCAGCGAATCGACTAGGCCACTACCCCGCCGTGTGGCCTTGGCCGTTATGTGGCGGGGTTCTGTCGCCGCTTCGTGAGTTCCCTGATGATCGGGCGAATCGTCCCGTGGGTCGATCCCCAACTGACACAGCCTCGTTCGCACGCTTAGCGACTCCGG
>JAGPGQ010000009.1:0-33076 GCA_018055925.1 Micropruina sp.
CCGAGTACATCACCGTCTCGGCGGGGATCCGTTTGCCGCTCGCCAGGGTGGTGACGGTCCCGTGCCGGCTCTTCTCGACCCGCTCGACGGTCTCGCCGAACCGGAACGTGACCGACAGGTCGCGCAGGTGGAAGCGCAGCGACTCGACGATCTCGGCGTCGCAGAAGTCGAGCATGGACGGACGAGCGTCGACGACCGTGACCCGCGTCCCGAGGGCCGCGAACATGGACGCGTACTCGATGCCGATCACACCGGCCCCGACCACCACCATGGTGCCCGGAACCCGTTGTAGATCGAGGATTCCATCGGAGTCGACCACATTCTCGTCGTCGAACTCGACGTGGCCGGGACGGGCCGGCTCAGTGCCCGGCGCGAGCACGATCCGGCGGGCGCTGACGGTGTGGTGCTCGGTGCCCTCGATCCGCATGGTGTGCGGATCGATGAAGGCCGCGTCCCCGCTGTAGAGCGTCACGTGATTGCGCAGCAGCTGATTGCGGATCACCTGAGTCTCGCGTCCGATCACGTGCTGGGTACGCGCGGTCAGGTCGGCGATCGTGATCTCGTCCTTGACCCGGTAGGACGCGCCGTACAGTTCGCGCTGGTGCATGCCGGTCAGGTACAGCACGGCCTCGCGCAACGTCTTGGACGGGATCGTCCCGGTGTTGATGCAGACGCCGCCGATCATCTGCTTGCGATCGACGATCGCCACCCGATGACCGAGCTTCGCGGCCGCGATCGCCGCTCGGTGGCCGCCCGGGCCGCTGCCGATCACCAGCAGGTCGTAGTCGTACTTCATCGCGGTCTCCGTCCGTGCGGCTGCCGCGATTATCCGCCCCGACTAGCGCCGACGGCAATGATCGGCGGGTTACGGTCGCGTGATCAGGACCACAGCCGGTGGTAGGCGTTGATCGCCGGCTGCCCGCCCAGGTGCGCGTACAGCACGGTGGAGTCCCGGCCGATCTCGCCCGAGGAGACCAGGTCGATCAGGCCCGCCAGCGATTTGCCCTCGTAGACCGGGTCGGTGATCATCGCCTCCAGCTGGGCGCCGAGGGCGATCGCGTTCATCGTCGACTCGACCGGGATGCCATACAGCTCGCCGGCCCAGCCCTCGAGCACGGTGATCTCGTCGTCCCGCAGGTCACGGCCGAGCCCGATCAACCCGGCCGTGTTGCGGGCGATCCGGGCCACCTGGTCGCGGGTCTGCCGCAGCGTCGCCGAGGCGTCGATGCCGATCACCCGGCGCCGCACCCCGGTCAGGTCCTCCACCTCCGCGAACCCGGCGATCATGCCGGCATGGGTCGAGCCGGTCACCGTGCAGACGATGATCGTGTCGAAGAACACGCCGAGTTCGCGCTCCTGCTCGGCCACCTCGAAGGCCCAGTTGGCGAAGCCCAGACCGCCCAGCCGGTGCTCCGAGGCCCCGGCCGGGATCGGGTACGGCTTTCCGCCGGACGCCTCGACCTCGGCGAGCGCGTTCTTCCAGGAGTCCCGGATGCCGATGTCGAATCCGGCCGGGTCGAGCCTGGAATCGGCGCCCATCATGCGCGACAGCAGGATGTTGCCGACCCGGTCGTTCATCGGGTCCTCCCAGGGCACCCAATGCTCCTGCACCAGCCGGCACTTCAGCCCCAGGTGAGCGGCCACCGCCGCGACCTGCCGAGTGTGGTTCGACTGATAGCCGCCGATCGAGACCAGGGTGTCGGCCCCGCTGGCCAGCACGTCCGGGACGATGTACTCCAGCTTGCGCACCTTGTTGCCGCCGAAGGCGAGACCGCTGCTGACGTCCTCGCGCTTGGCCCACACCTGGGCGCCGCCGAGGTGACTGCTGAGCCGCTTCAGCGGGTGGACGGGGCTGGGCCCGAAGGTCAGCGGGTGGCGGGGAAAGTCGGCGATCGGCATGGCGCACTCCTGGTCGGCTGGATAGCGGGAGGCTACCGCGAGCGCGCCCCGGCTACCGGCGCACCGGAAGGTCGGTGGCCGCCAGCCGGACGACCACCCCGTCGTCGGCGACCGAGAGGCCGGTGACCCGGATGCGTTCGTCCACTGCCAGCGAAATGGGTTTCACGACGCCGTCGATCAGCTGCTGGGAGCGGGACGGGCTGAGCGTGGCGCCGGCGACGTCGATCCGGGCCTGGGTGAGGTGTACCTGCTGGGTCGCGGCGTCCAGTTCGGGTACCGCCGAGATGCCGATCCGCATGCTCTGGCCGAGCAGGCTCACGGTGTAGGTGACCAGCAGGCGCCCGTCCCCGCCGGACGCGATGGGCAGGCCGGCCACCTCGCTCAGGCTGCTCCAGCCGAGCGTCCCGGACAGGTTCAGCCGGCCGATCACCGCCTCCTCGGTGCTGCGCAGCCGGATGTCGGAGGCGTCGTAGTCGATCGAACGGACCGGCACCCGGCGTCCCTCGAACGGCACCTCGGCGGAGTCGGCGGTGCCCGAGACGTCCACGAAACGGCCCTGGACGAGCGCGGCCAGCACCGAGCCGCCACCCAATTGCAGGGTCGGGCGCTTGAGTTGGAGGTCGGTGCCGGCGAGCGCGCGCTGCACCTGGGAGTCGATCAGGCCGCGGACGCCGACCTCGGCCCCGACCAGCAGCGCGGCCAGGACGCCGAGGACGAGCAGCAGCCGGCCGAGGCGTCGCATCTCAGGCCAACCCGAGGATGTCCTCGATCCCGACGGTCAGGCCGGGACGGCCGGGCACCGCGCGGACCGCGGCGATCACCCCGGGCATGAACGACACCCGGTCGAGCGAGTCGTGCCGGATCGAGAGCGTCTCGCCCTCGCCGCCGAAGAGCACCTCCTGGTGCGCGATCAGGCCGCGCAGCCGGACGCTGTGCACGCGGACCCCGTCGACGTCGGCCCCCCGCGCCCCGGGCAGGGACTGTGCGGTGGCGTCCGGGACGGGGCCCAGGCCGGCCCGCTCCCGGGCGGCCGCGATCTTCCCGGCGGTGGTCGCCGAGGTGCCGGACGGGGCGTCCGCCTTGTTCGGGTGGTGCAGTTCGATCACCTCGACGGACTCGAAGAACGGTGCCGCCAGCGCGCTGACGTGCATCATCAGCACCGCGCCGATGGAGAAGTTGGACGCCACCAGCACGCCGACGCCGCCCGTCTCGGCCAGCTCGCGGGCCGCGTCCAGGCGTTCGTCGGTGAACCCGGTGGTGCCGACCACCACGTGGATGCCGCGCTCGGTGCACCAGGCGATGTTGTCCATCACCGCGTCCGGGTGGGTGAAGTCGACGACCACCTCGGCCGCCTCGACGTCCGCCCGCGAGTCGCCCGCGTCGACCGCGGCCACCAGCTCGAGCCCGTCCGCGCCCTCGACCGCCCGGACCACCTCGGAACCCATCCGTCCACGCGCCCCGAAAACCGCTACCTTCATCCGTCCTCCTGATCGCCATGGGAGCCCTGCCCACCCTACTGACCCGCTCACCGGTCGGCCCTACTGACCCCGGGTCACACGGCACTCACGCGCCCGGCAGGCCGTCGTCCGCGACGAGGCCCGGGGTGACGACTCGCATACCGATCGCGCGATCGACCACAGATTTCGGGATCAGGCACCTACTGGACGGAAATAACCCGAAAGCAGTCGCCGTTCCGGCCAGCAGTGGACGATGGCGCGATCGTCCGGCCGATTGGCCTCCCGGCGCCGGCACAACGCCGGGTGCCCCCGCCACCGGAAAGCCCTGCCTAACTATCTCTGCCCTCCCGTCGACGGGAGGGCAGAGATAGTTAGGCAGGGCTCTTCGGGCGGATCAGGTGGCCAGGTCGGGTGCCCGGAACGCGTAGACGGCGGCGAGACGGCGGGCGGTCAGGGCGCGGTAGCCGGGCAGGCGCTCGCGCACGCCGGCGTCGGGACGGTAGCCGTCGAGCAGGGCGGCGATCGCGTCGTCCGGGTCGGCGAGCACACCCTGGCGGCCGCGCAGCCGGAGATGCTCGATCAGGTTGGCCAGATCGAGTGCCGGGTCGCCGGCGGCCAGCAGGTCGAAGTCGAGCAGCCCGACGCCGTCCGGTCCGGGGTCGTCGGACACCAGGAACTGCCCGTCGTGGACGTCGCGGTGGATCGCGACCGGACGGAGCACCGGCGGTGGCGGCGGCATCTCAGCCACGCTCGGCAGCGGCAGCCCGAACGCCCGGGCCCGCTCCTCCCAGCCCTCGGTCACGGCCAGTTCGTCGGCGGGACCGTGCAACCCCGACCCGGACGGCGCGGCACAGCCGTGCAGCCGGGCGAGGGCCTCGCCCACCGCGACCAGCGCCGGCCCGGGGTTCGCCGTGGCGAGCAGCCCGGTCAGTGGACGGCCGGGCAGCGCGTCCGTGGTGACCACCGGTCCGGCATCGTCCCCGGCCAGGACAGGGGTGCGGATCGGCAGCCCCGCCACCCGCCGGAGCCCGCGCCGGATCCGCTCGGCCCGGCGCCGGCCGTCGACCAGCTTCGCGAACCGGGCACCGTCGTCGAGCGCGACCACCGCCCGGCGTTCGGATCGGTGAGCGATCAGCCGGCTGCCCGGGCGGCGCAGCAGCCCCGGCAGCTCGGTCAGCACCCGGTCGGCCCCCTCCGGCTGCAGCACGACCCTGCCCGCCGGCCGCGCCCCGGGAGTCGCCGCCGCCACGTCGGCGGCCACCGATCGGTCGGCGAACCACTGGCCGGCCACCCGAACGCCGGAGCCGGCATCGAGGTCGAGCAGCAGGTGCCCGTCCGACCGCGGCCAGGACCGGCGCAGCCGCATCCCGGTGCCCTCGATCTCCGCCCGGACGGTGTCGAAGGCGGTCATGCCACGGACTCCTCCAGCGCCGCCAGCCGGGCCTGGATCTCGGTGCGCCACTCCACCCGGCACTGCCGCAACGGTTCGGTCAACCGGAGCAGTCGGGTGACCGCGGTGTGCCAGTCGACGGCCTCCGGCAGGTCTCGGACGGCCGTGTACCCGGCGAGGACCGCGGCGTAGCCGTCCTCGGGGAGCCCCGCCGCGCGGAGGCTGCCCAGGTCGGTGGCGGGGTCGCCCCAGCCGCCCCGGTCCCAGTCGGTGAGGCCGACGGAGCCGTCCGGTCCGACGATCACCTGGTCGGCCGAGAAGTCGCCGTGGATCGGCCGCACCAGGCGCGCCTCGGGCGCCCGCGCGGTCAGGCTCAGCAGCAGTTCCCCGGCCCGGGCGCGATGGTCGGGCAGCACCGCGGCGACCTCGCGCAGCACCGCCCGCGCGGCCCGGAGGCGTCCGGCCACTCCGTCCCCGGGCCGGGCGGGCAGGCCGGCGTGCAGCCGGGCGAGCTGGTCGCCGACCCGGACGAGCAACTCGGTGTCGACCGGGCCGCCGGCGAGCAGCCGATCCAAGGGTGCGCCCGGCAGCCAGGAGGTGGTCGCGATGCCACCCCGGCGAGCCCGGACGAGGATCCGCGGCAGCACCAGCCCGGCGCCGCGCGCGGCCACCTCGGTGGCCAGGTCCCAGCCGGCCAACGCCCGGGGCAGATCGTTGCGCCGGTAGGCGCGCACCACGTAGGGCAGGGCGCGCCCGCTTTCGAACGGACGGGCGACCCAGCGGCGTTGCGGCTTGTAGGCCAGGGTTTCCCAGCGTGCGGCCCGCACCCCCTCGGGCAGCGCCGCGGCCAGCCGGTCCGGCCGGAGCACGCCGGGCAGGTCGCGGTCGGCGCCAGCCCGGGCGATCAACAGGCCGTTGGCCGGGGACCAGCACAGCACCGAACCCTCCGGCGCCCGGTCGACCGTCTTGCGCGGCTTCGCCGCGGCGGCGGCACCGACCGCGTAGGCGAAGGCGTGCCCGGAGGCCAGCCGCAGCCCGGCGACCAGGCTGGTGCCGGGCTTGTACCGCAGGTAGCCGCGGTCGATCAGCCGTTCGCCGGCCTCGGCCAGGATCTGCCACAGCCGGTCGCCGTCGCCGATCAGCGCCACCCCGGGAACCGACGCGTCGGTGAGCCCGAGTTCTCCGAGGCTCATCGCGTCGACCACGCCGGGTCGGGACGGGACGTCTCGGTCAGCACCTCGTCCGGGCGGCCGCAGGCCCGCACCCGTCCGTCCTCCAGCCAGACCATGACGTCGCAGCCGCGGGCCGCGCTCAGGTCGTGGGTGATCACGAAGGTGGTCCGGCCCGCGGTGAGCCGGTCGAGCGCGGCGCTGACCTCGCCCACGGTCTCGGGATCGAGCCCGGTGAGGGCCTCGTCCAGGATCACGATCGGCGCGTCCCGGATGGCCGCCCGGGCGATCGCGATGCGCTGCCGCTGACCGCCCGACAGGGTGGTGCCCCGCTCCCCCACCACGGTGTCGTAACCCTCGGGCAGCGCGCGGACGAAGTCGTGCGCACCCGCCAGCCGCGCGGCCGCCTCGACCTGCTCGTCGGTGACCGGCCCGGCCGAGCCGAGGGCGATGTTGTCCCGGACGCTGGAGGCGAACAGCACGCTCTCCTGCAGCACGATCGAGATCTGTCCCCGCACGGACTCCAGGGTCAGGTCGACCAGGTCGTGGCCGTCGATCTGCACCCGGCCCAGATCGGGATCCCGGAGCCGGCAGAGCAGCGCCATCAGCGACGACTTGCCGGCACCCGACGGGCCGACGACGGCGACCCGCTGGCCCGGCCGGACCTTCAGGTTCAGCCCGCGGAGCACGGGGTGGCCCTGGCGATAGGAGAGCTGGACGCCCTCGAACTCGACGTAGCCGCGGAAGGGGGGCGCCGGGCGTGCCCAGCTGGCGTCGGTGATCTCGATCCGTTCGTCGATCACGTCGATGATCCGTTCGCCGGACGCCGCGGCCTTGGCGATCCGGCCGGTGTACTTGGCGATGTCCCGCAGCGGCTTGAACGCCGTCTTCAGGTAGGTCAGGAAGACCGTCAACTCGCCCGGGGTCAGCCGGCCGGTGAGCACCTGGTGGGCGCCGAAGAACAGCACCAGCCCGGTGGCCAGGCCGACCAGCACGTCGGTCTTGCGCTCCAGGCCGGCGGAGAGCTTCTTGGCCTTCACCCCGTCGGCCAGGCTGCGCTGGTTGCTGCCGCCGAACCGCTCCTGCAGCCGCGACTCCAGGGAGTAGCTCTGCACCACCATCATGGAACTGAGCGACTCGGTGGCCAGCGAGGCCAGGTTGCCCTCGGCGGCGCGCTGCTGGCGCGACACCCCGGCGATCTTGCGGGTCAACCGCAGGCTGAGCAGGCCGAACAGCGGGAACACCAGCAGCACGACCAGCGCCAGCTGCCAGTCCAGGAGGGCGATCACCACCAGCATTCCGGCCAGGGTGAGCAGGTTGCCGACCAGCGGCACCATCGCGGTGACCGCGGCCTCCTGCAGCCGGCCGACGTCCCCGGTGACCCGGGTGACCAGGTCGCCGGTGCGACGCCGGTCGTGAAAGCTCAGCGACAGCGCGTTGAGGTGCGCGTACAGCTCACCCCGGACGCGGGTGAGCACCCGGTTGCCGGCCAGCGCGAAGCAGATCGTCATCAGGTACGACATCAGCGCCCGCAGGGCGACCACCGCCACCACGGCGCCGGCGCACACCGCGATCAGGACGGTCAGGTTGCCGCCCCAGACGCCGCGGGTGGCGAGGTCGGAGCCGGACGAGGCGACCACCGCGTCGATCACGTAGGCCAGCGGCCACGGCTCGAGCAGCCGGAAGCCGACCTCGGCGACCAGCGCCAGCAGTCCCCCGGCCAGCAGCTTGCGCTGTTCGCGGATGTGGTCGCGGAACCGGACGGCGGTCGCCTTCAGTCCGGGCCAGGAGCCCTTGAGCGTGGTGGGGCGTCGGGCCATCAGGCCGCCCGCCGTCCGGGTGCGTGCGCGAGCGTGCGCTGCACCACCTGCGCCCAGGTGTGCCGTTCGAGGACGGCCCGGCGTCCCGCCGCGCGCAGCTCCGCCCGGCGACCGGCGTCCGCCCGCAGCTCGGCCAGCGCAGCGGCCAGCGCGCCGGCGTCGCCCGGACGGACCAGCCGGCCCAGCCGGCCGCCGTCCAGCGCCGCCGGCAGCTGGCCCACCGCGCTGGCCACCACGGGCAGCCCGGCGGCCAGATACTCGTAGACCTTGAGCGGTGAGAAGTAGCCGCTGCCCCGCGCCGGGTAGGGGGCGCAGGCGACGTCCATCCGGTGCAGCTGCGCCGCCACGTCGGCGGGCGCGACGGCCCCGGTGAGTTCGGCCTGCCCGGCGACACCGGCGGCCTCCAGCCGTACCGTCACGTCCTCGGCCAGCGGGCCGTCGCCGACGAGTAGCAGTCGCCAGGTGGGGTCGGCGTCGATCAGCGGGATCATCGCGTCCACCAGGGTCTCGAGGCCGTGCCAGGGCTTCAGGGTGCCGACGAAGCCGACGGTGAAGCCGGCGGCGTCCGCCGGCGCGGCCCCGCCGGGCGCGACGGCGATCCGGTCCGGGTCCACCCCGTTCGGTTCGACCAGCACGGCCTCCGGGCGGGCGCCGGTGGCGCGGGCCCAGGCGGCGACCGGTTCGCTGACGCAGACCACGGTGCCGGCCAGCCGCAGCGCGCTGGCCGCCACGTCGCGGGCCTCGCCGGCGTGCACCAGCTCGCGGAACCTGGCCTGCTCCTCGACCAGGGGCGCGTTCACCTCCAGGACGCTGCGCACTCCGTGCTCGGCGGACCAGGCGGTGGCGGTGCGCCCCCACAGCGCGTAGCGCTCGTAGACCAGGTCCGGGCCGATCGCCGACAGCAGCGGGACGAGTGCCGCGTCGCTGGCCTGGGCGCGCCGCTCACGGGCACCCGCGGCGCCCTTGCCGATGGCCGGCAGCGGGTGCACGGTGACCGACGCCAACGGATCGTCGGACGGCAGCTCGCCGCCGGGGCGCGGCGTGCACAGGTGGACTTCGTGGCCGGCCCGGACCAGTTCGGTCAGCACGGCCTGGGCGTGCACCGAGGCGCCCTTGCGGCCGAACACCGGAATGCCGGGGTCGGTGCAGACGTAGGCGATTCTCATCGGTTCCTCCTTGCGGCCCGCTCCGGCGCGCGTCCAGGAGCGCCGGCCGCGCCGGCGCCGAATCCCTCCGCGACCAGCCGGGCCTGCCGGCGGGCGTCGAACTCGTTCTCGATCAGGGTGCGGGCGGCGGTGGCCAGCCGGAGCCGCAGCCGTGGCTCGTCCAGCAGCCGGCCGAGCGCCGCGGCCAGTGCGGCCGGGTCGTGTTCGGGCACCAGCAGCCCGGTGACGTCGTCCTCGATCACCTCGGGGATGCCGGTCACCGGCGTACCGACGCACGGGGTGCCGAGCGCCATCGCCTCCAGCAGCACGGTCGGCAGGCCGTCCCGGTTGCCGTCGGCGCCGACCACGCAGGGGGCGGCGAACACGGCGGCCCCGGCGACGATCTCGGCCACCCGGTGCTGTGGCAGGCCGCCCGTCATGCGCACCCGGTCGCCGAGCCCGAGCCGTTCGACCTGGGCGCGCAACGCGCCCTCGTACTCCCCGGAGCCGACCAGCACCAGGTCGACCTCGCGGCCCTGGCCGATCAGCAACGCGACCGCGTCCAGCAGGTCGCCGAAGCCCTTCTTCTCCACCAGGCGGCCGACGGCGGCGATCCTCGCCGGCCGGTCGAGCGGGCTGCCGAAGGGGAAGCCGGTCAGGTCGAGCCCGTTGTAGACCCGGCGGACGGCGTGCGCGTCGGTACCGAAGGTGTCCCGCAGGTAGGCCAGGTTGAACTCGCTCACCGTGACCACGTCGGCGGCGTCGCGGAGCTTGCGGGCCAGGTCGTCGGGGTCGACGTCGGCGTGGAAGATGTCCTTCGCGTGGGCGGTGAAGCCGTAGCCGATGCCGGCGATCGCGGCCGCCACCCGGGCGACGCCGGCGCCGGCGCTGGCGAAGTGGGCGTGCAGGTGGGTGATCCCGCGGCGGCGCACCAGCCGGGCGAGCTCCACCGCCTGCAGGGCGTCCCGGGCGTCCAGCCGGAGCAGGTCGGCCAGGTGCGGTCCGAGGTCGCCGAGCTCGGCGGCGACCTCGGCCAGCGTGGCCCACAGGTCGGCCGCGCGGATCCCGGACGACTTCAGGTAGGTGACCGGGGCCCGCAGGTCGGCCAGGCCGGCGTGGAACCGGCCGTCGGTCGGCGGGCGCAGCGAGAACACCTCGACGTCCACGCCCAGCCGCTCGACGTGCAGCAGCTCGGTGAGGATGAACGTCTCGGAGAACCGCGGGAACATCTTGGTCACGTAACCCACCCGGCGCGGCGGGGCGGCCGGGGTGGGCCGCCCGGCGGGATCGGTGAGGGCGGAGGCGAGGACGGCGGTGTCAGGCAGCACGGGGACCGACCCCCTTCCGGTCGGCCAGCACGTGCGGATGGCCCAGCAGCCGGCCGGCGATGCCGGGCAGCCGGCCGAGCCCGTCCAGGTCGATCCGGGCACGGGCCGCGCCCGAGCCGCCGGCGGCGACCGCCGCGGCCGTCCAGTCGGCGAGCGCCGCGCTGGTCAGCCGGTGCGGCGGCAGCAGTTCGACGGCGCCCAGCTCGGCGAGCCGCAGGGCCCGGATCAGCTGCTCCTTGCGCGGCCGCGTCCGGGGGACGAACAACGCCGGACGATCGGTCGCCAGCACCTCGCAAACCGAGTTGTACCCGGCCATCGACACCACCGCGGCGGCGCCGGCGATCAGCCGGTCGAGGTCGGGGACGAAGTCGCGCACGGTCATCCCCGGATTGGCGGCGGCGTCCGCATGCACGGCCGCCTGCAGCTCGGGAGCCATGTACGGCCCGCAGACAACCAGGCCGTTATGCCCGGGCGGCAGCGGCGTCTGGGCGAACGTGCGGGCCAGCCGGCCGCCGTCCTGGCCGCCGCCGACGGTGCACAGCACGTACGGCTCGGCGACCGGGGAGTCGTCCGGCAGCGGACCGATGCCTGCGCACCGGCCGGCGGCCAGGTAACCGGTGAACACGCAGCGCCGCTCGACCTCGGCGGGCAGCCCGTACTCGACGACCGGGTCGTAGACCGCCTGGTCGCCGTAGACCCAGATCTGGTCGTAGAACTCGGCGATGGTGGCGTCGGCGCCGCTCCTCGTCCATTCCGCGACGGCCGTCACCGGATCGTCCAGGATCTCGCGCAGGCCGAGAACGATCCTGGTGTCGTGCTCCGCGCGGAGCCGGCGCAGCAGTGGCAGCAGTTCGCCGCTCACCCCGAGCGGCACCTTGTCGACGATCAGCAGGTCGGGCGCGAACGACGTCACCGCGGCCTCGATCACCGCGGCGCGCATCTGCAGCACCGAGTCCACCGAGGCGGTGAGCGTGCGACTGCGGTAGGTGCCGTCGGCGTCCTTGGCCAGGGTCGGCAGGGTGACCACGTCCGTGCGTGGCGGGAGCGTGAGCGAGGTGGCCTCGGGATTCCCGGCGATCAGCATCGCGTCGGCGTCCGGCCAGGCATCGATCAGTGCGGCGGCCACCGCGATGCTCCGCCGGGTGTGCCCGAGCCCCACGGTGTCGTGGGAGTACAGGGCCACGCGGGGCCCCGGCGGGGTGGTCGTCGGTGAGTCTGCTGCAACGGGTCGTCCGGCCATGTCGGCTCCGTCCGTGGAGAAGTCGCGGGTTGGGTGTCGGTGACGGGTATGCCGTCCTGTGGATCAGCGGTCTGGCATGGCGACCACTGTGCTCACCGACGTTGGGGGCACCATGAGCCCTCCATGAGGAAGCCCTCATGAACCCGGACGGGCAGCTAGTGGGGGCATCTCCGTTAGTTCCTCGGGGGCCCAGGCGGTGGGCTCGTTGAGGTAGCGGCCGCGGGCCGGTGTCGAGGGCGTCTTCGACAGTGCCGGGGATGTCAGCCCGGCTGGCGTTGGGGAGATCCTTGGGGACGGTTCCTATTCCGGTTCAGGGGACGGTTCCTATTCCCGTTCAGGGGACGGTTCCTATTCCCGTTCAGCCGCTGAGCCAGTGTTTCCCTGGGTTTGGCGTCCTTCAGGCTTGAACCCGGGAAAGGGCGCCACAGGGCCGAGAACGTCCCAGAAACCGCGCGGTTCTGACCCTGAGGTGTTGTCACGGGTGTTGTCTGAAGAGCGAGGTGTTGTCCGTTTCTGACAACACCACCATCAGGGGGGGTTCTGGACGAAAAGTGTCAGTGCCGGTCCGTAGCGTTCTCTGTATGAGCAGGTCGATCGGGTCGGTGTCGGTGGTGGATTTCACCACCGGTATGGCCGGGCTGCTCGACACCGTCGACACCACGGTGGGGTTGTTGACCGATCGGGCCCAACTCGACCTGGTCGCCGACCTGCTCCGCATCCAGTCCCGACTCGCCGGAGTACTGCACCACATCATCGGCGGAGTCGAGCGGGCCGAGGCGGCACAAACCGCCTATGGGGTGCCGCTGACCAGCTGGCTCGCCGGCGAACTGCGCTACACCCGGCCACAGGCCGCCGCCCTGGTGCACCACGCGAAGGACCTGCAACGGTTCGGGCAGGTCGGGGACGCGCTACGCGACGGCCGCGCCAACCAGTTCCAGGCCCGGGCCGTCACCGACGTGTTACGCAAACTCCCCGACGACCTCCCGGCCGGGGTCGAGCGTGAGGCAGAAGCCACCCTGGTCGGCTTCTGCGACCAGTTCGACAGCCAACACCTCAAAGGTCTGGCTCAGCATCTGCTGGAGGTCGTGGCGCCAGAGATCGCCGAGGAAGCCGAAGCCGCCCGCATGGAACGCGAACGCAAAGCCGCGCTGCGCAACCGGCACCTCACCTTCGCCGAGGACGGGCATGGATCGACGATCATCAAGGGCAAGCTCCCCACCGGGGATGCGGCACTGTTGAAAGCGCAGATTGATGCGTTGGCGCACCAGCTGCACCGCACCGCCCTCGAAGAACGCGACCCGCGCCAAGGCGAGGTCACCTGGCCGATGCGCCGTGCTGACGCCCTGGTGGAGTTGGCCCGGAGAGTCGCCGTTCAGCAGGCCGCACCCAAACATGGCGGCGACCGTCCCCACGTCACGATTACCATCCGTTACGAGGACCTACTCAAGGACTGCTGGAACGCACGGCTGGCGAACGGCCACACGTTGACCGCCGGCGAACTGCGCCAGTACCTGTGTGATGCCGACATTCTGCCGGTGGTGCTTGGCGGGCCGCCAGGGGTGCTCGACGTCGGCCAGAAGCACCGGCTCGTCACGCCAACGATTCGGCAAGCCCTCCACGCCCGTGACCAGGGCTGTGTGTTCGCGGGCTGTAACCGGCCAGCCGCTGACTGTGACGCTCACCACATCGTCCCGTGGCAGCACGGTGGCGCCACCTCGTTGGCGAACCTGTGTTTGCTGTGCAAACACCACCACAACCTGATCGAACCCGACGCTCGACGACCGGCCGATCTGCAATGGCAGATCCGGATCAGTTCCGACGGTGTCGCTGAGGTGATTCCGCCGCGTTATGTGGATCAACACCGGCGGCCACGCCGACACCAACGATTCCGACGAACAGACTGTTGACAACCGGTTCGTCCTTTGCGGGTGAGAGATTCTCTTGAATCGGCTCCTTGCGTGCCCGCATCAGGATCCCTGCATGTCATCCCGGGCCCCGACCCGGGATCTCACCACCAATGCCGCACCCCGGGATCCCGGCGTTCGCCGGGATGACGAAATGCACAATCCGTGGAGTTCCTCCATACTGGATCGTCAACAACGGCTCCTTACACCGCGGCCGGACCGCCGCAGACCGCGCGCCCCAACACGACCGTGGTCCACCTGCCCGTGCACACCTCCTGGCTGAACCAGAACAGCCACACGTTCACATGGGCACCCGCAACGGACCTCAACAGTTGCCTCACCAGGCTCACCAATCCCGACGAACTTCTAGCGAATCACTCGGCGGGTCGCCTCCGAGGCGTGAGTGAGGAAGTCCGCGATGACCCGGAGCGACCCCTCGTCCAGCTGCTCCAGCCACCGCGTCAGGTCATCGCCCAGCGGGGCCAGGATGCCGAACAGCTCCGGCAGCCGGTCGGGCAGCGCCCGGACGAGCACCGACCGGCGATCCGTCTCGGCCCGGTCCCGGGCGACCCAGCCCTGCTCGGCCAGCCGGTCGACGATCCCGGTGGTAGTGGCCGGACGGAGGGCCAGCATCCGGGCGAGCTCGCCGATGGTCACCGGACCGTGGCGATGGACGAGGTTGAAGCACTGCAGGTCGACGGGACGCATCCCGACCCGGGCGCTGAGGTGATGACCGAAGATCGCCAGCTGCAACTCCAGTTCGCGGTAGCGGTCCAGCACGCGCCAGAGCGGGGTCTCACCGCGGTTGATATCGGGAACGCTCTCCGGCACGTCCTCATCTTGGCAGCGTTGCCGGCCCGATGGGCTCGTCTCGGACAAAATATTTCGGTTTCTTGATTTTTCGCTTATCGTTGCACCATGGACACCGACTTCGACCGCGCCGCCGCGATCACCCGCTCCATGCTCGGCTGGGGAGTGGTCGCGGGGCCGTTCTACCTCGCCTTCGGCGTCGTCCTGGCGCTCACCCGGGACGGCTTCGACCTGTCGCGGCACGCGCTCAGCCTGCTCACGCTGGGCGAGTCCGGCTGGCTGCAGATCACCAACCTGGCGCTCACCGGCGCGATGACCGTCGTCGCGGGCTGGGGCATGCGGCGGGCCCTCGATGGGACCGGTCGGGGTGTGGGGCTCTCCGTGATGATCGCGGGTGCGGCGATCGTCCTGGCCGCGGTGTTCCGTCCGGATCCCGTCCAGGGCTTCCCCGCCGGAGCGGAGCCGATGGTCAGCTCCAGCGGCATCCTCCACCTGGCCGCGGGTGCGCTCGAGTTCGCCTCCTTCGCGGTGGCCGCGTTCCTGCTCGGCCGCTACTTCGCGGCCCGCGGGGACGGCGCCCGGGCCGCCTGGTGCCGGATCGCGGGCGTCGTCATCGCGGTGGCCTTCGTCGCGGGAGCCGCGCTCTCGGCCGGCCCGGCAGGGGTGGCGCTGCTGTGGCTGACCGTGGTCACCTGCTTCGCCTGGCTGCTGACCGCGTCCGGGTGGCTGTACCGGATCGTGCCTCATCCGGACGGGCCCGCGCGGGCCGGCCGCTAGGGAGCATCGGTCGAACCCCAGCAGCCGGCGCCGCGACACTAGGCGTCGAACAACGACGAGATCGACTCGCCCCGGTCGATCCGGCGGATCGCCTCGGCGAACAGGGGCGCCACGCTCAGCACGGTCATGTTCGGCAGCCGCTTCTCCGGCGGCACCGGGACGGTGTTGGTGCAGACGATCTCGACCAGGTCGTCCTGCGCCCGCAGCCGCTCCATCGCCGGACCGGTGAACAGGCCGTGCACGCAGGCGGCCGAGATCGAGTTGACCCCCACCTCGCGCAGCTTGTCGAACAGTTCGATCAGGGAGCCGCCGGTGGCGATCTCGTCGTCGAGCACGATCACGTCCTTGCCCGCCACGTCGCCCACGATCGAGTCGATGATCACCTTGTCGTCGGCCATCCGACGTTTCGAACCGGCGGCCACCGGGATGTCCAGCAGCCGCGCGAAGTGGTTCGCCTCCTTGACGTTGCCGAAGTCGGGCGACACCACGACCGCGTTGCTCAGGTCCCGTTGCCGGAAATGCCTGGCCAGGACGTGGTTGGGGCTCAGGTGATCGACCGGCATCTCGAACATGCCGTGCACCTGTGGCGAGTGCAGCGCCATGGTCACCACCCGCTTCGCGCCCGCCTTGTGCATCAGGTCGGCCACCAGCCGGGCGCCGATCGAGATCCGCGGCGCGTCCTTCTTGTCGCTGCGCGCGTAGGCGTAGTGCGGCATCACCACGGTCAGGTGGCCGGCGGACGCGCCGCGCGCGGCGTCCAGCATCAGCAGCAGTTCGACCAGGTTCTCCTGTACCGGCGGGACCAGCGGCTGCACGATGAACACCTCGCGCTTGCGGCAGTTGGCACCCAGGTGCACCTGCAGGCAGTCGTTGGAGAACCGCGTGGTCTGCGACGGCGCCAGCGGGACGCCGAGCAGGTCACACACCTCCTGCGCGAACTCCCGGTGGGCGGAGCCCGAGAAAACGGTGATGTCGCTGGCCACGAGTGCACACCCTAGTACCCCGGGCCGCCGCGTGGGGAACGCAACCGGACGGGCGTCACCCCGGTTCGCCGCAGGGGAAGGTAGCGGTCAGGACGGTGCCGTGCAGGGAGTCGGGCTCTATCGTCAGCGCACCACCCAGTTCCTCGCAGCGCTGCCGCATCGACTCCGTGCCGACCCCGCCGTCACGCGGACCGACGTAGCCACGCCCGTCGTCCCGCACGATGAGGGTCAGCTCCTCGGCCGTCCGCCGGATCTCGACCCTGGCGTGGGTCGCCTCGGCGTGCCGGACGCAGTTGGCCAGCGCCTCGTCCAGGACGCGATAGAGCGCGACCTCGGCGGCCGCCGGGACTCCTTCCAGCCGGTCATCGATGGCCACGTCGATCTGCAGGCCGCTTTGGACGTGCCGGTCGACAAGGCCGGTCAGCGCCGGCACCAGTCCCCGGTCGAGGGCCGGTGGCCGCAGACCGTCGATCGCGCGCCGCAGTTCGTCCGAGGCCAGGCCGAGATCGTCCTCCAGCGCCCGTACCGCCCGCTCGTCGGTGTCCAAGGTCGCCGAGAGCGCACGCAGCTGCATCCGGGCGCCGCTCAGCACCGGACCGACGCCGTCGTGCAGGTCCCGGCGCAGCCGGCGGCGTTCCTCCTCGCGCATCGTGACCAGGCGTTCGCGAGTGTGCTGCAGGTCACGGATCAGCCGGACGGCGGCCGCCGGCGCCGCGATCTGCAGGGCGAGCGCCTTCAACAGGCGCCGCTCCCGTGGCAGCCAGGGTTCGTCCGGGGCGCGCTGCTGCACCACCAGGTGCCCGATCGTCGCGCCCCGATGAACGAGCTCCAACGAGGCGACCGGCCAAGGCCGCCGGGTGCCGGCGGAGCGCTCCGGCTGGTCCCCCGGCTCCAGCAACACCGCCACGTAGGGCACCCGGAGACCCTCCGCGACCCGCTCGACCACCTCGGTCAACATGTCCCCGGGGGTCAACGCGCGGCCCACACCGCGGGCCAGCGCCGTGAGCAGCTCGTACGGGCTTCCGCTCTGCCCGTACACCCGTCGATCGATCAGGCGCTGCAGCCAATCGCGCAGCGGAAGGGCCAGCAGCGCCACCGCGGCGGCCACGACCGGGGCGCCCTCGGCCGGGAACAGGCGGACGACGAACGCGGCCAGCAGGGCGTAGACGCCCACGAGGGCCGACGCGAGGATTCCGTAGAGCAACGAGCGGTGGATGACCGTATCGATGTCGTAGAGGCCGTAGCGAAGGATCGCCACGACGGTGGCGGCGGGAAAGGCCAGAGCGGCCAGGATTGCGACCAGCGGCACATCGACCATTTCGAGGAGCGAGCCCACAACGAGCAGCACGGTGGAGATCGCGCCCCAGATCAACGGCCGGCGACGCCCGGGATCGGTCCGCCGGATCCGCATGACCACGGAGACCAACGCCACGGGAGCCGCCACCAGGAGGAAGATCAGTCCGATCCTCGCCGCATCGGTGTCCCAGCCGGGGCTGACCCGTTCGCCGGCGAGCAGTTCCTGGGGGCTGCGCCAGCCGAGGGCGATCAGGCCGACGAATCCGTAGCCGAGACCGAGACCGAGCACCAAGACGGAGATCCGCCATCGCGGGGACGGCAGCCGCCCGTCGGGGAAGTAGAAGCAGGTCAACGCGAGCAGCGCATAGCTCGGGTAGGACGCCCAGGTCCGGACGGACAGCCCGGGCCCGACCGTGGCCAACGAGGTCCCGGCCGCCAAGGCTGCCAGGAGCCCGACTCCGAGGAGCAGCCATCCGTAGCTGTTGCCGGGCGCGTGACTCGCGATCCGGGCACCGACGACGAGCGTCGCGAAGCCGAGGAAGGCGTCGCGCCACTGGACATCGCCGCCCACGGGCCTTTCGGCCACGAGGCTCACGATCACTACCGTGAGCCCCGTGGCCGCGACCGCCCAGGCCACCAACGACGCCCGGAACGCCGGAGCAGTCATCGACAGCCTTCGCTCAGCAGCCGAACAACGAGCAGAACCAACGACGGATGGGGTTGCCCGGGTTGGCCGGGCCCGTGAGCGGGGGCAGATTCTCCAGGTTCGGCCAACCCTTCCGGACTGTCCACGGGTCGTCCTGCCTGGAAAAGGCGGTTTCCACCCCGCGCCACACCGCGGCAACGGTCACGACGACCGTTCCCTGGGGAACCCGCACGCCCGCCGTCGGATGTGCGTTGATCCCGCGGCGGTAGAACTCGTCCACCCAGGCCTGGACCGACGGGGTGGCATCGATCACCAGACACCGCTTCGAGTCGGCACCCTCGGCCGAATCGGACGATGGTGCGGTCACCATTCCCTGCGTCATTTCCGACATGTTCACTCCTGCTTCTCGACGTGGCCGTAGGGTACGGCTCGCGGAGAAGATGGACTATCCCCATGACATTGATACGGGTAATTCCTACACTCTGCCCATGGTGGGGGCATTGGAGCCGGCGGTCGTGTTGCTGGTCGACGACCATCCGGTGGTCCGGCGGGGACTGGTCGCATTGCTCGGCGGCGAGAACTGGATCGGACGGACGATCGAGGCCGGTACCATCGCCGAGGCGTCGAAGCTCGCCGTCCTGGAGCGACCGGACATCGCGGTCGTCGACCTGGGGCTGCCCGACGGCGACGGGGTGAGTCTGTTCCGGGTGCTGCAGCGCTCGACTCCGCAGTGCTCGATCGTGGTGCTCACCATGACCCACGACGACGCCACCGTGCGGACCTGCCTGGAGGCGGGCGCCTCGGGCTATCTGCTCAAGGAGTCCGCTCCCGATGCCCTGCTCCCGGCGCTGCGCACCGTCCGCGACGGTGGCTTGGTGCTGGGTCCACAGGTCGCAACCAACGCGCTGGTGGGCGTGCGCCGCAGCGTCCCCTCGCCCTTCGACGTGCTCAGCCCTCGTGAGTTGCAGCACGTCGGCCTGCTCGCCTCCGGACGGTCCGGACCACAGATCGCCAGTGCCCTGAACGTGACCGAGAAGACTGTCCGCAACCAGATGGCGGGGATACTGGCCAAGGTCGGTGCCGCGGATCGTGTGCAGGTCGCACTGATGGCGCGGGATGCGGGCCTGCAGCTGTAAGGACGTGAGGCTCTCCGGTCGCCGGGCATTCCTCCCGCTCGGCCCGGGCAATTGTCCTCTTCGAACCGGCTGTGCTGCCGGACGCTCGATACATGACCACACGGACCAACACTGCCGCCGAGCGCGGAGGCTCCACCCATTGGCCGAAGGATCTCCTGCAGCGCCTCGCCGATCGCGACCCAGACGTCTGGGAACGGGTGGTCTCGGCCTACCGGCCGTGCATCTACGCCCGGGCGGCCCATCTGCGGCTCAAGCCGTGGCAGCGCCACGATCTCGAACAGCGGGTGTGGCTCGCGCTACTGGAGAACGCCATGAGGATCCGGGACGCCGCGTGCCTGCCCGGCTGGCTGTCGACCACGGCACGCCGGGCGGGACTGCAGCTGCTGCAACAGGAGGGCCGAGAGATCCCCACCGATCACTTCGCGGCGAGCAGCGCCGGCACCGGCAGCAACGACGTGGAGCAGCAACTCCTGGACGCCGAACGCCTGAGCCAACTGCGCAACGCAGTCGCCCGGCTGAATCCACGACAGCGCCAGGTCGTGCAGGCGCTGCTGAGGGATCTGTCGTACGACCAGTTGGCCGCACAGCTGGGCATCCCCATGGGCAGCGTCGGGCCGACCCGACAGCGGGCACTGACCAACCTGCGGATCGCTCTCTCGGCCGCCTGACGCTGGCCGCACCCAACCGGTCACATCCCGGATCTCGCCGGCCGAGATTGCCAAAGAACCACCCCGGACAGATCTCGCCAAGCCCGACCGACGACTTTCGACAGGCAGCCGACTATTCGCCGGTTGAGCTTGTCGCAACCCAACGGCCAAGCTCCGACGAACTCGATCAACGCCCTTCAACCGGAAGGGTCTCGACAAGTCTGGTCATCGGCGATCAAATGAACCGGCGCCTTCACAGAAGGAAGAACGGAGCACGACCAATGTCAACCGACGCATCACCGGCCGAGCATTCGCAACCATCCGGAGCCGACCCGATCGGATACGTGCGGCCGACGCACGTCATCGTGCGGCTCGATCGCGGAATCGAGGCCGACTCGTTAGACGACCTTCTCGCCGTGGCCACCGAGTTCGGCCTGAGCGATCTGTTCGAGCAACTCATAAGGCACGATGTCCCGGCGCGACGGGTGATCAGAGAGGTCCCGCCCGAGGAACTCCGCAGGATCGAACGCGAGAACGCCGACGACTCACAGGAATGGCCGAGCCTCACCCAATACTGGCGGCTCGACCTCCGGGACGGCCGCTTCCGTCCCGAGGAGGTGGCGTCGGCCTTCCGTGCCCTGGAGGTCGTCGAACGCGCCTATGTAGAGCCGCCGGTCGTCCCCGCCGGCGGCCGCGCGGTCCGTCGGGCCCGCCTAGCCGGGCAGCGCGCCGTGCCGGAGGGCCCATCGACGGCCCTCCCCACCAAGGCATCCCATCTCGACGCGGCACCGCTGGGCATCAACGCCCGGTGGGTGTGGGAGACCTACGGCCTCTACGGCGAAGGCGTCCATCTTGTCGACGTGGAACAGGGCTGGCTCTTCGACCACGAAGCGCTCCGGCACCTGAAGGTGCCGCCGCTCCTGGCCGGGCTGAACGCCCACGAGGCGGGCGGTAGTGGCGACCACGGCGCCGCCGTCCTAGGGATCGTGGCCGGCGAGTACGTGCCGCCCAACGGCGTCCGCGGGGTCTGTCCGCGGGCGAGTGTGCTGGCCGCCTCACACTTCCAGGGCTTCGACGACACGATCCACGTGGCCGACACGCTCGCGAGCCTCGGGTCCCTGCGTCCCGGCGATGTGGTGCTCCTCGAGGTGGCCGCGATCGAGGGCAGTGACGACGGCTATGGCGACACCGTCGCCGATCAGCGCCCGATCGAGCGGGACGAGTGCGTCCAGAACGCCATTGGTCTCCTCACCAGGCAGGGCATCGTGGTGATCGAGGCGGCCGGCAACGGTGACCAGGACCTGGACCGACTCGGAACCGACGGCGACCTCGCGCAACTCAGGGTCGGCGCCCCCGGCTATCTTGACTCGGGGGCGATCATGGTCGGGGGCGCGGAGGTTCCGTCCCCGTCGACCGTGGCCGACTGCCACCCGCGCTGGACGGACGACTACAACCCCGGAATCGGATCCAACTACGGCAGCCGAGTCAATTCCTATGCGTGGGCCCGGCGGGTGTGGAGCAGCGGCTGCGAACCCTACGGATCGTGCGATCCGCGGACCAGTTCCTACCAGATCTTCACCGCCACGAGCGCGGCCAGCGCGATCATTGCCGGCGCCGCGGTCCTGCTCCAGGCCGTCCATCGGGAGTACCTCGGCTCGTCGCTGGAGCCGGAGAAGCTGCGCGAGCTCTTCGCCGACCCGGACAACGGCACCGATTCGTTGCCGGA
This sequence comes from Micropruina sp., assembly GCA_018055925.1. Taxonomy (GTDB): domain Bacteria; phylum Actinomycetota; class Actinomycetes; order Propionibacteriales; family Propionibacteriaceae; genus Micropruina. The sequence continues at coordinate 21,374 of JAGPGQ010000009.1, forward strand.
CGCCCAGGGCGGGCGGGTGATCGGGGTGATGCCCGACCTGCGTAGGGTCGCCGCCGCCTTGGGCTTGGCCTGAAACGCCGGCCTGCCCCCGGATCGCTGCGTCTTGTAGCCTTCGCCCATGTCGGAACCCACCCCCCAGAACCGGCGCCGCCAGCCACGTCAGGACGCGCACAGAACAGCCACCCGGCGGTGAGCGTCCAGGTCACGGACGCCGTCGGGTTGCGCCGGGCGATCGCCGCCGGGGAGATCATCCCCTGGTACCAGCCGATCCTCGACCTGGCCGGCGGCCGGGTGATCGGTGTCGAGGCCCTCGCCCGCTGGCCCCGTCCGGACGGCCTCGTCCCGCCGCAGGAGTTCATTCCCCTGGCCGAGGACAGCGACCTGGTGATCGAGCTGGACCTGGTGGTCATCCGCCGCGCCCTGGCCGACCTGAGCCGGTGGCAACGACTCCGGCCCGGCTTCGAGCTGAACGTCAACGTCTCGGGCCGGCACCTCGATTCCGCCACGGGGGTCGCCGACCTGATCGCGGCGGTCGAATCCGCCGGCGTCGCCCCCGGCACGCTGTCGGTCGAGCTGACCGAGAGCGCGCGTCCGGTGGCGGCCGATCGCGGAGCCCCCGGCCTGGACGCCCTGCGCCAGGCCGGCGTGCTGGTGTTGCTGGACGACTTCGGCTCCGGCTACTACGGCCTGCGGGACCTGATCCGGCTGCCGGTGGACGGGATCAAGTTCGACCGGACGTTCACCGCCCTGCTGGACCTGCCCCGCACCGCGCCACTGCTCGGCGGGCTCACCGAGGCGGCCCACCGGATGGGCCTGCGGGTCACTCTCGAGGGCATCGAGACCCCGGCGCAGGCGGACATCGCCCGCGAGCTGGGGTGCGACTTCGGCCAGGGCTTCCTGTGGTCGCGACCGGTGCCGGCCGAGATGGTGCCCAGCCTGCTCAGCGCGACACCGGGGTAGCCGGCACATCGCCGTACAGCGGTCCCAGCCCCAGCTCGCACCCGGCGGCGGCCAACGCCTCGGCCTCCGACTCGGTCGAGATCCCGGGCGCGATCACCCCGTAGCCGAACGCGTTCGCCGTCTCGACGGTCAGCCGCAGCAGCAGGGTGCCGTCGGTCAGGTTGAGCAGCCGACGATCGAGCCGGACGTAGTCGAACGGCACCCGGGCCCAGCGGTCCGTGCCGCTGTCGTCGGCGCCGAAGCTGTCGGCGCAGATCCGGACGCCGAGCCGGCGGAGCTGCGCCAGCGTGTCCAGCACCCGCACGCCGCCCGCCTCGTCCGACGGGACCAGCAGCATCAGCCGGCCGGCCACCAGTCCGGCCTCCAGCGCCGAGGTCACGTCGGCCAGGATCGTGCCCTGGGCGAGGTGGCGTCCGGTCACGGGAACCAGCAGCCAGCCGTCGCCCGGCCGGTCCAGCACCCCGGTGCGCAGCACCCAGCTGTCCAGGTCGCACAACTTGTCGGTGCCCCGGGTCAGGGGCAACAGGTCGGGGCGCGGCCACCGTTCCCCATCCGGTCCGGTCACCGTCACCTCGAGCTGTTCGCCGGCGAGCAGCCCGGTGCGCAGGTCGATCATCGGGCTGGGCTCCACCGTGGCCGTGCCGTGCCGCAGGGCCCCCACGATCGCCGCCTCGACCGCGGCCCGGCTCTCCACCTCGGCGCGCAGCGACGGCGCGAACACCTCGACCCGCCCCCGGCCACCGGCCTTCGCCCGGAAGACCGCATGATCGGCCTCCTGCAGCAGCCGGTCGGGGTCGATCGCGATGTCGCTGTTGATCGCCACCCCGATGCTGGCACCGATCCGGGCCTCGCGACCGGTGCTCAGCCGGATCGGTTCGGCCAGGTCGGTGACCAGCCGTTCGGCCACCCGCACCGCACTCACCTCGTCGTCGATCGGCTCCAGCAGCACGACGAACTCGTCGCCGCCCAGGCGGGCGACCACGTCGCCGCCCCGGACGGCCCGCTGCATCCGTTCGCCGGCCACCGAGAGCACCTCGTCGCCGGCCGCGTGGCCCAGGGTGTCGTTGACCTGCTTGAACCCGTCCAGGTCGATGAACAGCAGGCCCACCAGGTCGCCGGCCCGCCGGGCGCGGTTCAGCGCGCCCCGGATCACCTCGATCGCCTGCGCCCGATTGGGCAGGCCGGTGAGCGGATCGTGCGTCGCCTGGTGCCCGAGCGCCACCAGAGCCCGTTCCCGCTCGGCCTGGGTCTGCTCCATCGCCCGCACCGCGACGCCGATCCGCGCCATCACCAGCACGCAGGTCAGCGCCCAGCCGATCACGATCGGCCAGACATCGACGGGCTGCCCGCTCAGCGCCTTCGCCGCCAGCAGGGCAACGGGCATGACCAGCGCCACCGCCAGCGCGATCAGCCCGGAGCGGCTGAAGGACCGCTCCGGTTCGGGCGCCGGACGGCTCACCGGCGCCATGGACGGATGCAGCGCGGCGGCCGCCCACAGCAGGTAGGAGGTCATCCAGACGAACTCGAGCTCGTCGCTGGCGGCCCAGGTCAGCTGCTCGAAGGCCGACGCGAGCACGTCGGCGAGCAGCAGCGCCCCCACCGCGCCCGTCAGCAGCCAGAACGACGGCGTCCGTCCCCACGGTGTCGGCACCATCCGGATGACGATGGTGGCCAGCACGACATCGGCCACCGGATAGGCGATGCTGACGACCGCGGCCAGCGTGGACACGTCCAGGGCGGCGAGCGTCGGCTGGGCGAGCGCGACCCAGGTGAGCAGGCCCAGCGCGGCCGCCAGGATGCCGCTGTCCAGGCGTCCGGCCAGCCCACGCCGGGAGCGTTCCCGGTTCAGCAGCAGCAGGCCGACGCCGACGACCGGGTAGCCGATCAGGTAGACCACGTCGGCCGGTGCCGGGAACCGTTCGTGGCCGAGCAGGTCGGCGTCGATCGCGCCGACCGTGTCGGCGATCGACCAGACCAGCTGACCGGCCGCCATCAGGTACCAGGGCAGCGCCCGTGCCGGGCGGTGCATCCGGATGCCGACGACGATGCCCACGGCGGAGACCAGGCCGAACAGCTGGAAGGCGATCGAACGGGGCAGCCCGTCCGGCAGCAGCCGGCTGACGATGATCCCGGCGGCCCCGAACACCAGCAGCAACCACCACGCCCGGGACCCGGACGCACCCGTGCGGGGCGCCGGTTCGACGGGCCGGGCGTCAGCCATCCTTCGCGGACCCGGTGAGCATCGGCGGCTGTTCGCCGTACTGGGCGGTCAGGGTCGGGATCCGGGTGGAGCGTGGCCCGGTGCGCAGGGCGACCACCGGAACCCCGTCCGGCAGTCCCTCGGTCACCCCGGCCGGGGTGTGGAACAGCCACAGCGCGATCACGCGGTAGGCGGCCCAGTCGCCGAACCGGACGCGGAAGGAGGCGATCTCGGACGCCCCCTCGCCGCGCACCCGCACGGTTTCGAGCAGGATCGGCTCGTCCTGCCCCGGCAGCACCAGGGCGATCTCGGACGCCGGCGGCAGCGCCCCGGCGGGCATGGAGACGGCGACCCCGCCGAGGGAGATGTCGACCAGTTCGCCGGCCGCGCCGTTCACGGTGATCGGCGCCCGGACTCCCACCCGGTAGGCGTTGCGCCTCGAGGTCGCGAACTGCACCGCCTGGATCCGCCGGATGCCCATCAGCAGCACCACCCCGGCCAGCACCACCCAGGCGCCGGCGGTCACGGTGGACGACGGCGAGCTCTGCCACGGGACGACGCCGGCGACCCCGAGGGCCGCGTACAGGACGACCGCGACGATCAGTCCGAGCAGCCACCACAGGATCCGCGGGACGTGGCCGCGGCGGCGCTCGTCGGAGCCGGCCTTGGGGGTGACGGCGAAATCGAGCGAGCGCCGGGTGAGCAGCCACCACAGGCAGGCCAGTCCGACCGGGATCCGGAGGATCCGCAGGGCGAACGCCGTGCCCCAGTGCAGGTGCAGCCGGTACAGCCGCCGGGCTCCCCAGAGCCGGACCACGAACAGCGCGGTGAACACGGCCAGGAACAGCCACGGGTCGGCCGTGGACACCTGTGCCCCGCTGAGCAGCACGATCACCGGCACCAGGAAGCCGGCGACGGTCGCGACCCCCTCCAGCCACCACACCGTGGCGTCCAGGTACTCGTAGTAGCCGCGCCACGACAGCCAGCGCTTCGCCGCCCACAGCCGCTCGCGGACCAGCACCTGCATGCAGCCCAGCCCCCACCGGCGGCGCTGCAGCAGGTACTGCTCGGGGGTCGCGGGCGCCAGCCCCAGCGCCAGCACCTGGTGGTGGTAGGCGGTCTTCCAGCCGGCCCTGACCAGCAGCATCGTGGTGTGCAGGTCCTCCACGATCGTGTCGATGGCGATGCCGCCGACCTGCTGCAGCGCGCTCACCCGGATGAACGAGGTGGAGCCGCACCAGGACGTCCCCGCCCCCGCGTGGTCGCGGGCGGGCAGCTGCACGTGGAAGAACACGCCCTGCTCGCCGGTGTCGCCGTCGTCGTCGAAGGCGCCCGAGTTGTAGTAGGTCTGCGGCGCCTGGACGAGCGCCAGCTCGGGGTCGCGGAACCAGCCCAGCGTGCCGGTCAGGAAGTGCGGCAGCGGGACGTGGTCGCAGTCGAGCACCCCGATGATGTCGACCGGCTCGGCGCCGGCGGCGACCTCGGCGGCCATCAGCTCCAGGGCGTGGTTCATGTTGCCGGCCTTGGCGTGCACATGCTCGTCCCGCCGGACGTAGCGGGCGCCGTAGGTCTCGCAGAGCTCCCGCACCCAGGGCCGGTCGCCGTCGTCCAGCACCCAGGTCTGGTGGGCGGGTTCCAGGGCGACGGCCGCGGCGATGGTGGGCGCGATCACCTCGACGGGCTCGTTGTAGGTCGGGATGAAGACGGCGGCCCGCAGGCCGGTCTCGACCGTGGTCACCGGCTCCGGCCCGGAGCAGTCGAGCCGCCACAGATTGCACGCCCGGATCACCAGGCCGGACACCGGGAGCACCTCGAACGCGACCAGCAGCCAGGCGGCGAACAGGTTCCAGCCGCCCGACGGCAGGGTGAACATGATCCGCCAGGTGCCGTACACGACGATCGCGGTGATCGACGCCAGCACACCGATCCGCGCCCAGGTCCGGGAGCGGCTGGTCTCGGTCCCCAGCAGCCGCAACCCGGGCGTCCAGCCGGCCAGCCGGGTGTCGGGTGCCGTCGCGACACGCGCCACGTCCGCCCGGAAGGACGAACGACTCATTCCGCCGGTGGCGGGCCGGGCGTCGTCCGGTGGCGGGTCGGTGGGCCCGGGGCGCGCCTCATCGAGCGCGGAGGACGGCTGGGGGTACACGAATCATCTCCTCGGGGTCGCCGACCATGGCCCCCCCGAGTTGCGCCAACCATAGCGGCCCTCACCGGGCTCCACCAACGGTTCGGGACGAGCCCGGGCAGCGAAAACCCCCAATCACCGGGAGGCGATGGGGGGTTCCCTGGAATAAATCGATCAGGCGTCGACCTTCTCCTCGATGACCGGGATCAGCGAGAGCTTGCCGCGATCGTCGATGTCGGAGATCTCGACCTGGATCTTCTGGCCGACGCTCACCACGTCCTCGACGTTCTCGACGCGGCGGCCGTCGTTCAGCGCGCGCAGCTTGGTGACGTGCAGCAGGCCGTCCTTGCCGGGCAGCAGCGACACGAAGGCACCGAAGTTCATCACCTTCACCACGGTGCCGAGGTAGCGCTCGCCGCGCTCCGGCATGGTCGGGTTGGCGATCGCGTTGATCATCGAGCGGGCGGCGTCCGCGGCCTCGCCGTTGTCGGCGCCCACGTAGACGGTGCCGTCGTCCTCGATCGAGATGTTGGCGCCGGTGTCGTCCTGGATCTGGTTGATCATCTTGCCCTTGGGGCCGATCACCTCGCCGATCTTGTCGACCGGGATCTTGATGGTGATGATCCGCGGCGCGAACGGCGACATCTCGTCCGGGGTGTCGATCGCCTCGCCCATCACGTCGAGCAGGGTGTGCCGGGCCTCGCGGGCCTGCAGCAGCGCACCGGCCAGCACGTCGGCGGGGATGCCGTCGAGCTTGGTGTCCAGCTGCAGGGCGGTGACGAAGTCCCGGGTGCCGGCGACCTTGAAGTCCATGTCGCCCAGGGCGTCCTCGACGCCCAGGATGTCGGTCAGCGTGACGTAGCGGGTCTCGCCGTCGATCTGATCGCTCATCAGGCCCATGGCGATGCCGGCCACCGGCGCCTTCAGCGGCACGCCGGCGTTCAGCAGGGCCAGCGTGGACGCGCACACCGAACCCATCGAGGTGGAGCCGTTCGAACCGAGCGCCTCGGAGACCTGCCGGATCGCGTACGGGAACTCCTCGCGCTTGGGCAGCACCGGGACCAGGGCCCGCTCGGCGAGCGCGCCGTGGCCGATCTCGCGCCGCTTCGGCGAACCGACCCGGCCGGTCTCACCGGTGGAGTACGGCGGGAAGTTGTAGTTGTGCATGTAGCGCTTGGTGTTCTCGGGCGCCAGCGAGTCGATCTTCTGCTCCATGTCGAGCATGTTCAGCGTGCTCACGCCCAGGATCTGGGTCTCGCCGCGCATGAACAGCGCCGAGCCGTGCACCCGCGGCAGCACGCCGACCTCGGCGGACAGCGTCCGGATGTCGCGCAGCCCACGGCCGTCGATGCGCACGTTCTCGGTGAGCGTCTTGAGCCGCACGGTCTTCTTGGTGAGCGCCCGGAAGGCGCCGGTGATCTCCTTCTCGCGGCCCTCGAAGGTGCCGTCGAGCTCGGTGTGCAGCTCGGCGAGCAGGGCCTCGGTCGAGGTCTCCCGCTCGTGCTTGCCGACGATGGTCATCACCTGCTGGAGCCGGTCGGTCGCGGCGGCCGAGACGGCCTCGAACACGTCGGGCTGGTAGTCCAGGAAGACCGGGTAGTCGCCGACGCTCTTGGGGAACTTGGCGGCCAGTTCGACCTGTGCGTCGCACAGCGCCTTGATGAACGGCTTGGCGGCCTCGAGCCCGGCGGCCACGACCTCTTCGGTCGGGGCGGTACGGCCGGAGCGGACCAGATCCCAGGTCTGCTCGGTCGACTCGGCCTCGACCATCATGATGGCCACGTCGCCGTCGGCCAGCACCCGGCCGGCCACGACCATGTCGAAGGTGGCGTCCTCGAGCTGCTTCACGGTCGGGAAGCCCACCCAGGTGTCGCCGATCAGGGCGACCCGGATGCCGCCGACCGGGCCGGTGAACGGCAGGCCGGCCAGGGTCGTGGACGCCGAACCAGCGTTGATCGCCAGCACGTCGTAGAGCACGTCGGGGTTCAGCGCCATCACGGTGATGACGACCTGGACCTCGTTGCGCAGGCCCTTGACGAAGCAGGGGCGCAGCGGCCGGTCGGTGAGCCGGCAGGCCAGGATGGCGGCCTCGCCGGGACGTCCCTCGCGGCGGAAGAACGAGCCGGGGATGCGGCCCGCGGCGTACATCCGCTCCTCGACGTCGACGGTCAGCGGGAAGAAGTCGATGCCGTCGCGCGGGTTGTTCGACGCGGTGGTGGCGGACAGCAGCATGGTGTCGCCGTCCAGGTAGACGCTCACGCTGCCGTTGGCCTGGCGGGCCAGCAGGCCCGACTCGAACCGGACGACGTGCGAGCCGTGCGAGCCGTTGTCGATGACGGCCTCGGTGTACTGCAGATCAGGTCCCTCCACAGGGAATCCTTTCGGGTTGTGCCCACCGCGGCGGCGACACGGCCGAGATGGCGACTTGAACCCGGTCTTCGATCGAGGCCCGCGGGGTTCATCGACCCGAAAGCCACTACCGAGGACCGAAGGCTCACGTGAGTTCGCGCGGTGGACGGTGGTTGGTTCTTATTCAGTTGTGCCGAGCATTCCCGGGACGAGACCTTCGTCCGCTCGGGAATGCCGCGAGGGGAGCGGCCGGAGCCACTCCCCTCTCACGTTCAGCGACGCAGGCCGAGACGCGCGATCAGTTCGCGGTAGTGCTCGATGTCCTGCTTGGCGACGTAGTTCAGCAGACGACGCCGCTGGCCGACCAGCAGCATCAGGCCGCGACGGCTGTGGTGGTCGCCCTTGTGCACCTTGAGGTGCTCGGTCAGGTGCGCGATCCGCCGGGTGAGCAGCGCGATCTGCACGTCCGGCGAACCGGTGTCGCCCGGCTTCGTGGCGAACTCTTCGATGGTCTTCTTCTTCAGTTCAGCATCCATGGAAAGGGGCTGCTCTCCTCTCGGTTTCCCGTTGCGCGGCGCCGCCTCACCGGATGGTGCGATGCAGTTGCGATCGTCGGGCGGCTCTTGGGGTTCCGCGGGCGTCCTGACGCCAATGGACGACTCTACCGCAGCGCCCCAACGCTGGCGAATCGACGCCTCGTGGACGGCCCCGCGCTCAACCCGCCATCGGCAGGTCGTCGCCGTTCTCGCCGCGGCGCTTGGGCGCGTCCCGGTCGGTCTCGTCCGGGCCCGGTTCGTCGAACTCCTCGTCGCTGTCGAAGCCCTGGCCCGGCGCGATGCCGGCCCGCGAGTCCAGCATGCGCGATCGGCGCTCGAACAGGTACCCCATCACGATGACGAACGTGACGAAGACGAGGTAGCCGACTCCGGCCCACAACCAGATGCTCATGTTCAACCCGCAACCTTGAATTGACCGACGTGCTGAAGCACAACGCTAAGGGTCACATCCGGAAGTTCCAGCCAGATGGACCCAGATTTGGCTCAAGGTTTCCTGAGTTCTGCTCATGTTCCGTGCGACATTGCGGCCGCGAATTCCCTAGGGTCGATAGGAATTCTCGCGGCGCGATCAGCCGAGGTCGCTCAATTGCGCGATGTCGCGCAACGCCGCCACCGCCGACCGGACGATCGGCACCGCGAGCACCGCCCCGGTGCCCTCGCCGAGTCGCATCCGCGCCTGCAGCAGGGGTTCCAGCCCGAGGCGTTCCAGCGCCAGCGACTGTCCGGGTTCGGTCGAACGGTGCCCGGCCCGCAGCCAGCCCAGCACCCCGGGGTCGAACGAGGCCGCCACCGAGGCCTCGGCGACCGCGATCAGCCCGTCCAGCAGGACGGGGACGCCGGCGCGGGCGGCGCCGAGCATGAAGCCGACGCCGGCCGCCAGGTCGGCCGAGCCGAGCGCCTTCAGCCGTTGCCGGGGATCGGCGGCCCGGGGGCCGACCCGCAGCAGCGCTCGCTGGATCACGGCCGTCTTGTGCGCCAGCGTCGCGTCGTCGATACCGGTGCCGCGACCCGCGACGGCGGTGGCGGGCAGCCCGAACGTGGCCGCCACCAGGGCGGCGGCGATGGTGGTGTTGCCGATCCCGAGGTCGCCGGCGATCAGCAGCTGCGCCCCGTCGGCGGCGGCCTCGGCGGCCAGCCGCTCCCCCGCCCGCAGCGCGGCGTCGACCTGGTCGTCGGTCAGGGCATCCTCGACGTCGATGGCGGCCGAGCCGTGGCACACCTTGACCCGGGCGACGGCCGGGTCGAGATCGGCCAGGTCCTCGGCGACGGCGATGTCGACGACCTCCACCCGCACCCGGTTTGCCGTGGCCAGGGCCGAGATGCCGGCCACGCCGGCGGCGATCGCGCGCACCATGGCCGGCGTGATCGCCGCCGGATAGGCGGAGACCCCGCTCGCGGTCACTCCGTGGTCGCCGGCGAAGACGGTGACCCGCACGTCGTCCAGCGGACGCGGCGGGCAGGCACCCTGGCAGCCGGCGATCCAGGCCCCCAGGTCCTCGAGCACGCCGAGCGATCCCGGGGGCTTGGCCTGGCCGGCGCTCAGCTCTCTCGCGGCCGCGACGGCGTCCGGGTCGGGTGGCTGGATCGGTGCGTGCTGCATGTCGCCAACCCTTTCACCACCCGGAGCCGGACGGCCGCGGATCGCCGCGGCGTGGAAATCCCGACAATCCACCAGTCGATCGCGACTCCCCCGTGCGGCGCAACGCCGGAGGGTCATCGACCGGTGGATTGTCGGGTATCTCGCGGGCTACAGCACGGCGATGCCGAGAGCGACCAGCGCCAGCGCCACCACGAGCCCCAGCCAGGCGAGCCAGGCGCGTCGTTCGGGCAGCCACGACAGGCGTCGGGCGCGCAGCGACAGCAGGACGACGGCCGCCAAGGCCGGGCCGAGCGCAAGTCCCCACAGCCAGCCGCCGACCATCGTCCAGGGCCCCCACGCCCAGGCCAGCAACAGGCCGAACGCGCTGGCCAGCAGGTCGTTGATCCCCGGCAGGAGCGACGGGGTCCGGACGGCGCGTCGCAGCGCGGCCAGGCCCAGCAGCAGGGCCAGCGCCACCGGCGCCACCGACCAGGCGATGATGTCCGCCGTCGGCGCGGGCACCTGGGCGGGCGCGCCGCGCAGCAGGGCCAGCGCGAAGGCATCGAGGTCGGTTGCAGTGTTGCCCATCATCACCACGGCGCGTCCCGCCTCGCGGTCGAGGGCGAGCATCGTCCGGAATCCGGCGGTGCCGCCGTTGTGGAAGGTGGTCGCCGGTCCGCCCGCCGGTGCGACGGTGATCCAGGCCCAGCCGATCCGCGCGCCGCCACCGAGATCGGCGGTCGGCTCCAGCGCCCGCACGCCCGGGGTCCTTCCGGTGAGCTGCGCCTGGGCCCAGCGGGCCAGGTCGGTCACCGTCGTGAAGGTGGACGAACCGGCGGGCAGATAGCCCGCACCGGTCCAGCGGGCGGCCGGCAGCCCGTTGGCCGCGTGGCCGGGCGCCGGCGTCGGCGGCACCTCGGCGTCGGTGTCGGCGAGCGTGGTCCCGGCCATGCCGAGCGGCCCGGTGATCCGCTGGGCCAGCAGGCTCCGGTAGTCCGGCGCATCGGTCGCCCGCACCAGCGCCGTGCCCAGCAGCGCCACCCCCAGGTTCGAGTAGGTCGGCGGCTGCTCCGGGTTGACCGGCGCCGCCGCCGCGTCCGCGATCAGCCGCTCGACGGTCATCGCACCGTAGGGGTTGTCGTTCAGCAGCAGCTCCAGGAGGGCAGAGTCGGCACTGGCACCCATCCGCGGCAGCCCCGAGCGGTGTTGTGCCAGCGAGCCGAGGGTGACCGAGCCCGCCGGGCTCCCGCGCAGCTCCGGCAGATGGGCGGACACCGTGTCGTCCGCCGTGACCTCGCCACGCCCGATGGCGTCCGCGAACAGCGCGCCGGTGAACGTCTTGGTGATCGAGCCGAGCTCGTAGGTGGTGGATTCGGTGGGCGCGACGCCGGGATTGCGGCCCGCGCCGACGTTGCCGAGCCCGGCCCAGCGGATCGAGTCCTTGGTGACCTCGGCCACCACGACCGACCGCAGCCCGTCGCCGGTTCCGATCGCGGACCGGGCCCGCTCGGCCAGCTCCCGGTCGCCCGAGGAGACCGTGCCGAGCTGCTGATGTTCGGGTCCCACCAGGAATCCGGCGCCGGCGCCGATCAGCAGGCTGAGCAGGACCGTCACCCACACCAGTCGCGCGGGTAGCCGCGTCGTCGGGGCGCTCATCGGTTCGCCGCCAGGATCGTCACCAGCAGCGGAACCACCCGGTGCGCGGGCACCATGTACTCGCCGCGCTTCACCATGGTGAGCCAGCCCGCGGCCACCAGTTGCCGGAGGTGGTGGTGCAACTGGCCGGCGGTGCCCAGCGACTCCTCATCCACCAGGGCGGCGGTCGTCCGCACCCCGGTCAACACCAGCCGCACGATCGTCAGCCGTGCGGGGTGGGACAACGCGTCGATGGTGGCGGCCAGCTCCGTCCAGTCCTGGCCGAACAGGGCGTCCG
>JAGPGQ010000009.1:33176-34467 GCA_018055925.1 Micropruina sp.
TCCACCAGGGCGGCGGTCGTCCGCACCCCGGTCAACACCAGCCGCACGATCGTCAGCCGTGCGGGGTGGGACAACGCGTCGATGGTGGCGGCCAGCTCCGTCCAGTCCTGGCCGAACAGGGCGTCCGCCGTGAGGGCGTACTGCCACTCGACCGGCCCGGCGTCCGGGACGGTCAGGCTGCCGGCCATCAGGACGCCCTCGACGCCGCGGTCGGCCAAGCCGCGCAGCACCCACAGGTGGTCGGGCCGGACCGCGGAGTCACCGGGCTGCGTCGCGGATCCGTTCGCGCTCAGTGCGGCGACCGCGGCCTCCACGGCCGTGAGCCGTCGCTCGAACTCCGTCTCGCTCTGCAACATGTGGCGATAATACGTAACTACGTGAAATCGTTCAAACGCTGGGTGGCGGGCTTGTCGGTTGACTGGTGCCGTGGCCCGAGGAGAACGCGGCGAGGCACCGTCCGGGCGCCGCGCAGCGGGCGACGGTTGGCGGTCAGGGCCACCGGATCGTGCGGAACCGAGATCTCTTCGTCCCGAGCTGTCGATTCCGGTTCCCCTGCTGCGTTATCGGGGTGCACGCTGTTGTCGATCCGAGGAGGAACCATGAAGTACGTGCTGATGTTCGCCACCGATCCCGCCGCGCAGGCGGACGTGGACCCGCAGGTGGCCCAGGAGGTCTACGGCCGGATCTACGAGTGGTACGGAACCAATGCCGCCGTGATCACCGACAGCGGGGCCGAGCTGCTCGGCCCCGAGACCGCGACCACCGTCCGTTCCGGCGGCGTGGTGGTCGACGGGCCGTTCAGCGAGGCCAAGGAGGTGATCGGCGGGTTCAGCGTCGTGGACGTCGCCGACCTGGACGCCGCCATCGCCCTCGCCAAGACCTGGCCGGCGCTCGACGTCCCCGGCGTGAGCGTCGAGGTGAGGCCGATGGTCGTTGACTACTCCCAGTTCGACTGATCACACGCTGGCCGCCCTGCTGCGCGAGCAGTCGGGGCGGTTGGTGATGCGGCTGAGCCGCGTCTTCGGCGACTTCGCCCTCGCTGAGGACGCGGTCGCCTCCGCGGTCGTGGAGGCCCTGGTCGCCTGGCGGCGCGACGGCGCGCCACCCAACCCGGCGGGCTGGCTCGCCCTCGCGGCCCGCCGCAACGCGCTGGACGCCGTCCGCCGGCGCAGCCGGACGACGCCGCTCCCGGAGCACTGGTCCCCGGTCGTGGAGGACGCTCCCGATCAGGCGTCGCTGGGTGCCGGCACGGACGACCGGCTCGCTCTGCTGTTCGCCTGCTGCCACCCGG
>JAGPGQ010000105.1 GCA_018055925.1 Micropruina sp.
GTCCGGACGTGGCGCCTCGCGCAGCCCGCGGGCCAGGAAGAACCGGATCGATTCGGAGTTGCAGCCCGGTGAGGTGAACATGTCGATCAGCAGCCGCCAGTCGTCGGCGGCCAGCATCGCCTCTTCGGCGAGCTCGCGCTGAGCGGCACCCAGCCACGATTCGCCGTCCGAGTCCAGCAGCCCGGCCGGCGGCTCGATCAACTGGAAGCCGACCGGATGCCGGTACTGCCGCACCACGACCACCCGGTCGGCGTCATCCAGCGCGATCACCGCGACCGCCCCCGGATGCAGCAGGTACTGGCGGTGCATTTCCTCGCCGTTCGGGGTGGCGACCACGTCGTCCACGTAGTCGGACACCGCACCCTCGCCGAGCACCCGGTGCTGCGTGATCTGCCAGCGGGCCGGGACGTCGACCGCCTCGCCGGGGCCGAGCAGCCGGGGTGCCGCCGACATCAGGCCTCCTCGACCGGCAGCCGGGTGTCCAGCTTGCGGCGCAGGGCGGCGGCGACCAGGCCGGCGAACAGCGGGTGCGGGTTGGTGGGCCGCGACTTCAGCTCGGGATGCGCCTGGGTGGCGACGAAGAACGGGTGCCGCTCGGGGTCGAATTCGACGAACTCGACCAGCGTCGAATCCGGCGAGGTGCCGACCACCCGCAGCCCGGCGGCCTCCAGCTGGTCGCGGTAGGCGTTGTTCACCTCGTAGCGGTGCCGGTGCCGCTCGGTCACCCGGGTCTTGCCGTACAGCCGGGCCACCAGCGAACCCTTCGCCAGATCGGCCGGGTAGGAGCCCAGCCGCATGGTGGCCCCCATGTCTCCGTCTCCGGAGACGATCGCCACCTGCTCGGCCATGGTGGCGATCACCGGGGCGTTCGTGTCGGGTTCGAACTCGGTGGACGCCGCGTCCTCCAGCCCGCACAGATCGCGGGCCACCTCGATCACCATGCACTGCAGACCCAGGCACAACCCCAGGGTGGGGATCTGGTTCTCGCGGGCGTACCGCAGCGCGCCCAGCTTGCCCTCGACGCCGCGGATGCCGAACCCGCCGGGCACCACGATGCCGTCCAGGTCGCCGAGCTGCGCGGCGGCCCCGGCCGGCGTCTCGCAGGAGTCGGAGGCGATCCAGCGGATGTGCACCTTGGCGTGGTTGGCGAAGCCGCCGGCCCGCAGCGCCTCGGAGACGCTCAGGTAGGCGTCCGGCAGGTCGATGTACTTGCCGACCAGGCCGATGGTGACGTCCTCCTTGGGGAGGTGCACCCGCTCCAGCAGGTCGTCCCACTTGCGCCACTTGACGTCGCGGAAGCTGACCCCGAGGCGGCGGACGACGTAGGCGTCCAGGCCCTCGTTGTGCAGCACCCGCGGGATGTCGTAGATGGACGGGGCGTCCGGGCAGGAGACCACGGCCTCCTCGTCCACGTCGCACATCAGCGAGATCTTGCGCTTGACGCCGTCCGGGATCTCCCGGTTGGACCGGCAGACGATGGCGTCGGGCTGGATGCCGACCTGGCGCAGCGCGGCCACCGAATGCTGGGTGGGCTTGGTCTTGAGTTCGCCGGACGGCCCCAGGTAGGGCACCAGGGAGACGTGCAGGAAGAAGACGTTCTCGCGTCCGACGTCGCGGCGCACCTGGCGAGCCGCTTCCAGGAAGGGCAGCGATTCGATGTCGCCCACGGTGCCGCCGATCTCGTGGATCACGATGTCCACGTCGCGGGTGGCCATGGACAGCATCTCGTCCTTGATCTCGTTCGTGATGTGTGGGATCACCTGCACGGTGTCGCCCAGGAAGTCGCCGCGGCGCTCCTTGGCGATCACGTTGGAGTACACCTTGCCGGTGGTCACATTGGCGTCGGCGTTCAGGTTGACGTCGAGGAAGCGCTCGTAGTGGCCGATGTCCAGGTCGGTCTCGGCGCCGTCCTCGGTGACGAACACTTCGCCGTGCTGGAACGGGTTCATCGTGCCCGGATCGACGTTCAGGTACGGGTCGAGCTTCTGCATCGTGACCCGGAGCCCGCGGGCGACCAGGAGACTGCCCAAGCTGGAGGCGGTGAGGCCCTTGCCCAGCGAGGAGGCGACGCCCCCGGTGACGAAGATGTGCTTGGTACTGGTGCCGTTCCCCACGGGATTCCACCATATAGGTGCCGGGCGTCCCCCGGCGAACCGGCGCGCGCGTTCACGGACTCGTCATATCCGGCTCGCGACGCGGGTGCGACACCTGGCCCGCCCGCGCGGGTGCTCCACCCGGCCCGGAGGTGCGCGTATCTGGCCCGCTGCACGGGTGCTCCACCTGGCCCGCCGCGGAGCTGCGCGTATCTGGACCGCTGCACGGGTGCTCCACCTGGCCCGTCATACCTGTCACTCGCGAGTGCTCTCCCTGGCGTTCCTTCGGCGATGGGCTCGGCGGCGGCCGGGGACGTCTCGATCTCGGCATCGTGACGGCGTGCCCGGTTGGCACCACGATTTCGCGTCCCGACCCGGAATCCTGTTCCGCAGCGCGCATCGTGTCACGATGCCGAGATCGAGACCCACCGGCCGAAGGCAGGACGACATCGCCGAGACCCTCACGGACGAGCAGGCGCCAGGCGGCCGATCCTCGGGGGCCGACGCCCGGAGAACCGTCCCCGGAGCGCGAAACTCGAACGAAAAGAACCGTCCCCCGGAGCGCGAAGCTCGAACACGCTCATCCCAGCGCCGGGCTACCGGCGATCAGCCTGATATCGACCACAGAGTCAGCACCACCTTTCGGTGCTTCTCCGCTCAGTCCGGGTCGGCGGGCGTGGTGCCGTGTCAACTCTGTGGTCGATTTCAGACTTCTTGCGGGACGCCACCTCCGAGGCGACCTTCGTCGCGCCGCGCCCGCCACCAGATCCCGGGCGTACGGCGGACGACCAGGGGTCTCGCCGAGCTCGACCAGCGAGAGGGGCGCGGCCAGAACTCAGTGCCCGGCTGCGGAGAGGAGTTCGGCGGCGTGGGCGTGGGCGTTCGCGGAACCCTCCAGCCCGGCCATCATGCGGGCGAGTTCGTCCAGCCGGGCGGCACCGTCGACGCGGGTGATGCCGCTGGTGGTGACCCGGCCATCGCTGGCCTTGGCGACCACGAAGTGCGCGTCGGCGAAGGCGGCGACCTGGGCGAGATGGGTGACCACGATCACCTGGGCGTGCTCGGCGAGGCGGGCCAGACGGCGTCCGATCTCCAGGGCGACCGCGCCGCCGACACCGGCGTCCACCTCATCGAAGACGAAGGTCTGCCCGGTCGCGCCCGACGCCAGCACCACCTCGAGCGCCAGCCGCACCCGGGACAGCTCTCCCCCGGACGCCGCCTTGGCCAGCGGCGCCGGGCTGGACCCGGGGTTGGCGGTGAACATCAGCGTGACCTGGTCGGCGCCGTGTGGGCCGATCGCCGCCGGCGCCAGTTCGAACTCGATCCGGGCGTGCGGCATGGCCAGCGCCGCCAGCTCGGCCCGGACCCGGCCGGCCAGCTCGGACGCGGCCGCCGTCCGACCCGCGGTGATCGCCGCGGACGTTTGCCCAAGCTCCTCATCGAGCACGGCGATCCGCTCCTCGAGCACCGCAATCCGGTCGTCGCTGGCGGCCAGGACAGCACTGCGTTCGGCCGCGTCCGCCGCCCACTGCAGCACCTCGGCGATCGACGCGCCGTACTTGCGCAGCAGGTGTTGCAGCGCGGCGCGCCGTTCGGCGATCCACTCCAGGCGCGCCGGGTCTGCCTCCAGCCGGTCTGCGTAGCCGGCCAGGTCGGCCGCCACGTCCGCGGCCAGGACGGACGCCTCGGCGAGCCGGCCCGCCAGCGGTCCGAGTTGCGGGTCGTCCGAGACCACCGCATCGAGGCTCTTGCGGGCCGTCGCGAGCAGGCCGAGGACGTTGGGCGCGTCGTCCCACGCCTCCGCGTCACCGCTGAGCGCCACCCCGGCGGTGTGTGCCGCCAGCCGCAACTCGTCGACCGCCTGCAGCCGCTGCGCCTCGGCGGCCAGCGCGACGTCCTCGCCGGGCTGGGGGTCGACGTCCGCGATCTCCCCCAGGCCGAAGGTGAGCAGATCGAGTTCGCGAGCGCGCTCACGGGCCGCCCCGGTCAGCTCCGTCAGCTCGGACGCCGCACGGCGCCGCTCCGCGTATGCCTCGGCGTGCCGCGCCAGCACAACAGCGTGCTCGGCGCCCGCGTAGCGGTCGAGCACCTCCCGCTGGCGGTCGGCGGAACCGAGCCGGATCTGCTCCGACTGCCCGTGGATGGTGGCCCAGCGGGTCACCACGTCCGCCGCCCGCCCCAACGGCACGGCGGCCCCGCCGAGCAGCGCCCGGGATCTGCTCCGGCCGATCTGCCGCGCGACCAGCAGTTCGTCGTCGTCGAGTTCGGCGCCGAGGTCGTCGAGTTCGGCGGCGGACGCCTCGTCCACCGTCCAGCGGCCCTCGACCACGCAGCGCGACGCACCGTGCCGGATCAACCCGCTGTCGGCGCGTCCGCCCAGCAGCAGCGACAGGCCGGTCACCACCATGGTCTTGCCCGCCCCGGTCTCTCCGGTGACGGCGGTGAATCCCGGTCCGGGTTCCAGCACCGCCTCCGCGATCACGCCCAGGTCGCTGATCCGCAGCTCACTCAGCATGATGATTGTTGCGTTCGGCGACCCCGCGCCAGCCCTCGACCGGCAGCGCGAATTTGCGCACCAGGCGGTCGACGAAGGGCCGCTCGGAGATCCGCGCCAGCCGCAGCCGATGCGTCCCCACCTGCGCAGTGACGACCATGCCGCCGGAGATGTCGGTGGTGCGGCGTCCATCGCACCACACCACCGCGTCGGTCTCGTTGGCGGGCAGGATCTCGACCGACACAGTGGAGTGCGGACCGATCACCAGCGGACGGCTGAACAGCGCGTGCGCCGACAGCGGCACCACCAGCAGCGCGTCGATATCGGGCCACAGCACCGGTCCGTGGGCGGAGAAGGCATAGGCGGTGGAGCCCGTCGGCGTCGAGAGCAGAACGCCATCGGTACCCCACCGGGACAGCGCCCGGCCATCCACCCGGACCAGCACCTCGATCATCCGTTCCCGGGCGAGCTTCTCGATGGAAACCTCGTTGATCGCGAACGAGCGCCACAGCTCGGCGCCGTCGTAGCTGGTCACGACGGTGTCGATCGTCATCCGCTCCTCGACGGTGTAGTTGCGGTCGACCACATGGTTGATCAGCGACCCGGCCTCGTGAGATTCCAGTTCGGCGAGGAAACCGACGTGGCCCAGGTTGACGCCGAGCACGGGAAGGTCGAGCGACAACGCCGACTCGGCGGCCCGCAGAATGCTGCCGTCACCGCCGAAGACGACGACGAGCTCGCTGTTCCGGCCGGTTTCGGAGGTGAGCTCGAGCGTGTCCCCCGCCCGCCCGAGGGTGGGCAGGTGTTCGTCGCCGATCAGGCAGGTGATGCCGTGGGCCGTCATGCCCGCGATGAATTCGGACGCCGCACTCAGCGCCGCCGGACGGCCGCCGTGGAGGGCCACGGTGACGAAGCGACTGGTTCCCACGGGGCACACCCTATCCGGGGCAGCCGACACTCTGGCCCTGTCCGCGCAGCAGCAGGAACCACTCGATGTTCCCTGCGGTGCCCGGTGTGCCGCTCGGCCCGCGCCAGGTCTCCGGCCAGCCGAGCCGGGCGGCCTCGGCGGCCACGGCGTCGACGCACTGCCGCCGCACCCCTTCGTCACGGACGACGCCGCGGGCGTCCAGCCCGCCCCGGCCGACCTCGAACTGCGGCTTCACCAGCAGCAGTGCCGCGCCGTCGGGACGCAGCACGGCCAGCAACGGCGCGAGCAGCAGCTTCAATGAGATGAACGACACGTCGCCGACGATCACGTCCACCGGCGCGCCGCCCAGGTCGCCGAGGGTCAGGTCGCGCAGGTTGAGCCCCTCCCGCACGAGCACGCGCGGGTCGTCGCGGATCGCCGGGGCCAGCTGGCCGTGGCCGACGTCGACCGCGTACACGGTCGCGGCGCCCCGCTCCAGCGCCACCTGGGTGAATCCGCCGGTGGACGCGCCGGCGTCCAGCACCCGGCCGGCGATCGTCAGCCCGCTGGCGTCCAGCGCGCCCAGCAGCTTGTGCGCGGCCCGCGAGACGTAGTGGTCGGCGGCATCCATCGCGATGACGTCGGTCGCGACGACGGACGCCGAGGGCTTGGCCGCCGGGCGTCCGTTCACCCGGACCCGGCCGGCCCGGACGGCCTCGGCCGCCTGCCCGCGGGACCGGGCCAGGCCGCGCCGGACGAGCTCCTGGTCCAGCCGCACCGTCACCGGCCGGACTGCGGAGAGCCGGACTGCGCAGGGCCGGATCGCGGTGGGCCGGACGGGCTCGGGTTGAGCACGTCCTGCAGCACCTGGTGGACCCGCTGGAGCTCGTCGGCGTGCTCGGCGACCGGACCTCCCAGGTCGAGCCGGGCCAGCGCCTCGTCGATCGCCGGATGCCCGGTGACGGGCGGCTCGGCGGCTGCGGAGTTGATCACGCCGGCATCCTAACCGGGCCGGCGACGAGCTCGACCAACGCCACAAGGCCCTCCCTATCTCTGCCCTCCCGTCGACGGGAGGGCAGAGATGGCTAGGGAGGGCCCTATCGGGGTGCGGGGTCCGGCGGGGCGGACGCGGAGTCGGCCGGACGCCCCTCGCCCAGCCCGCGGGCGGCCAAGGCCTCGCCGGTGGCCTGGGCGAAGCCGACCGCCCGGACCACCACCGGTGACAGCCGGGCCACCCAGTGCCGCTCCAGGCCGCGGGCGCGAGCGGCGTCCCGGACGTCGTAGAAGGCGCCGGCGAGGAAGGGCACGCTGCGCAGCATGATGCCCACCGCGAGCCCGAACCGCTCGCCATCCACGAACGGCACCCGATCGGCGGCGCCCACCAGGGCGTCGATCAGCACGCTCGCCGGCGTGGTGCAGATGATCAGACGGGCGGCGAGCACGGCCTGCAGGACGTTGCCGGGGACGACGAAGGCCGCCGCGGGCTGGCCGATCAGCAGCTGGAATCCGCCGAGCACCAGCATCAGCACCGCCAACGACCAGGGAACCGCGAGAGTGGTCCGCACCGGCAGGCCGGTGGCCGCCAGGCAG
This sequence comes from Micropruina sp., assembly GCA_018055925.1. Taxonomy (GTDB): domain Bacteria; phylum Actinomycetota; class Actinomycetes; order Propionibacteriales; family Propionibacteriaceae; genus Micropruina. Next base: position 7,085 of record JAGPGQ010000105.1, read on the forward strand.
ACCACGGTCAGCACCAGGCTGGTCGCGGTCACCCACGGCTGCTGCACGAACAGCGCGGGAAGGGTCAGGGCCAGCACGACCAGGTACTTCCAGCCCACCCCGACCCGGTGCCAGACCGAGCCGCCCGGGCGGTAGCTGCCGAACAGCGCGACCGCCGGCCTCATGCCATCAGTCCCTGGTAGTGGGCGATCACCTCGGCGGGCGCCCCGTCGGCGACCACCCGGCCGCCGTCCAGCAGCAGCACCCGTTCGGCCAGGGCGGCCAGCTCAAGGTCGTGGGTAGCGACGATCACCTGATGCGGCAGCGCGGTGAGCACACCGGCGACCAGATTGCGGTTGCGCAGGTCGAGCAGGGTGGTCGGCTCGTCGCAGACCAGCACCTCGGGCTCGACCGCGAGCACGCTCACCAGCGCCGCCAGCTGCCGCTCTCCCCCGGAGAGGTCGTAGATGCTGTGCTCGGCCAGCTCGGCCAGGCCGTACCTGGACAGCCAGGCCAGCGCGCTCGCCCGGCGGGCCCTGCGGTCACGCACCCGGTCGCGCAGGCTGAGCTCGACGTCGTCCAGCGGGGTCGGCAGCACGAGCTGGCTGAGCGGATCGGTGAAGGTGAAGCCGACCAGCCGGCGCACCGTGGACGCCGCCCTCCGGGTGTCGTGGCCGGCGACCCTCACCGTGCCGGAGCTGGGCAGGATCAGCCCGTTCAGCAGCCGCAGCAGCGTGGACTTGCCCGACCCGTTCGCGCCGATCAGGGCGATCCTGGACTCGGCCAACTCCAGGTCGACGCCGTCGAGCAGCACCTTGTCGCCACTCCCACCCGGCGTGGGGACGCGGACCGCGACCCCGGAGAGGACGATCACCTCAGGCGGCGACCGGCACCCTGGGGGCCAGCAGGGCCGGGAACGCCTTGTGCACGGCCATCGCGATTGCCGCCGCCACCAGGTTCTTCACCACGTCACCCGGCCAGAACGGCAGGTCGATCGCGATCGCCGCGGCCAGATCGATCTGCAGCACCATCATCAGGCCGATGATGCCCGCGGGATGGATGACCAGCACGGACGCCGCGAAGCCCGACAGGAATAGCCAGAGGAACCTCAGCCGCGTGTTCCGGCCGACCAGCCAGCGGGACAGCGCCCCGGCGACCAGTGCGGCGATCGGGAAGCTCAGCAGGTAGCCGATGCTCGGCTTGCCGAGGACGCCGAGGCCGCCGGTACCACCGGCGAACACCGGCAGGCCGGCGAACCCGACCAGCAGGTACAGGGCGGTGGCCGCGAAGCCGCGCCAGGGCCCGAGCACCAGGCCGGTCAGGGCGACCGCGAGGGTCTGCAGGGTGATCGGCACCGGCCCGATCGGAATGCCGGGGACGACGGAGAAGGCCGCGATCAGGGCGGCGAAGACTGCGATGAAGGCGAGATCTGTGGTGGGCTGCTTGCCGGCTGGCACGGTGGCTCCTGGATCGTCGGGACCGCCCTTGTGTCGCGGTCCCTGGAAGGATAGCGCCGACGTCCGGGCTGGACCGGCGCTACGCCGACATCGGACGCGGCACGGACGCCGGCGTCCGATCGCCGAGACGGCGTCCCGACGATCGGCAGCGACGCGTCAGTGCAGCTGGTCGAGCAGCGCCAGCGCCTCGGCCGGGTCGGCATCGGTCGCCCAGGACAGGTTGGCCAGCGCCCACAGGGCATCGAATTGCCCGGGGACGGTGGCGAGGTCACCCTCGAGCAGGATGCGGCCGTCGTGCAGCCGGGCGCGCGCCGCGCCGCAGACCCAGGCGTGTCCCTCCTTGATCGCGATCCGTGGCGGCTCCAGCAGGGCGCGCACGTCGGCACCGATGTAGTTGGGCCGGTCGCCCGGGCCGGCCGCGAGCAGGTCTCGCTTGCCGTGGGCGCCGGTGAAAACCAGCATCGACTTCATGCCGGCGCGGTTGGCGCCCATGATGTCGGTGTCGATGCGGTCGCCGACGAAGATGGGTCGCTCGGCGCCGGTGTGCCCGATGGCGAAGTCGAGCATCGGCGCGTGCGGCTTGCCGAACACGATCGGCTTCTTGGGCCGCACCACCATGCCCACCACGGCCACCTGGGCACCGAGCCCGGCTACCAGGCCGCGATCGGTCGGGCGAGTGGCGTCGTCGTTGGTCGCGTACCAGGTGGCTCCGCGTTGCACGGCGATGGCGGCCTCGTCCAGCAGCTGCCAGGGGATGTCGGGGCTGTAGCCCTGCAGGACGGCGTCCGGCTCGTCATCGGCGGACGCGGTGGTGCGGAAGCCGACCGATTCGACCAGGTCGACCACGTTCCGGGTGCCGGCCACCAGCAGCAGGCTCCCCGGCGTCAGCGTCTCGGCCAGCACCCCGGCGGCCACCTGTGCGCTGGTGATCAGGTCGTCCGGACCGGCGGCGAAGCCGAGGCTGTCCAGGTGCTCGGCGACGGTCGCCGCGCTGCGGGCCGCGTTGTTGGTGACGTACATCACCCGGGCGCCGGCGGCGGTCACATCGCGAATGCCCTCGACCGCCCCGGGCACCGCGATCGGTCCGAGGTAGATCACCCCGTCCAGGTCGAAGAATGCGACGTCGTGGGCGTCGATGATCCGGGTGGTCACGGGGTCTCCTCGGGTTCTGTCTCGGCTTCGGTGGATGGGGGTTGGTCGGCTTCGGTGGGCGCCGGCTCCTCGGAGTCGTCGAAGACGATGGTCACCCCCTGCAGTTCGGCAAGGGCATCGGCCGCCCCCGTTTCGCCGTCGGGATCGAGCCGGACGGCGGCCGCGAACCACTGCTCGGCACCCTCGACGTCACCGGAGGAAGCCAGCAGCTCGGCGAAGAAGTAACGCAGCCTGGCCCGGGCCGACTTGGGACCGCGCGGTCCCAGCAATTCGATCTCTTGACGCAGCAGCCTGACCGCCTCGTCCCGCTGCCCCAGGGCGTCCCGGGCGCCCGCCTCGACCAGCTTCAGTTCGACCCGGGTGGCGATCGGCGGCGAGCCGGCCAGTCCCTCCTGGACCAGTTTCAGCGCGGCCTGCGGACGTCCCAGGCCGCGTTCGCAGTCGGCCATGATGGCGACGAAGTCGTCGGTGCCGGTCATCCGGCGCAACGCCCGGAACTCGTTGAGCGCCGCGGCGTACTCGCCGGCCGCGTAGGCCGTGGTGCCCGCGGCCTCACGAGCCACCGGAAGACGCGCCGCCCTGCGCCGGGCGGCCTCGGCGTGGGCGTAGGCCAGCGCCGGATCGGTCTCGATCAGCGCCGCGGCCGCCGCCAGGTGAGCGGCGACGACCTCCGCATGCTCCTTGCTCAGGCTGCGGAGCTCGGCCTTCACCCCCCGGGACAGCAGGGTCAGGTCGACGTCGGTCGGCGTCTCCGGTTCGTTCTCCTTCGGCTGCAGCCCGGGCGGCAACTCCCTGGGCTCGTACTCCTGCCGCGGCGGACGACCTTCGCGGTCCCGCGGCGGCCGGCCGTCCCGATTCCCCACCTTGCGCCACGTCGTACCCGCGGCAGCTGCGCCGGCGACGCGTCCGGGACGTCGGTCGTCCCGGCGTTCGGCGTCACCGCCTGTGCGACGCCGATCCTCGTAGCCGGATCCGCGGGTGGTGTCCTGACGTGCCGGACGGCCCGCGCCCCCGGACCGGCGATCACCGGAGTCGCTGCGATATGGCCGCCGGCCGGTGCCGCTCTGCCGGCCGCCGTTGGAACCACGCTCCGCAGAGCCGCGCCCGTCGCTATCAGGCCGACCGGGACGCCGATTGACGGTCTTCCCCCGTTCCGGGCCGTCGTCACCGCGATACGAACGAGGCCGACCTCCGTCACCCGCGTCCCCGCGGGAGCGTCCGTCGTCACGGCGCGGACGTGCACCCCGGTCATCGGCGCCCCGGTAGGACCGCTGCGGCCGGTCGCCGCCGGCACCACCACCGCGGAACGGCCGCCGGGCGTCGCCCGCCGAGTTGCGGTTGCCCGCGGGGGCGCCCCGGTCCGGGCGATCCCCGCCGCGGGCCCCCGCACCGTCGCCACGGTAGGCCCGCCCCGCGGCCCCCTGCTGTTGCCGGTCGCGGTTGCCGCGGTAGTCACTCCGCGAGGAGCCTCCCTCGCCGGCCGCCGGCCTCCGCCCTGCTCCGCCCGGGCCGGAATCTCTCCCGCCCGAGGGACGGTCGCGACCCTCGTCACCCGAACCAGCGCGCGGTTTGCGGCCATCAGATCCCGAAAAACGCCTGTCACGGTCCTGGTAGCGGCTGCCGCCACGTTCACCGCCCGGGACCCTGCCATCGGACGACCGCCGATCGGTGGATCGGGCCGGGCGTCCGGCCGCAAATCCCGGCGTTCCCGACGACCTGGCGCCACCACCGGCGGCCCTTCGGCCGCCTTGGACTCCGGATCCGCCGGCCCCACGCCCGCTGTCCCCGCCGGCGGCGCCTCGGTAGCCACCTCCCGCGGACCGCTTGCCGCCCGCCATGCCACGCCCTTCGGCGGAACCACGGCCCTGCGGACGCGCTCCCCCTCGGCCGGCCGGCCTCGCCCCGTTGGAATCACGGCCCCGACCCGGTGGTTGCTTCCGGTTTCCGCCCGAACCTCGATCGTCGTTCACCCCGCAAGTCTGCCGGGCCACGCACGCGGACGCAAAACACCCCCGCGGCGATCATTGCTGACCACCACGGGGGTGTTTAAATGTCCGGCGACGTCCTACTCTCCCACAGGGTCCCCCCTGCAGTACCATCGGCGCTGAGCAGCTTAGCTTCCGGGTTCGGAATGGAGCCGGGCGTTTCCCGCTCGCCATGATCACCGTAACTCTATGGAGTTGTCGATCGGATCCCGACCGTTACTCGGGAGCCGCACAGTGGACGCGTAACATCTTTGTAGGAAACAAGCCCTCGGCCTATTAGTATCGGTCAGCTCCATGCATTGCTGCACTTCCACATCCGACCTATCAACCCGGTGGTATTCCGGGGGCCTTACCAGATTAACTCTGTGGGAACCCTCATCTCGAGACGTGCTTCCCGCTTAGATGCTTTCAGCGGTTATCACTTCCAAACGTAGCCAACCAGCCGTGCTCTTGGCAGAACAACTGGCACACCAGAGGTTTGTCCGTCCCGGTCCTCTCGTACTAAGGAC
>JAGPGQ010000106.1 GCA_018055925.1 Micropruina sp.
CCGGTGAGACGACGGTGTCGTGGCGCCTGCTGCAGGGCCTCAGCCTGCCGGTGCGGGAGTTCACCGCCACCGTCACGGTGCCGTCCATGATCAAGCTGGTGCAGTGCGAGGCCGGCCCGCCGGTGGCACCGGGCGTGTGCACCTTCTGGGGCGGGGGCACCCACGACAACCCGCAGCCCACCTTCAACGACGGCCCGCGCGGTGCCGGCGAGGTGGTCGAGGCGATCATCCGCTTCCCGGCCGGCGAAGTGGCCGCCAACGAGCAGGTCCGGCTGCAGTGGACCCTGCAGCGGGCGTTCTCGGTCGAGCCGCTGCAGCTCGGCCTGGCGCTCGCGATGCTGGCGCTGGGCGGGGTCGCCTTCTGGGTGGTGCACCGCCGGATCGGACGGGACGCCGCCGCCGAGGCCGAGCCGACCCTGGTCGCCGACTTCCATCCGGTCGGCGACGGGGAGTCCGAGTTCCGGGTGCGCGACGGGGTGCGTCCCGGACAGGTCGGCACCCTGGTCGACGAACGGGTCGACCCGGTCGACGTGACCGCCACCGTGCTCGACCTGGCCGTCCGCGGCCACCTGCGGATCGAGGAACTGCCCCGGTCGGCCGCCTACGCCGAGGGCGAATGGACGTTCACCCGCCGCGACAGCGACGACGACCTGCGGCCCTACGAACGCACCCTGTTGGACGCCGTGGCGCCCGAAGGCTCCGGACCGGTCCCGCTCGCCGACCTGCCGGAGGCGGTCGGCGCCGTGATCGGCACCGTCCAGGACCAGCTGTACGACGACGTGGTGGAGCTCGGCTGGTTCGGCCAGCGTCCCGATCAGACCCGGAACACCTGGTTCCGGATCGGGCTGGTGCTGGTCAGCGCCGCCGTCGCGATCACCTTCGCGCTGGCCGCCTTCACCTCGTTCGGGCTGGTCGGGCTGGCGCTGCTCGCGGTGTCGCTGCTGGTGGTGTTCCTCGGTCAGGAGATGCCGGCCCGGACCACCAAGGGCGCGTCGCTGCTCAGCGGCCTCGGTCTGCTGCGGGCCCAGCTGCTGGGGCATCCGACCGACCAGATGCCCAAGGGACGCGAACTGCACGAACTCTCGGAGGTGCTGCCGTACGCGGTGGTCCTCGGCGGCACCGACCGCTGGCTGAACGCCCTGGCGGCCGCCGACGGCGACGAGCACGCCGACTCCAAGGACCTGGACTGGTACCACGCCCCCGAGGACTGGCACCTGGCCGACCTGCCGGCCTCGCTGCACCACCTGGTGGTCACCATGCAGGGAACGCTGTACTCCCGCTGAGGACGCGTGGAACGGGATCCCGGGTCGAGCCCGGGATGACGTGAAGGGGCATGTCATCCCGCCGAACGCCGGGATCTCCGCACCGGTCTGAGGACGTGTGGAGCGGGTTCCCGGGTCGGGCCCGGGATGACCTGAGGGGTATGTCATCCCGGCGAACGCCGGGATCTCCGCACTGGTTTGAGGACGTGTGGAACGGGATCCCGGGTCGAGCCCGGGATGACGTGAAGGGCCGGGATCTCCGCCCCGGCCTGACGTGACGGCGCCGCCCGGAGGTGATCGAGTTGGGGCAGGCATGCCGCGACATGCGGCGGGTCTTCGGCTCGCCGATCGCGCGATCGGTCACAGCTGTCGGGTTCGATCACTGCTGTCGGGTTATTTCACGAGATCGGTGAGCTATCCCGACACCAGACATCGATCGCGCGATCGGTGCCCACCCCGGTGGCGTCCGAGGTTCAGGACAGGACGCCGGCGACCCGGTAGCGGGCGCAGACGAAACCCGCGTTGCGCCCGGTCTCGAGCAGGTCGAGGTCGAACCGCCTCGGGAAGAGTGGACGTCCCGCGCCGAGCGTGACGGGTGCGATCGACACCACGATCTCGTCCAGCAACCCCACATCGGCGTACTGGCCGGCGAGATCCCCGCCGCCGACGACCCAGACGTTGCGACCCTGCGCCGCCTCGACCACGGCGGGGTGGAGATCGGCCACCGGTCCCCGGGCGAACCGGATGCCGGTGCCGGGCACGTCGGGTTGGTCGCGGGTGCTGAGCACCCAGGTGGGCAGGGTGTAGGGCCACTCGTGGTGATCGACGACCCACCGGTACGTGGTCGAGCCCATCACCAGGGCACCCACGCCGGCCATGAATCGCTCGTAGTCGAAGCCCGATTCGTCCGGATCCTGGGGTTGCTTGAGCAGCCAGTCGAGGTTGTCGTTCTCGTCGGCCAGGAACCCGTCGAGAGTGCTGGCGGTGTAGTAGATCGTCTTCATCGGGACTCCTGTTCGGGACGTGACCGGAACCACATGATCGGGTCGCCACCGTCCACCTCGACGCCGGCCTCGGCCAGCATGCTGCGGACCAGTTGGCGCCGGTGGGCGGCGAAGGTCAGGACGTGGGCGACCACGCTGCTCATCACGAAGCTCTCGGGTGGATCGCAGAGCGCGTCGATCAACCGGTCGTCCCAGCCGCCCCGGCGATCCAGGTCCTCGACGAACGCGAGCCAGCGGGGCGTGACGCCGTCGTGCCGGGCGCACAGCCCGACCAGGTCGGACCCCGGTTCGGGAAGATCCTCGGCGCCCTCGATCGCGGCGAGCCAGACCTCCTTGGTGTAGACGTGGTGCTGCAGGACATCGTGGATCGACTCCTCCGGTCCCTCCCACGGAACGACCACGCCACCGCAACGGCGGGACGCCCGGAGGACCTCGTCCGGCAGGGACGCGGCCAGGTCCAGCAGGGCTCCGGTGTCGTCGAGATCGTGTGCCACCAGATGGGCGACGACAGGGTTCATCGGCTGCTCCTTCGCCTGGACCCACAACGAGGTGGGTGGATGGAAGTGGATGCCGTTCGGCGCCGGCAGCCATCGCCGGCTCGACGGACTGCTCGGGGGATGGCCGAAGGCCCGCGAGAACGCCCGGCTGAACCCCTCGACGGAGGTGTAGCCGGCGGTCCAGGCCGCGTCAGTGACCGGGACGCCCTGCCGCAGTTGCCAGGCCGCCCGTTCGAGCATCACCCGGCGCCGCATGGCCATCGGCGACTCCCCGGCGGCCCGGGCGACCAGCCGGCCGAAGTGGAACGGCGAGGTGAAGGCGTCGCCGGCCATGTCGGCCACCGAACCGTTGTTCTCATCCAGGACGGCGTCCAGCAGGTCGCGCAGTCGGTCGCGGGGCACTGTGGTCACAGAGCCAGTCTGCGCGCTCCGTCCCGGATGCGCTTGACCGATCCTGCGCTGTTGCCCGGCGGGCCGACCCGTAACCTGGGGGCTGCCCGACGGGCAGATCCCGGGTCAAGCCCGGGATGACGGATCGCCGGAACGCCCGCGATGACGACCCACGTCATCCCGGCGAACGCCGGGATCTCCGGAACGCTCGGGACGGCGGAACTGCGGAACGCCCGGGACGGCGGAACTGCGGAACGCCCGGGACGGCGGAACTGCGGAACGCCCGGGACGGCGGAACGGTGGGACGCCCGGGACGACGGAACTGCGGAACGCCCGGGACGGCGGAACGGTGGGACGCCCGGGACGACGGAACTCCGGGACGCCCGGGACGGCGGAACTGCGGAACGCCCGGGACGGCGGATCTCCGGGACGCCCGGGACGACGACCCACGTCATCCCGGCGAACGCCGGGATCTCCGGAAAGCTCGGGTGACCCCGAGCGCTCAGACCTCCAGGCCCGGGTAGAGCGGGTTGGCGTCCAGCAGTTCGGCGGCGGCGTCCCGGGTGCGGTCGGCGACGCCGTCGGCGAGCCGGTACTTCGCCTTGCCGGGCGCGCCGGACGCGGTGGCGGTGGCCTCGGTGTTGGCCAGGACGTTCACGATCAGCTCGGCCACCTGGTCGAACTCGGACGGCCCGAAGCCGCGCGAGGTGAGCGCCGGGGTGCCGACCCGGACGCCGGTGGTGTACCAGGCGCCGTTGGGGTCGTTCGGCACCGAGTTGCGGTTGGTGACGATGCCGGCGTCGAGCAGGGCCGACTCGGCCTGGCGTCCGGTGATGCCGAACGAACGGGTGTCGATCAGCACCAGGTGGTTGTCGGTGCCGCCGGTGACCAGGGTGGCGCCGCGCCGCAGCAGGCCCTCGGCCAGCGCCTTGGCGTTGTCGGCGACGTTGCGGGCGTAGTCGCGGAAGGCGTCCGTCCGGGCCTCGGCGAACGCGACCGCCTTGGCGGCCATGATGTGCGACAGCGGTCCGCCGAGCACCATCGGGCAGCCCCGGTCGACGCTGGGCGCGTACTCCGGTGTCGACAGGACGAAACCGCCCCGCGGACCGCGCAGCGACTTGTGGGTGGTGGAGGCCACCACGTGCGCGTATGGCACCGGATCCTCGACGCCGGTGAATACCTTGCCCGCGACCAGGCCGGCGAAGTGCGCCATGTCGACGAACAGGGTCGCGCCCACCTCGTCGGCGATCTCGCGCATCTTCGCGAAGTCCACCCGGCGCGGGTAGGCCGAATAGCCGGCCACCAGGATCAGCGGCTTGAACTCGCGCGCGTCGGCGAGCAGCTTGTCGTAGTCGATCAGCTGGGTCTCGGGGTCGGTGCCGTAGCTGCGCTGGTGGAACATCTTGCCCGAGATGTTCGGCCGGAACCCGTGGGTCAGGTGCCCGCCGACGTCCAGGCTCATGCCCATCACCCGCTGCTCGGCGAACGACTTGCGCAGGGTCTCCCAGTCGTCCTCGGCGAGCTCGTTGACGTTCTTGGCGCCCAGCCGCTGCAGCGCCGGCGACTCCACCCGGTGCGCCAGGATCGACCAGTAGGCGACCAGGTTGGCGTCGATGCCCGAGTGCGGCTGCACGTAGGCGTACTCGGCGCCGAACAGTTCCCGGGCGTGCTCGGCGGCGACCGCCTCGACCGTGTCGACGTTCTGGCAGCCGGCGTAGAACCGGTGACCGATGGTGCCCTCGGCGTACTTGTCCGAGAACCAGGTACCCATGGTCATCAGCACCGGCAGCGAGGCGTAGTTCTCGCTCGCGATCAGCTTCAGGGACGCCCGCTGGTCGGCCAGCTCGGCCCGGGTGGCGTCGGCGATGCGCGGCTCGACCGACTCGATGACGGACAGGACATTGCGGTAGACGTCGGACGCGGTGGCCCCGAGATCACTCACCGAGAGGCTCCTTCATGGTGTGGCTGAGTTCTCACTCTAGGCCTTGGCCATGGTCCGTGCGGCCACCGGTAGAGTCGCCGGGATGCACCCCGACTCCGCGGACGCCGTCGCCGCTCTCGCCCGGACGGCCGAACCCCGCCGTGGCCGGACGGTGGTGGTCGGCATCGACGGTCCCAGCGGCTCGGGCAAGACCACGCTCGCCGAGCAGGTCCGGAGACACCTGGACTGCCCGGTCGTGCACATGGACGACCTGTTCCCCGGCTGGGACGGCCTCGCCGCGGCGTCCGGCCTGCTCACCGAGCAGGTGCTGCGTCCGCTGGCGGACGGCCGGGATGCCGGCTACCGCCGTTGGGACTGGGCCACCTCGTCCTGGGGCGAGCGCATCAAGGTGCCCCGGACTCCGCTGCTGATCGTCGAGGGCTGCGCCAGCACCGTTCGCCCGGCGGGGGAGTTCGTCGCCGTCCGGGTCTGGGTGGAGGCGACCCGCGACATTCGGATGGCTCGCGGCATCGAGCGGGACGGCGAGGCCTACCGGCCGCACTGGGAACGCTGGGCCGCCCAGGAGCAGGCCCTGTTCGGCGCCGACGGCACCCGGGAACGCGCCGACCTGATCGTCCGCACCTGACCCGGAGGTCCGACGCACCGGCGGCGGCGCGTCGACCGCGGTCCGCGGTTCAGCGCGGCGCCTCCGGGGCGGGTCACCGGGACGGGTGAAGTCCTCCACCGGCCGGCCCAGCCACTGCGCCATGGCCAGCACGCCGTCGGCCTCGAAACCGGCCCTGCTCCCGAGCGCGACGCAGGGTGCTCTCGGCCACCCCGGTCTGCGCGGCCACCTGGGCCCAGGTCAGGCCATGACGCCGGCGCTCGGCGTCCAGCGCCGCGAAGATCGCCGGGCTCGATCCGCCTGGCTGGGACGACTACGCCGCCCAGCGGGCGGGATCTGGGATTCCGGGTCACGCGAGGGCGCGACGTGGTCTTGGACGAGATGCCCATCCGATCCAGGGGGACTCCGGGTCACGCGAGGGCGCGACCCCGGCCGTGGACGACCACGAGCGTGGGAAGGGCCATCCGTCTCAGCCCGCGAGGCAGGTTATCCACAGCTTCGCGGAATGGGCGACCGGCAGGACCGATTCCAGCCGGAACTGGGTTAGCGTCGAAAGCCAACCTGTTATATCCCCCTGACAAGGAGCAGCATGTCCACCGACAGCCCCGAGACCCAGCCGGACGCCGTCCAGACACCCCTGACCCCGGCGGCGGCGCCACCCCTGCCGCCCGCTCCGGTGTTCGTCCCACCACCCCCACCACGGTCGTTCCGCCGGGGCTTCGGCCTGGGCGCCGGCGCGGGCCTGGGCGCCGGTCTGGTGCTCCTGGTGCTCGCCGTGGTCGGCTCGCTGCTGACCGCCCTGATCGCCGGCGCGGTGACCGCGGCGATGGCCCCGGCCGGGCCGCAGCAGCAGTCGTTCGAGACCGTCTGGGGCAACGGCACCGCCACAGCGGCCCAGACCATCCGGGGGATCCCGGTGTCGGGCGCGATCATGGCCGAAGCGGGCGATGGACTGTCGTTCGGCGGCACCACGTACGGCTACGAGGTGGCCGCCACGATCGACTCGATCCAGGCCGAGGACGCGGCCGGCCTCGCCCTGCTGGTGAACACCCCGGGCGGCAGCATCAACGGCTCGCGCGCCATCGCCGACGCCGTCGAGCGGTACCAGGCGCGGACCGGCAAGAAGGTGGTCGCCTACGTGCGCGGCATGTCGGCCTCCGGCGGCATGTACGCGATGGCCGGGGCCGACAAGATCGTCGCCGACCACGGGTCGCTGATCGGCTCGATCGGCGTCATCATGGGCCCGCTGACCCACTTCAAGGACGTGGTCAGCCTCGGCAGCACCGCCCTCGAACCCGGGGTCACCACCAAGGGCGGGCTCACCCAGGAGTACCTCACCCAGGGTGAGGGCAAGGACTTCGGCAACCCGTTCCGGGCGATGTCGGCCAAGGAGCGCCAGCTGATGATGACCGGCCTGGCCAACGAGTACGGCGCGTTCGTCGACTGGGTGGCCAAGCACCGCGGCATCCCGGCCCGGACGATCCGGGCCGACATCGGGGCGCACATCTACGACGGCAAGCAGGCGATCGCGCACAAGCTGATCGACGCTCAGCTCGGCCAGGACGAGGCCTTCCGCGACATGGCCTCGGTGATGGGCGTGGACGCCGCGCAGGCCCGGGTCGTGCTGCCCCGGGAGCCCGGCCTGATGGAGCAGCTGCTCGGCGCCGAGGCGCGGGTCTACGGCTACCAGGCCGCGCTGCCGGCCGGAGCGAAGCCGACCAGCGTGCTCTGCACCGGCGCCCTGCAGCCGATGCTCTGGCACGGCTCGGTGAAGTCCGCCTGCGGATAGCACAACTGGCCTCGCCGGGTCGTCGACCGCCCGGCGGGGCCGCCGCCACCCGGCTGGCAGGCGCGTTCCGGCGCCCACAGCGCAGTTGACCCTCGAAGGACATCTAACATACCTTTGTGATGCAACTGACATATCAGGAGGCGTCATGGACTCGCCGTCGACCCCGTCCGCCCAGGTCGCGGACGAGTTCGTGCTCACGCTGGACTGCGCCGAGCAGCCGGGCATCGTGCACGCCGTCACGGGTGTGCTGGTCGACCAAGGCTTCACCATCGCCGAGCTCAAGCAGTTCGACGACCGGCGGGCCGGGCACCTGTTCATGCGGGTGCACGTCGCGCCCGCCGGCGGTTCCCTGGCCGCCGACGAGGCGGCCCTGCGGGCCGCGCTCGAGCCGGTGGCCGAGCAGTTCGGCATGCGCTGGAACCTGGTCCCGCACGGGCACCGGCTGCGGGTGCTGGTGATGGTCTCCAGGTTCGGCCACTGCCTCAACGACCTGCTGTTCCGCGAACGCACCGGCGAGCTGCCGATCGAGATCGTCGGCGTGGTGTCCAACCATCTCGACTTCCAGCGGATCGTCGAGTGGCACGGCATCCCGTACTTCCACGTCCCGGTCACGCCCGGGACCAAACCCGAGGCGGAGGCCCGGTTGCTGAGCCTCGTCGACCGGCTGGCCGTCGACCTGATCGTGCTCGCCCGCTACATGCAGGTGCTCAGCGACTCACTGGCCCGCCGGATGGAGGGCCGGGTGATCAACATCCACCACTCGTTCCTGCCCAGCTTCAAGGGCGCCAAGCCCTACCACCAGGCCTACGAGCGCGGCGTCAAGACCGTCGGCGCCACCGCGCACTACGTGAACAGCGAGCTGGACGAGGGCCCGATCATCGCCCAGCAGGTGGTGGACGTCGACCACACCTACGGTCCGGAGGACCTGGTCGCCGCCGGCCGCGACACCGAGCGCAAGGCCTTGTCGGACGCCGTTCGCTGGCACTGCGAGGGGCGCGTGATCCTGCACGGCAACAAGACCGTCGTGTTGCGGTAGCCGGCTCACAGCACGCCGCGGATGGCGTCCTCGAAATGGCTGACGTGCTCGCTGGTCAGCCTGGCCGCGAGGTCGGCCTCCCCGTCGGCGATGGCCTCCAGCAGGTCCGCGTGACCGCGGATGTGCTCGGCCAGGTCGGGCAGCCGGTCGATCACCAGGCACCAGATCCGGGTGGCCAGGTTGTCGTACCGGATCAGGACGTCCTGCAGATGCGGGTTGCCGGCGGCGGCGTAGATCAGCCGGTGCACCGACATGTCCTCGGTGAGGAACCCGTCCCGGTCGTCGTCGGCCAGGTCGAGCCGGCGGATCTCGGCGGCCCGCGCGCGCAGTTCGGCGCGCATCGCCGGGGACGCGTTCTCGGCGGCCCGCCGGGCGGCGTGCGGCTCCAGCAGCTTGCGGAGGTCGGAGATCGCGCCCAGTTCGGTGACGTCCACCACCGTGGCGAAGGTGCCCCGCCGCGGATAGGAGACCACCAGGTGATCGGTCTCCAGCCGCTTCAGTGCCTCGCGGACGGGCGTCCGCCCGACGCCGAGTTCGGCGGCCAGCGCGACGTCGTTGATCGGGTCGCCGGGACGGATGCCGAGCAGGATCAGCCGCTGTCGGATCGCCTCGTAGGCGCGCCCGGCCAGTGAGGTCGCGGTGCCGGGTTCCTCGCCGGTGCGCGCGAGCCGATCCGTGCTCATGGTGTGCATTCACCCCTTCGGGCGGCCGGTTGACAGGGCCACCGGGGCACACGATACTACTAACGACCAGTTGATATATTAGTCACATACCATGCCGGCGAGGTGGCCGGTCCGGCGCCCGCGGGCCGTTGCCCGCCCACCACAGCACTCGACGACGGAGACACCGATGGCCGACCCGCTCCCGGAGCACCCGGACTTCCTGTGGCGCAACGCCGACCCCAAACCGTCCTACGACGTGGTGATCGTCGGCGCCGGCGGGCACGGGCTGGCCACCGCCTACTACCTGGCGAAGAACCACGGCATCACCGACGTGGCCGTGCTCGAGCGCGGCTGGCTGGCCGGCGGCAACATGGCCCGGAACACCGCGATCATCCGCTCCAACTACCTCTGGGACGAGTCCTCGGCGATCTACGAGCACTCCCTGAAGCTGTGGGAGGGCCTGCCCGCCGAGCTCGACTACGACTTCCTGTTCAGCCAGCGGGGCGTGATGAACCTGGCGCACACGCTGCAGGACGTGCGCGACTCCGTCCGCCGGGTCGGCGCCAACCGGCTCAGCGGCATCGACGCCGAATGGCTGGAGCCGGAGCAGGTCAAGGAACTCTGCCCGATCATCAACATCGGCGACAACATCCGCTACCCCGTGCTCGGCGCCACCTTCCAGCCCCGCGGCGGCATCGCCAAGCACGACCACGTCGCCTGGGCGTTCGCCCGCAAGGCCGACGAGTACGGCATCGACCTGATCCAGAACTGCGAGGTCACCGGCTTCGCGATCGAGCGCGGACGGGTCGTCGGCGTCGAGACCAGCCGGGGCCGGATCGCCACCGGGAAGGTCGGCCTGGCCGCGGCCGGGCATTCCAGCGTGCTCGCCGAACTCGCCGGGTTCCGGCTGCCGGTCCAGTCCCATCCGCTGCAGGCGCTGGTCTCGGAACTGCTGCAGCCGGTACACCCGACCGTGGTCATGTCGAACCACGTGCACGTCTACGTCTCCCAGGCCCACAAGGGCGAACTCGTGATGGGCGCCGGCATCGACGCCTACAACGGCTACGGCCAGCGCGGCGGATTCCACGTGATCGAGCACCAGCTGGCGGCCGCGGTGGAGCTGTTCCCGATCTTCGCCCGGGCGCACCTGCTGCGCACCTGGGGCGGCATCGTCGACGTTACCCTGGACGCCTCCCCGATCATCGGCCCCACGCCGGTGGAGAACCTGTACGTCAACTGCGGCTGGGGCACCGGCGGCTTCAAGGCCACCCCCGGCGCCGGCTGGACGTTCGCGCACACCATCGCGACCGGTGCCGCCCACCCGCTCAACGAGCCGTTCGCCCTCGATCGGTTCGTCAGCGGGGCGTTGATCGACGAACACGGCGCCGCCGGCGTCGCGCACTGAGAGGGGAAGCGGCCGTGATCCTGATCGAATGCCCGAACTGCGGACCCCGGGACGAGACCGAACTCCACTACGGCGGCGAGGCCCACGTGCCCTACCCCGAGGACCCGCACGCGCTCAGCGACGAGGAATGGGCCCGGTACCTGTTCTACCGGAACAACCCCAAGGGCCGGTTCGCCGAACGCTGGTTCTGCTCCGGCGGCTGCCGGAAGTGGTTCAACGTGGTCCGGGACACGGCCAGCTACCGCATCGAGGCCGTCTACCGACCCGACGACCCCCGTCCCGAAACCTCCGGAGGAGACCAGTGAGCACCCGATCCCGGCGACTCGCCGGCGGCGGCCGGATCGACCGCGGCACCGACCTGCGGTTCCGGGTCGACGGCCGCGACTACACCGGCCACCGGGGGGACACGCTCGCCTCGGCGCTGCTGGCCGCCGACGTGATCGAGACCGGCCCGTCGATCTACCGCGGCCGGCCCCGCGGCATCCTGGCCGCCGGCGTGGAGGAGCCGAACGCGCTGGTCAACGTCCGGCGTCCCGGGCAGAGCGTGAGCGAGCCGATGGTGCCGGCCACGACGATCGAACTCGTGGACGGCCTGGAGGCCGAATACCTGTCGGGCACCGGTGTGCTCGACCCGGCGCCGGACGAGGCGGTCTACGACAAGACGTACGTGCACGCCGACGTGCTGGTGATCGGCGGCGGACCGGCCGGGCTGAACGCGGCGGCCACCGCCGCCGCCGACGGGACCCGCGTGATCCTGATCGACGACCAACCCGAACTCGGCGGCTCGCTGCTCGGCGAGCCGCACGCCATCGTGGACGGCGTCCCGGCCGCCCGCTGGATCGCCCGGGTCGAGGACGAACTCCGCGCCGCACCCGAGGTGACCGTGCTCACCCGCACCAACGCGTTCGGCAGCTACGACGCCAACTACGTCGTCGCCCTGCAGAACCGCACCGACCACCTCGGGGCGGCGGCCGCCGGGCCCGAGTTCGCCGGGATCTCCCGGCAGCGGCTGTGGCACGTCCGGGCCGGCCGGGTGATCGTCGCGACCGGCGCCCACGAACGGCCCCTGGTGTTCGCCGACAACGACCGGCCCGGCGTGATGCTGGCCTCCGCGGTGCGGACCTACCTCAACCGGTACGCGGTCGCCGCCGGCGGCCGGGTGGTGGTCGCCACCACCAACGACAGCGTCTACCCGATGCTGCCCGAACTGGCCGACGCCGGCGTCGAGGTGGTCGCGGTGGCCGACGCCCGTCCGGAGAAGTCGCCGGCCGCCCGGGCCTGCGAGGTCGAGGTGCTCGCCGGCGTGACCGTGACCGGAACCGACGGCGATCCGCGGGTGACCTCGGCCACGGTCAGCGCCATCGACGCCGACGGCACCCCGGTCGGCCAGCCCCGCACCATCGACTGCGACCTGGTCGCCGTCTCGGGCGGCTGGAGCCCCGTGGTGCACCTGCACTGCCAGCGGCAGGGACGCCTGCGCTGGAGCGACGACCTGGTCGCCTTCCTGCCCGGCGACGAGGTCGAGGGGCAGCAGGTCATCGGG
>JAGPGQ010000338.1 GCA_018055925.1 Micropruina sp.
CCCTTCGTCCCGGCCGCTTCGTGCCCGCGCGCTTCGTCCTCCGCCGACCTCCGTCCCCCGCCGCCCTTCGTCCCGGCCGCTTCGTGCCCGCGCGCTTCGTCCTCCGCCGACCTCCGTCCCCCGCCGACCTCCGTCCCCCGCCGCCTTCGGCCGCCCTTCGTCATCCCGCCGCCCTTCGTAGTAACTACCTGAGGGACTGGTTGGAGTCGAGGGCATCCCCCTGATGGGGTTGACCGGGCTTGGTGTCCCAACCACTCATCAGGAGGATGTATGTCGAATCGTAGTCGTCGGCTCTCGCGTGGGGATCGTCGTCGGAATGGGCAGTTGGCCCGGTTGCGTGCTGTGGTCACGCGTGAGTCGGCGGTGCTTGCTTTCGATCTGGCCTCTGATAAGCAGGTGTGCGCGCTGACGGATCAGGACTCGCGGGTGCTGGCTCGCCGCACTGTGAAGGTGAAGGCGTGGCAGTTGCGTGAGGCTGTCGTGTGGGGTCTGGACCGGGCCAAGGCGGCGGGGTTCACCTCGGTGGTGGTCGCGTGCGAGCCGACCGGGCACCGCTGGCGGGTGCTGGACCAGATCGCTGCGGAGTTGGGTGTGAGGCTGGTGTGCGTGCAGCCGTTGCTGGTGTGCCGGGCTCGGGAAGCCGAGGACTTCACGTATAACAAGAACGATGACACCGACGCGATGATCATCGCTCGGTTGGTCACCGAGTTGCGGTGCTATCTGCCTGAGCGTGCCGAACCTGTCTGGGCCCGGTTGCGGCATCTGGGCGCCCGCCGGGCTGCTTGGGTCGTTGCTGCTGGCGCTGCCCGGCAACAGGTCAGGGACCTACTGGAGTGCTGCTGGCCGGCTGTGTTGGGAGCCGCCGCTGAACCGCTGGACTCCAAGAGTTGGCGTGCTGCGATGACCGTGCTGCTGGACCGGGTCGGCACCGATGGTGATCTGGCCGTGATCCGCCGCTGGGGCTGGAAACGGTTCGCTGCCGCGGTCCGCCGCGAACTGCCCCGCCAGGGGGCTCTGCGGTGGCGCTCGGCGATCGTGCGGGCCGTCTTCGACGCCGCCGCCGATCCGGTGCAGGCAGCGGCCGGGGTGCCCGACCAACGTGCGGGCGCTTTGGAACGGGCAGGTTTCGCCCTGGCAGACCTGGCCCACGCCCGCGCCGAGCTGACCGTGGTCGAGACCCGGATGGCTAGTGTGCTCGACGACCTCGGCCTGACCATGCTGGTGACGAGCATCCCCGGGCTGTCCGTGGTCGGCGCTGCCACCATCCTCGCCGAAACCGGTGACCCGGCACGGTTCTCGACGGCTCGAGCGCTGGTCAAGCACGCCGGGCTCTGCCCCCGTGACAACGCCTCGGGCACCTACCAGGGCAAGACCACCATCAGTGGCCGCGGCCGGCCCCAACTCCGCCTGGCAGCCTGGCGGGCGGTCTGGGCAGCGCTGCGCACCAACCCCGTGCTCGCCGCCCGATACGCCCACTTGACCGGGCGTGCCGACAACAAACTGACCAACGCCCAGGCCCGCGTCGCGGTTGCCGGCAGCCTGCTGCGCCAGCTCCATGCCGTTATCACCACCAGCACCGCCTGGGACCCCACCATCGCCAGCGGACTCAACCCGCAATC
Organism: Micropruina sp.; assembly: GCA_018055925.1. GTDB lineage: Bacteria > Actinomycetota > Actinomycetes > Propionibacteriales > Propionibacteriaceae > Micropruina. The sequence continues at coordinate 1,620 of JAGPGQ010000338.1, forward strand.
CCCAGCACACGCCAGGAGGAACGCCACTGCCGCATAACCCCCACGGCGCTACCAGCTGACCGGACCGGGGCGAGCCCGCCTCTTCGTCGGGACCACATCCCGCGGATGACCATGAGCAGCCCCGCCCGTTTCCACCAAAGCCCGGATGAAGGCTGTCGGGAACAACCCGCTTGCACGCTACGTAGGGCAGGAAACAGGGCGCGGGGCCCCCGGACCACCGCCGCACCAGCGCACCCCGACCAGCGAAACCAGCCCGCCGGCCAACCCGGCGAGCCGACCACCCCTGCCCAAACCAACAAACCAAGCCACTTGACATCGTCCCCATAGGCTGGTCATCCCGGCGAACGCCGGGATCTCTCCGCGCCGCCCGGACAACTCCGGCACAGGGGTCCCGGATCAGGCCCGGGACGACGAGGCAACCGGGGATCCAGCGCGGCGGTCGAGCCTGTCGAGACCATCGCGACGGCTGCGCACCGTTAGCCTTTCGGTCATGGCTGACCACGAGCGCGAGCCGGTTGAACGCGGCGAGTCCCCCGCCGGCCTGCCTGCGGAGCCCGCCCCGGTGGTCGAGCTCGTCGAGGCCCCACCGGTCGAGCCCGTGGAAGCACCTCCGGTCGAGCCCGTCGAGGCCCCGGCCGACGACCCCGGATCCTTCGAGTTCCCGCACGCCGAGGTCCAGGTCGCGCAGCCGACCCGTCCGCTGACCATCGCGCAGTTCACCGACAACTACGGTCCGGCGCACAGCGGGCTGCTGTACGCGGTGCAGTTCCTGGAGCGAGAGGTGCTGGCCGCCGGGCATCGGGTGCTGCTGGTCGCCCCCGAGGCGAAAGGCCCCAATCCGCTGGCGGGCGATCCGCATCGCCGGGAGATCCGGATGCCGTCGGTGCCGATCCCGGGGGCCGGCATCCGGCTGTCGCTCGGCAAGGACCTGGAGTTCCGGTTGGCCCAGCTGGTGGCCGACCCGCCGGACATCATCCACGTCCACGGCCTGGGCGGGGTGGGGCTGCTGGGCATGTGGGTGGCGCAGCGGGCGGGGCGTCCGCTGGTAGTCACCTGGCATACCGACCTGGAGGCCTACGCCGAGCACTACTGGCACCTGGGACCGTTCCTGAACGCCGCCTACCGGCTGTTCGCGGCGCGGGCCGAGTCGAAGCCGTGGGCGAAGCTGCGCAAGCTGCGGTTCAAGCGGCCCCGGCGCGGCGGCGCGCAGCTGGAGCTGCTGCAGGCGGCGTCCGACATGCTGAGCACCGCCGACCTGGTCACCACACCCTCGGACAAGACCGGCAGGCGGGTGCGCGAACTGGCCCCGTCGGCGAAGGTGCGGGTGGTGCCCAACGGCGCCGACCCGCTGGCCGAGCGCAAGCCGATCGCGAAGGCGCGCGGACCCCGGCTGCTGTACGTCGGACGGGTGTCGCCCGAGAAGGGCCTCGACCTGCTGCTGGACGCCTTCGAGCTGGTCCGCGACTTCGAGCCGCATGCCGAGCTGATGATCGTCGGCGACTACCACGAGTCGCCGCCAACCTTGCGCCGGCGGATGCAGCGGGCGGCCCGGCACGGCGGCGTCCGGCTGATCGGACGGGTACCGCACGACGAGTTGGCGGCCTACTACGGGGGCGCCGACGTCTTCGTCTTCCCCTCCCAGACCGACACCCAGGCGCTGGTGCTGCACGAGGCGGCGCTGTGCGGGCTGCCGCTGGTGATCGTCGACC